>CANQLT010000119.1 GCA_947624775.1 uncultured Monoglobus sp.
GGAGAGTGAATTTGCAGTTTTCGCTCTCCCTGTATAGTACTTAATCTTTATTTGTCTTTCTTAACTTAATGACATTGAGGGTTTGACCCTCTTTTGCTATATTTCTTTATTTCTTAAAGCTATCTCCTCGGCATGTTTCGCCTTTAGCTTGGCGATCTCAAGAGCTCTGGCTCTTTTTTCGGCTTCGCTTAATCTCACAGCAGAGGCGTTAGAATTTGATTTTTTGGATGCCGATGATTTTTTGAAATTTTTCTTTTTACGCAGAGCGTTGTTTTCGCTGTCAACCATTCTGTTTGCAACCCTTTCGGCATGCTCTCGTTTGTTTATAGCAATTTCAAGATTGGAAAGCTTTTTGGATGACGCTTCCGCCGGGTCGGCTGTTTTGGTTTTTTCAGCTTTCCTGCGTGATTTTGATGCCGACTTGCGCGCTTTTTTCAGCGAGTCGGGCTCGCTGATAGTGGCGTACTTTTTCATTTTAAGAGGCACGCTTGCACGGAAGATCGCCTCGGTATGGTCGTCTTTTTTGAATGTGCGCGGAAAATTTTGGGGATTGAGCGCGCAGCCCATGGCCCTTAAAAATTTTCCGTCAGCAATACGGTAACCGGGCAGCTTTGCGTATGTGTAAATAAATAATGTGGCAATCGCAAACAGCGCCGCGGGCAGCCAGATCAGAAAATAGTTGGGGTCAAACGTGAGTATCCCCTCGATATCTATATCGTTTCTCCATTCATATATCGACACGGTCAGAAGCACGGAAAACGCTATGCTGCATAATGTTCCGACGAGCGATACAAAAAAATTTACCACCTGTACCTTGCGATATGTAAACAGAGAAAGTCCCAAAGATATCGCACCGAGCATAAGAATGACTGCCGCAAACACGATCATAATAAGTGCGGTATAGCTCAGCGGTATCGCGAAATAGTCGAAAAATTTCGCGAAATTTCCGAACGCGAATGATGAAATGCTGAAGCTTTCGGTAACGTCGCGCAGCTCCTCGGCCTTAACGGAAAGCGCAGGCAGACGCTGAGCGCCAAACAGCAACAAAAGTGACAGCACCGCAAAAAGTCTGAATCCTATATTTTGCAGCACTTTGATATATATTTTTTCGGATTTCATCTGATTGCCTCCAAATTAGTTGTTATTAATATTATAATAAAAACATCGAGTTTCGTCAATACATATTTAAAAATTAACTCACATTGCCTCGAATCAGTCCAAAATTCCAAACTTGATAATCCTGCCCGAGCGCAAAAGTCCCAGCATCGACCAGTACATTATCAGAACGCGCGGCTCAAAGAGTGAAGATTCGAGCATCGAGGAGATCGAAATACCCAAAAGCGCAGCCAGACCCGCAGCAAAAACCAGCTTCTGTCTGGGTGTCGCCCTGAACATGCAGGTTATAGAGGAGTGAGCTATTCGTAATATATAATACATGAAACCTATCATAAATATCGCGCCGACGTTAACAAGAATGTTAAAGTAAATCGGACTTATGGTAACATTTGGAAGATTGATAAGTGAATGTCTGTCTCCGTAGTGAAGCGCGGAAATATTATACATATTCACAAAATTATCGGTATTGACGCCAAATCCGTTCCGCCAGAATCCGCGAAAAGCGTTGACAATATTTTGAAAAAGATTGCCGTGTCCGCTCTCGCGCTGCCACATAAGTATAATATTATTTATCACACGATCGCTGAACGTCGGCGCAAGCAGCAATATCATGGGGATATATCGTCTGTCGATCAACACAATCACTATAATAAGCTCAATAAAATAAGCTATGAAAGCAGCCCTTGACTGCGTGGCCGTTATTACCCAGAATGACAAGCCCATCGTTATAACAGAATATATAATGCGCCTGAGCGTGGATTTAAGCGTGATCGGATAGACAAACGCGAACGGAAACAACAGCACAAGTATCTCGGCGAACACTTCGGAATTGTCAAAAACGCCTGTGATGGCGACTCCGAAATCTCCGGGCGTTTTGGCCTGAACAACGCCGATAAAACAAAGGGCTATCAGAGCGATAAACAAAAACATCAAATGATTTTCAAGATCTGTCTGGGTTCTAATCGCGAAGGAAATCAGGAAAAACAGATCAACAGCAAGCAGAAAATACGAAAGTATTTTGCAGGCCGCGATAGGGATAGAAATGCTCATCATCCCGATAAACATAGTGATAACCAGATTTATAAGTATGAAAATAACACCCGTTCTGTGAACAGCGTTGTGGCTTATATAAATCAAAGCAATGCAGGCAAAAACCGGGACCATGAAAAAATTATCCCAAAATCTCGCGGGAAAAAGCAGAACAAACAACATAAATATTCCGATGTAATAGGCGTGAAATCTTATTTTTGATTTCGGAATATAAAAAGCCAAATGTCTTATCGCGTATGTGGTGTATCTGTAAAACGCGCTGGCATACCAAGCCTCGCCGACCTTTTTGGTATTGAAAAATATCTCAAGATACTTATTGTTTAAAACGCTTTTTTCGACCCAGCCGATAAACTTATATGTGTAGCTTGACAAAAAATCATTTTTAAGGCGCGGGATCATAACGCCGGTTATCCAAAGGATAATCTCGTACAAAAAACTGTTTTTGTATGTGGCGATCAATGTTTCTTTCATATGTTCTCCCGCGTTTGCTTATCAATTCGCTACTGCATGTCGCTGATATACACGTCAAACACCGTGTTGCCGATAACGAGCTGCATGCTTTGTCCTATCAAATATACGTTTTTGTTGATCCTGATACCGTGTTCGGCTTTCGCGGCCTCGACCGTAGTAGTGAAAACCGCTTTGGCTCTGGTAGGCTCGGGCGTGGGTCTTGGCGTGGGGGTACTTTTGGAGGCCCGGCGATCATCGTTGCCATTCTCGGAATCTTCCGCATTTTCGTCGTCCGTATTTTCTTCATCCGAATTTTCAGAAATTTCTTCTTCGTTTTCTTCGTCAGGTATCGGCTCGGGTGTTTCGGGCGCCGAGGGAACATATTCAAAAATCGGCGTAACCTCAAAATCGGTAAGATCGCCTACTTCGTCGCCTGTTGCGCCGTCAATACAGAGCTCCCCTTGATTGATCGTGTCAAAAAGACGTATAGGTGCGCTCTCGCATACATAAGTAAGCGTATATTCGCGATATTCGCTTTCATCGCCGCTGCCCGACACCGACTTGTATATAAGCGCCAATATACTCAGCAGTATGATAACTATGAGCAGAAGGTCGATTATATTCAATTTCCAGATAATTTTTTTCTGAAGCATTTATCCCACCCCGTTACAAAACAAATACTCTGTTAATATATTATATCACGAACAAATATATTTTGCAAATATATTTTATTGACCGTTGTCGTCAATGCTTATTTGCTCAATCCCCAAATCAGATTCTCTCACAAGAGCGCCGACCGCCGGGTATGTTCTCGTCCTGAATCTTGACATATTAATTATATTCGACTCGGCCGCGAGCGCGCAGCGGCTCACGACGCTGCCTTTCCTCGACGACATAATATTAACGCCTTGCGTGGAACGGGTAGTCTTTAGTGGTATCTTGTCCGATTTTACAGCCACGGCACGGCCGCTGTCCGAGAACAAAACAATTTCCGTCTGCTCGCCCTCGGGCAGGAAAAACATTTCAACCATAGGCGACTTTGAAGAAAACGCTCCCGTAAGCTTTTTTCTGTTTGTTTTGGTCTGATAAGCGGAAAGCGGGACCTTTGCGGCCTTTCCGTTTTCAAAGCAGAATATAAGCTCGCCTTTAAAGTTGTCGGTTACAGCCATGCCCACGATCTGCTCCTTGTCGGTCAGTCCCAACAGGTTCGGAATAAAATCACCGAGCAGACTGGCTTTGCTGTCGGGAATATCATAGGCTTTCATTTTATAGGCCGTTCCACCCTCGGCAAAGAAGATGACCTCACTGCTGTTTTTCGCCTCAACTTCCTGAACAAGCTCGTCGCCTTCCTTGACCTTTTGTTCCCCACTTGTACGCAAAGAAACGAGAGAAATTTTCTTTAAGTATCCATCGCGCGTTCTGAACAGCTTTAAACCATAATCGGGAATAGTTTCATCCACCGACGGTTCTTTTATCTCATCAGCCGATATTATTTCTGTTTTGCGGTCGGAGCCGAATTTTTTGGCTACCTGTTTCAGCTGTTTTTCAATCAGTTTGTTTATTCTGCGCTTGCTCTCAACAGTCTTGCGGAGATCGTCAAGCTCGTTTTTAAGGTTTTCTATCTCGGCTGTCCGTTTTAGGATATAGTCCTTATTCAGATTGCGCAGCTTTATCTCGGCCACAAACTCGGCCTGCGCTCGGGTTATGCTGAATCCTCTCATGAGATTAGGAACGACCATTGAATCGTCCTCGGTCTCGCGGACTATTTTTATCGCCTTGTCAATATCAAGCAAAATAAGGCTCAGTCCCTCAAGAAGGTGCAGCTTGGCACTCTTTTTGTCAATATCATAGCTCAGCGCGCGCTTGACACAGCTGCGGCGGAACCTGAGCCACTCGCAGAGAATATCATTAACGCCGAGCACCATTGGTGAGCCCTCAACCAGAATATTAAAGTTGCAACCAAAGCTGTCCTGAAGCGCGGTCATTTTATAGAGCTTCGCCATGAGCGCGTCGGGATCGGTGCCGCGCTTTAAATCAATTGTAATCTTGAGACCTTTGAGGTCAGTCTCGTCTCGGACATCCGAGATCTCTCTCGCCTTGCCCGACTTTACCAGATCAACTATTTTGTCTATAATGACCTCAACGGTTGTGCTGTAAGGTATCTCATATATGTCAATGCAGTTTTGCTTTTTGTCATATTTATATTTTGCGCGGACTTTTATAGAGCCTCTGCCTGTGCGATATATCTCATCAATTTCGGTTTTGTTGTAGAGCAACATTCCTCCGGTCGGAAAATCGGGCGCGGGCATGATCTCCGACAGATCAGCCTCGGGGTCCTTCATAACGGCGATCGTGGCGTCGCACAGCTCACGCAGATTGAAGCAGCAAATATTTGACGCCATTCCGACCGCGATGCCCTGATTCGGGTTCGCCAGAATATTCGGAAAGGTCGTCGGCAACAGCGTCGGCTCTTTCATCGAACCGTCATAGTTGTCAACAAAGTCTACCGTGTCTTTGTCTATCTCTCCAAACAGTTCGGTGCATACGGGACACAGCTTGACCTCGGTGTAACGCGCGGCGGCATATGCCATATCGCGCGAATACACGCGGCCGAAGTTTCCCTTTGATTTTACAAGAGGAAGAAGAAGGGCTCCGTTTCCGTCGGTCAGCCTGACAAGCGTCTCATATATCGCGGCGTCGCCGTGAGGATTGAGGCGCATTGTCTGTCCCACTATATTTGCGGATTTTGTGAGCGGGCCGTTTATGAGACCCATTTTATACATGGTATAAAGCAGCTTGCGGTGCGACGGCTTAAGCCCGTCGATCTCGGGTATTGCCCTGGAAATGATAACGCTCATGGCGTACGGCATATAATTGTTTTCCAGAGTGTCGGTTATCTGTTGTTCTTGTATTATAGGTTTTTTCATAATATGTTTTCCAATTCTTTATAGTATTTGATTTAAAATAAGTTATAATGTATGTTTATGACACATCGATCAGGTCTATATAGTTATGGCCGCTCTCGGCGATATGCTCCTTGCGGCCGCTCAGATTGTCGCCGAGCAGCAGATCAAATATCTCCTGCGTTTTCTTAACGTCGTCAGGCATTATCTTAATGAGGCGGCGCGTCTCGGGATTCATGGTGGTGCGCCACATCATGTCGGGCTGGTTCTCGCCGAGGCCCTTGCTGCGCTGTATCGTGTATTTTTGGCCGTCAATTTTTTTGAGTATATCGGACTTTTCCTGCTCGTTAAACGCGAAATATGTGCTCCTTTTGGTGTTGATCTCATACAGCGGCGACTCGGCTATATACACGTATCCCTTTTCGATAAGGGTCGGCACAAGCCTGTAAATCATCGTGAGCACCTGTGTGCGAATATGGAATCCGTCAACGTCCGCGTCGGTGCAGATTATGATCTTGCTCCATCGAAGATTGCCTAAGTCAAATGAGCTCAGATCCTTGTTATGCTTTGACTTGATCTCGACTCCGCAGCCGAGAACGCGCAAAAGATCAACAATGACATCGCTGTTGAATATCTTGTCATACTCGGCTTTGAGGCAGTTAAGAATTTTTCCTCTGAGGGGTATAATGGCCTGAAATTCGCTGTCTCTGCCCAGCTTGCAGGCGCCGAGCGCCGAGTCTCCCTCAACGATATAGACCTCGCGCTTTTCGGGGTCCTTGCTGCGGCAGTCCACAAATTTTTTAACTCTGTTGGCAACATCAAGATTTCCGCCGAGCTTTTTCTTGACATTGATTCGCGTTTTTTCAGCGGTTTCGCGGCTGCGTTTGTTCACAAGTATCTGGGCGCAGATTTTGTCGGCCTCCATCTTGTTTTCAATAAAATAGATATCAAGGGTCTTGCGGAGAAAATCGGTCATGGCATCCTGAATAAACTTGTTGTTTATCGCCTTTTTGGTTTGGTTCTCATAGCTTGTCATGGTAGAGTATGAGTTTGAGACAAGAATCAGACTGTCCTGTATATCGCTGTACTGTATTTTTCCCTCGTTTTTGTTATACTTATTTTCGGCTTTCAAATATTTGTCCACAGCGTAAACAAAGGCGTTTCTGACAGCTTTGTCGGGCGAGCCCCCGTGCTCAAGAAAGCTTGAATTGTGATAATATTCGGTAGCGCTGATCTCGTTTGAGAAACAAAATGCAAAGCTCATTTTAAGCTTGTATTCGGGCAGATCCTCTCGGTCTCTGCCGCTGCGCTCCGCCTCGGCGAAATACGGCTCGGTAAACGCCTTGCCGCCAGAAAGTTCCTTCACATAGTCGACAATTCCATTTTCATATAAAAATTCAAATTCCTCAAATTTTCCGCGGCTAATCTCGTTTTTTAGAACAAATCGGATGCCGGAATTCACCACAGCCTGCCGCTTTAATGTGTCTTGATAGTAATCAAGAGGTATGTCGATATCGGTAAATACCTTCAGGTCGGGTCGCCAAAGTATTTTCGAGCCCGTGTGCCTGTGGCGGAACGGCGTTTTTTTAAGGCCGCCTATATTTTTGCCTTTTTTAAACTCAAGCTCATATTTATATCCGTCGCGCTGAATAACAACGCTCATAAATTCCGAGCTGTACTGCGTGGCGCAAAGGCCGAGACCGTTAAGGCCCAAACTGAATTCGTAGTTTCCGCCCGTGTTGTTTTTATATTTGCCGCCCGCGTATAGCTCGCAGAAAACCAGTTC
The DNA here is from genome assembly GCA_947624775.1 of uncultured Monoglobus sp. GTDB lineage: Bacteria > Bacillota > Clostridia > Monoglobales > Monoglobaceae > Monoglobus. The sequence goes on from CANQLT010000119.1 coordinate 7,306, forward strand.
CCAGTTGTTCTTTTTTTCCCGCTCGTTATAATCAACGGGAATTCCGCGGCCGAAATCCTCGACCTCGATTGATTTGTCCAAAAATCTTGTTATCGTTATAATATTGCCAAAGCCCTCTCTGGCCTCGTCTATCGAGTTTGAAAGTATCTCAAACATCGAGTGCTCGCAGCCGTCAATTCCGTCCGAGCCGAATATTACGGCGGGACGCTTTCTCACTCTGTCGGCGCCTTTGAGGGCGGTTATACTTTGATTATCGTACTTTTTCGCGCACATATATTTCTCCTTATGTTACTCTGTTAAACAATTCAAATAATTATAACATAAATATAATTACATGTAAAGGATTTTAAATCTTACTTAAACTTTACCTAAATCTTACATTATTATTACAAATTATGTTCGATATATTATTTTACTGCGCAATTTCATATTTTGAGTTTAGAATAACAAGATTTTGCGGAAATTTGCGGTCAAGGCTCCAGTAGCCGAATCCGAACAGGTTGTACCGGTCGGCCAGATCATATTTTGCGGTTATACTTCTGGCGTCCTCGAACCAAACCTCATGCCGCACCCCGTTTTCGTCTTGGTAATCGAACCACGGTGTTTGAGCGGTCTCATCATAATTTATCACGGCTCCGTAACGCTCGGCGATCTGCACTGCACGAACGGGAGACAGCGACATGGCTTTTGTCACGCCCTTAACATAAGGCAGCGGCCAGTCGTATCCGTAAGTCGGTATTCCCATAAAAATTTTACTTGGCGAGATTCGCGTAACAGCGTATTGTATAACTCTCTCGACCGAGCCGATCGGCGCGACCGCCATTGGCTCGCTGTAGGTGTAGCCCCACTCGTAGGTCATCAGCAG
>CANQLT010000120.1 GCA_947624775.1 uncultured Monoglobus sp.
TATGGCCTCCTCCGCTGTCGCGGCCCCGCGCATGTCAATACCGACGTACTTCTTTATCGCGTCAAGCATGGTGAGCCGCTCCCACTTTCCGCCCAGGTCGATCTCCTCGCCCTGATAGGTGATTTTGGTGGTTCCCAGCGCCTTTTCGGCCACATATTTAAACAGGTCCTCGGTGAGGTCCATCATGTCCTCATAGTCGGCGTAGGCCTCGTACACCTCTACAGATGTGAACTCCGGATTGTGCTTAACATCCATGCCCTCGTTTCTGAACAGGCGTCCCATCTCGTAGACCTTTTCAAAGCCACCCACGATCAGACGCTTTAAATAAAGCTCGGGCGCTATGCGCATGTACATGTCTATATCGAGCGTGTTGTGGTGGGTGATAAACGGCCTTGCCGCCGCGCCGCCGGGAATCGTGTTGAGTATGGGCGTCTCGACCTCCATAAAGCCGCGCTCGTCGAGAAAGCTTCTGATCGCGCGAATGATGACTGAGCGCAGCTCGAACGTTCTGCGCACTTCGTCGTTCATGATAAGATCAACATAGCGCTGCCTGTATCTCAGGTCGGTGTTTGTCATGCCGTGGAACTTCTCGGGCAGGGGACGCAGGGATTTGGACAGCAGCTTGATGCTCGCGGCGCGAACGGTTATCTCGCCCATTTTGGTTTTAAAAACCTCTCCGGTCACGCCGACTATATCGCCGATGTCGTATTTCTTATATATCTTGTACTCATCATCGCCAAGCTCGTCCCTCTTTACGCAGAGCTGTATTCTGCCGCTTCTGTCCGACAGATCGGCAAATGACATTTTTCCCATAACGCGCTTTGCCATCAGCCTGCCGGCTATTGTGACGATCTTTCCCTCGTATGCCTCATAATTGGCCTTTATGTCGCCGGCCATGTCCTTGCGGTCAAATGACGTCACCTCAAACGGGTCGCGTCCGCTCTCTCTGAGAACGCCGAGCTTGTCCCTCCGTATTCTCAGTACCTCGTTAAGTTCCTTTTCTGTCTGCCTGTTATTTTCGCTCATTTTTTCCTCCGTATATTAAATTTTAGGAAATTCCCAGAATCTTGTACTGAATGATGCCCGCGGGCGCCTCAACGTCGATAGTCTCGCCCGTGCTTCTGCCCAGCAGAGCAGCGCCCAAAGGCGACTCGTCCGACAGCTTGCCCTTGTCGGGATCGGCCTCGGTGGAGCCAACGATCTTGTAGGTCACTTCCTCGTCAAACTCGATGTCTAAAAGTTTTACTTTAGCGCCGATCTCCACGATCGAGGTGTCGCGGTCCTCCTCGCTGATAACGACCGCGTTTTTGAGCATATTTTCAAGAGACACGATACGCGCCTCGACCTGAGCCTGCTCGTTCTTGGCCTCGTCATATTCCGAGTTCTCGGAAAGGTCTCCGAATCCCAGAGCTACCTTTATCTTCTCCGAAACCTCTTTGCGTTTTTTGGTTTTTAAATATTCAAGTTCTTCCTCAAGCTGCTTTAAACCATCTTCAGTTAACTTAACCTGTTTCTTTTCCATTCTTAGTTACCTCCGATATTTTAAAAATTATATACAAATATAAACTTATAGTTAACTTATAAATTATACTCTAATATCAAGCGATTGTCAACACCAATTTCAGCCGCGGACTAATTCTCCGCTCTCGTCCGTGCCGATTATGCAAAGATCGCGGCCGAGACGCAGCATACCGGCGCCGATATCCGCCGTCAAGGTTTGGCGGCACCGCGCGAAATCTTTTGAGCCGTACAGCATTATCGGCAGGCCGAATCTGCTGTAAATCCTGTCGGCAATGTCCTCGGCGGCAGGATCATCGGTATAGACCGCGACACGTCTGAATCTCGGGCAGATATAGTCCATAAGGCTCTCAGCGTCCGTAGAACCGCTTGGCAGCGCTATCCCTATGCCCGCGCTGTCCGCTGAAATCTCCGCGGCGCTCAGCGTGAATTCTATCGCCGCGGGAAAACTGTGCGGATCAAGCGGCTTTATCGGCGGCGTTTTTGTCTCTATCGGTACAGGCTCGGCCGCGCGATCCTCTCTTGTCCTAAACAACCGCCGAATAACGGCTTTTATCTTTTGCGGGATCTTTGAAAAAATCATAAAATCCGCGTCCTTTTTGATTATTTGTTATTTAAATAATTCACCGCGGCGGACAGCTGCTCATCCTCCGCGAGGGACAGCTCGCTCAGACGGGCGTATTTACTCAGCTCCATTGGTATATTTTCGTCAGGCTCAATGCCTATCTCATGGATGCAGGCGCCGCTCGGTGTGTAGTATCTGGCGATCGTTACCGACACTATTCCGTCTATGCCCTCGAATACCTCCTGAACTATGCCCTTGCCGTAGGACTTTTCACCGATAACATGCGCGAGCCCGTGGTCCTTGAGCGCTCCGGTCAATATCTCGCTTGACGAGGCGGAGCCCTGATTTATCAGTACGACCAGCGGCAAATAATACTGACTGCCGCTTGATGTGTAGCTCTCCTTTTCGCCGTGCTTATCGAGAGTGTAGACTATCTCATCTCCGGACTTCACGAAGTTTGAGGCCACGTCAACCGCCGCGTCCACATAGCCGCCCGGGTTATTGCGCAGATCCAGAACCAGATTCTTCGCGCCCTTGTCGGTCAGTTCGACCAGTTGATCGTGAAACTCCGTTCCCGTGCTCTCGGTAAACTGCGAGATCGCGATATATCCCGTTTTGGTGCCGTCTATCATTTTTGACTCAACGGTCGTCACGTCTATGTGCCTGCGCTCTAAGGTCAAGGTCACGGTCTCGCCGCTATCGGCCTTGAGCACCGTCACGTCAACCGTGGTGCCCGACTGTCCTTTCATGTTTTTGACAGCCTCATTCATCTGCTCTCCGGTATAGCTGACGCCCGCCACAGCCAGTATCTTATCTCCGCTGACTATACCGGCCTCCTCTGCGGGAGTGTTGGCGATCGCCGAGACGACCGTTATCGTGTTGTCCTCGGTATTGTTTTCGATATATACGCCGATACCGTCAAAGCTGCCGCTGATGTCCTCCATGTATGCGTCGGCTTCCTCGCCGTATATAAAGTCGGTATATGGGTCGCCTGTGCCCTCCGCGAATCCCGATATGGCGCTGTTCACATAGTCCTCAACCGGCACGTCGGTATAATATCTGTCCTCGATCGCGTCGGTCAGAATATTGAATTTCAGGAAACTTAAAAAATGCGTGAACCCGAACGGATTCACAATCCCTATCGTGGTGACCGATGTCGCGACCATCAGCAAAACGGCCAAAAGTATCAGCGTTTTCTTTTTAATATACATATTCGTATCCTCCGGGAATTATACTTTTTTAACAGGCTCGTTCGGCCTCACATAAAAAACATGGCGGAAAGGCCCGCGCATATTCCCAAAAAGAATACAGCCGCTATGACGATCGCTGTAATTTTCACTGCTTTTCTGTTCATTCAGATCTCCTCACTGCGCAAAATCACGGGGCGGACAGGCAAAACACAGCCGCCTCAGCCGCCCCGAATAATCATATTTGAGTTAAAACAAATTTATACCCTTATTTTTATTATATTTTTACAGTCTTGTGGGCTGCGACGAGAGGTACTTGTTTACCATCATGGCAACCTTAAAGATTATCGCGTCGTCGAACTCTCTGAGGTCGAGACCCGTGAGCTTCTTGATCTTATCAAGTCTGTAGACCAGCGTGTTTCTGTGAACAAACAGCTTCCTCGACGTCTCTGAAACATTCAGGTTGTTCTCAAAGAACTTCTGGATTGTGTATATCGTCTCGCTGTCAAGCACATTGATCGACTCTTTTTTGAAAACCTCGTTGAGGAACAGCTCGCAAAGCGTAGTGGGCAGCTGATAGATCAAGCGGCCGATACCCAGATTATCATAGCTTATGATGTCCTTCTCGGTGTCAAACACCTTGCCTACCTCGAGCGCGATGCGGGATTCTCTGTAGCACTGAGCCAGATCCTGTATCTTCTCAGCCAGAGTTGAAACTCCGATAAGCGGCGTTATCATGGCCTCGGCGCCCAGCGTGTCGAATATGCTCTGAGCGACATTCAGCACCTCCGCCTTGGAAGGTTCGGCGCGGAATTCCTTGACAACAACCGCGTCTTTCTCGTCTATGCGGATAACATAGTCGTTGGCCTTATCCGGGAACATATTGTTGAGTATGTCAAGATAGCCCTGATCGGTCTCCTCTGAAACTCTTATCAGGTACACTACTCTGAACCCGTCAACGCTGATATGCAGGTCCTTTGTGCGGTACAGTATGCCGCCGGGCAGCACGTTGTCAACAATGATATTCTTGATAAAGCTTGACTTGTCGTACTTCTCGTCATAATACTGCTTGATCGTGAGAAAGTTCACCGCGAGGAACGAGCAGGCGTTTCTTGCCACATCGTCGTCGCCCTCGCAGAACACGATATACTCGCACTTGCTGAACGTCTCTATCTTTTTGTAGCACGCGCCGGCAACCGTCTTGACCTCTCCGGTGGCCGAAAACACGGTGAAAATATTGTCGACCGTGTTGCCTATCTTGTCCTCATCGCTGCACGCAATGATCGTGTCGCTGTCGTCGATAACTCCCAATGTCCTCTGGACCTCTCTTTTTAGCTGCACAAGCGTGTTCTGAAATACTCTGCCTTGCACAAACAACACCCCCTGAACATGAAATTTTCTGTCATTAATCTAATCATATTATATCTTAAACAAAATAAAAAATCAACAATTTTTGTAAATTTTTTATAAAATTGTCACATTAAATTCTGTTATTCTTCCGATTAAATACATTATTCTTCCGAAAGCGTTTCCCATTCGGCATAATATTCTTCCAAGTTTTCGTTCGTCTCTCGGAGTTCGTCGGTCAAAGCGTTCATTTGCTCGTAGTCCGAGAATATCTCGGGTTTCGTCATATCCTCCTCGATCTCGGATATGCGCTCCTCCGCCTCCGCTATCAGATTTTCAAGCTCCGAAACGCGCTGTTTGCGCTGCGCCTCAGCTCGGCGCTGTTCCTTTGAGCGGTGTCCGCCCTGGGTTTTCGGCGCGGGCTTTGCTACCTCGCGGGGCTTTTCATCCGCCGCCTTCTTTTCAAGAAACGAGCGGCGCTGTTTGTAATACTCAAAATTGCCGTCATACACGGTGAAACCGTCTTTTGTCATCTCGACGATCTTATCGGGAACACGGTTCAGCAAATATCTGTCGTGTGACACGAAAAGCAGCGTGCCCTGATAATCGCGCAGCGCCTGTTCCAGCACCTCTTTCGAGGGCAGATCAAGGTGGTTGGTGGGCTCATCGAGCAATATCACATTGGATTTTTCGAGCATGATAATGCAGAACGCGAGCTTGGCGCGCTCGCCGCCGCTTATGACCCGAACCGGCTTGTACACGTCGTCCTTTGTCAGTCTGACGCTGCCAAGCACACCGCGTATTCTCGCCTCGGGTATGCGCGGAAATCTGTCCCACAGCTCGTCAATGGCGAGCTTGTCGGGGTCAAGATTCAAATTTTCCTGCTCATAGTAGCTGACCGTGGTGTTGCGTCCCCAAATAATCTCGCCTTTTTCATGGGGGATGATCCCCAGCGCTGTCTTTAAAAACGAGGACTTGCCTATCCCGTTGTCGCCGATTATCGCTATCTTTTCGCCGCGCTTTAACGAAAAGTCTATGTTTTCGCACAGCGCCTCCGGCGGGTCACCAACCGACACATCAAGGTCCGAGACGGTCAGCACGTCCTTAAACGGCTCCTTGGTTATCTCAAATTTGAGCTTTATCGGTTTTATCTCGGCGTCGGGCTTTTCGATTATTTCCATGTTTTCAAGGGCCTTGACGCGGGATTTTGCCGAGGCCGAGGTAGACGCGCGGGTTATGTTCTTTTCAACGTATGTCCGCATCTTTTCTATCTCCTGCTGCTGCGCCTCGTATTCCTTTTGCCACAACGCTATCCGCTGCGCCCGAAGTTCGGTGTATTTCGAGTAGTTGCCCTTGTATGAATACAGCTTGCGCCGCTCCAGTTCGAACATGCCCTCAACGGTCACATCCAGAAAATATCTGTCATGGCTGACTATCAGCAGCGCGCCCTTATAGTCGTTCACCAGATAATTCTCCAGCCATTCAAGGGTTCTGAAATCCAGATGGTTGGTCGGCTCGTCCAGTATCAGCAGCTTCGGCTCCCGAAGAAGCAACGCGGCTATGGCGAGCCTTGTTTTTTCGCCACCCGAAAGAGTGGCGATCTCGGTATCGGAATCCTTATCGGAAAAGCCCATGCCGTTTAAAACAGTCTTGATCTTGACATCGATATTATATCCGTCGCGGCTCTCAAAATACGCCTGCTTTTGGGAATACTCGCTCATCAGGCTGCGATACTCGCTTGTATCGTGCGCGGTTATTCCCTGCATCTTTTCCTCAAGGCGGCGCATGTCATCCTCAAGCTTAAGAATTTCAGAAAACACGTTCCGCATCTCGCGGATTATGGTGGAGCCGCGGTCGAGACCGCTGTTTTGTTTCAGGTAGCCGACCGTCAGCCCGGGTGCCTTGTAAAGCTCGCCCGAATCGTAGTCGAGTTCGCCCGTGATTATCGAGAGCAGGGTCGATTTTCCCGCTCCGTTAACGCCAATAAGACCATAGCGGCCTCCGTCCTCTATGGTCAAATTGATATCCTTTAGTATTTCGTTTTCGCCGAAGCTTTTGTTAAGATTCGAGATCGAGATCAGCATTGCTTATACTCGTATCCCTCCTTTAAAAGCTCGATATTTTTTTCGGCGAGGCCGGCTCTCTTTGCCGGGGTATGCTCACGCACGCTGCGGTAGAGGTCCTCGATATTATACATATCCTCTCTCGCTTTCATATAAGCGCCCGCCATTACCATGTTTCCGAGCGTTCCGGCGCCGGCACTCTCGGCGATCTGCATCGCCGGGATATAAACAACGGTCACATCGTCTCTCTCGACCTTTGTGTCTATCAGCGAGCTGTCTAAAACGATCACGCCTCCCGGTTTAACCGCGTCGACGAACTTTTCAAGCGAGGGCTTGTTCATAACTATCAGCGCGTCGGGGCGCTGAATAACCGGCGAACCGATCTGCGTGTCGGCGATTATCACGCTGCAGTTGCAGGTTCCGCCACGCATCTCGGGGCCGTAGGACGGGAGCCAGGATAATTCCTTGCCCGTGTCCATGCCCATATATGCCAATATCTTGCCGGCGAACAGCACTCCCTGGCCGCCGAATCCCGCGATTACTATCTGCTCATACATTATCTGACACCTCCGGTTTCGGTACAGTCTTTATAAACGCCCAAAGGGAACTCGGGCATCATTTCGGTGCGTATGCGCTCCAGAGCCTCGACCGGAGACATTCCCCAGTTTGTGGGGCAGCTCGAGAGCACCTCCACCAGCGAGAAGCCCTTGCCCGCCATCTGGCACTCAAAGGCCTTGCGGATAGCCGCCTTAGTCTTTCTGATATTCGGCACGCTGTCGACCGACACGCGCTCCACATAGCAGGCGCCCTTTAAGGTCGACACCATTTCGGAAACGTGTATCGGATAGCCCTGGTTCTCCACCTTTCTGCCAAAGGGCGTGGTCTGGGTCACCTGGTCTATCAGCGAGGTGGGCGCCATCTGACCGCCCGTCATGCCGTAGATAGTGTTGTTTACAAATATTATGCTTATATTTTCGGCTCTGGCCGCCGAGTGTATCGTCTCTGCGGTTCCAATGGCCGCCAGGTCGCCGTCGCCCTGATAGGTGAACACCAGCTTGTCGGGATGCACCCGCTTGATTCCCGTGGCGACAGCCGGGGCTCTGCCGTGAGCCGCCTCCTGCATATCGAATTCAAAGAAATTATACGCCGTGACGCTGCATCCCACGGGACACACGCCTATCGTGCTGCCCTCAAGACCCATCTCGTCCACGACCTCGGCCACCAGGCGGTTTATTACGCCGTGGGTGCAGCCGGGGCAGTATGACAGAACAAAGTCGCTGAGGGAATGAGGTCTTTCAAATATTTTTTCCATTTATTTATTCATCTCCTACTATAATAGATTTATGGGTAAGGCACACGGCAGCCAGCCGCGTCCGTATCCATCTTATTGCTAA
>CANQLT010000121.1 GCA_947624775.1 uncultured Monoglobus sp.
ATCATACTTCTCCTCTCGTGTTTATTATTTTAACATATTTCCATTTTTCTGTCTACTTTTTTAGTATACATCCAAAGTAATACTCATTAACGGAAGCCCGCGAAAAAACTGGAACACGCATAAGCTGCTCGCGGAAGCGGAGCGCGGCGCGATGGAAACGGGCGCTCAAACGGAGCTTATCCATTTATATGATCTCGATTTCAAGGATTGCCGAAGCTGCTTTGCCTGCAAGCTGCGCGGAAATACGACCGACGGAATATGTGCTTTTAATGACGATGCGAAACCGGTTTATGAAAAGATAATGGACGCGGACGGGCTTATTATCGGCTCGCCGATATACTACGGAAACCTGACGGGAGAAACGATCGCGTTTCTTAACAGACTGTTTTTTCCGACCATGCACTACGAAAACGACGGCGCGAAGCTGCTAAAGAAAAAGAAGGACTGCGGACTTATTATGACGATGAACATATCCGAGGAAAATCTGCAAAAGAGTCCGTTTCTGCCGCGCTTCGAGGGCTACGGCAAAATGCTCGGAATGTTCCTCGGCAGCTGCGAGACGCTTTACTCCTGCGATACATATCAGTTTACCGATTATTCAAAATATTACGCGGGAATGTTTGACGAGAAGCATAAGGCGGAGCAGCGCGATAAGCAGTTCCCGATCGATTTAAACCGCGCGTATGAAATGGGCAAAAAAATCGCAGGTAAATAAACGGAGGAAAAATATGTGGTTATAACACTCGGCACGAAATCCGGCAGAGACGGCGACAAGCTCGCGCTTACGAAAATCACTCCGAAGGCGGTAAGTAACGGCGTGGCGTTCAACGAGGCGCACACGACGTTTGTATGCAAAAAGATATATAACCAAGATCTCGACACCGCGAATATGCCGCCGGAGGTTGTCGCGAGCGCGTGTGCAAACGAGCCGCCGCACAGAATGTATATCGCGGAAGTGGAAGAGATTTTTTAATTCAGACACCGCGGAAAAAGATGTGTAAAAAGGTATAAAAGAAGGCCTCTTTGGTGAAAATTTGCGAGACGCTTTACTCCTGTGATACATATTTGCTTTCCTGTTATCCGCAACAATATCCGGCTTCTGCGCCGGCTAAATCAACGGGGGTGTGGTTGTCGAAACATTCCTTTATCCATTCCTGCCTCTGCTCAACAACTTCTTTTGCTGCGTCCTCGCTGTAGTGCCAGGAGCTTTCGCAAAGCCACCGTGTTACGTCTTGGGTGTATTCTTCTAAATTTGAATATTCAAACGGGTGGCTTTTTTCAAAAGCCTCTTTCTCTTTTTTCGTCATACCAAAAAATTGGCCGAATGTCATTCCGCAATCTTTAACCATTGTCCGCTTTCCCCTCTTATATATCGTTGTCCCATTTGCACCAGCTTACAGGCTCAAAACCGTATTTTTGTGTATAAAATCCGTGGTTGCGCCCTCTAACTGTCATTTCAACTCACGCGCCTCTTGCGAGGCGTGACCCTTCGGCCGATATCCCTACGGGACTTTCGAACGGTTTCAACTCACGCGCCTTTCAAGGCGCGGCTGATCCTTTTTAGGGTCAGTTATATTATATCGCAGTCGCGTCAAAATGTCAACACGGTTTATGCGCCGCGTTCAATTTTATTATAGCACGTTTCATGTACAAAAAATTGTTCATGAAAATATTACTTAAAGAAAATTCCTAATTATGGTGCTTATGTAGATATGCCGGAATCTCTCTGTATGGGAAAAGAACTGTAAATCGAAACAGATAGATTCCGGTTTATCGAGCAGTTAAACTAAATATCACAATCAAGAGCAATCGAAATAAATTAAAAATTTTCATACGATCAATACGCATGGGATATTGACTGATTGAGCGGTAAAGCACTATAATAAAGGCAGGGATGAACTATAGGTATTACGGAGGCGGGACATATTATGAAATCAATTCTTGTAAAGGACACAACGAGAGAAGAACGCGAAAAAATTGTCAGCCGCGCGTTGTCATTTTGCGGCGGAGAATGCGAGTTTTGCAACGGATGCGACAATTTGGGCGGCGGCAGAGTGGACGAAATTTATCGCCCGTATATTGAGGGAGAGAAAGAAATAGCGGAGATCAACGCGGAATACAGTGGCGGCTTTGTGAGAGGATAATGATTAGGGTATACGACATATAATCAGCCCTTTGATGCCTATATGTTCATAGCGTCAGGGACCGTGATATATTCGAGCGTCGGTATAAATTCATGCTTACCTCTGACTAAAAGCCAAGCGCCTGTTTTAGGCATTTTTTCCAACATAATTCAGGCTTTTATTTTGAGTATACCGTTAAGACTTTCGCTGATTTCCCGCTTATGCTCCAACCTGACGTGGGTGTATAGATCCAGTGTGATTTGAATACCGCCGTGTCCCGGCCAAGCTGATGCGTCCTTGATGTGCCGGCCTTTAAAATATTATAAGAGGTTTTTCAACAAGGCAATGAAAAACAGCCGAAAGAGGGAAAGCTCTCGGCTGTTTTTCTTTTGACATCAAATCTTATATTTGATAAAAAACCTTTGTTTCATCAGAAGCACCGCATATAATACAATAATTATCAAAATTAAAAGCATTCGCCGCCGCGTCATGCCGCGCGGTTTTAATAAAGTGTCACAAATAGTCAAAACAAGGCAATGCCTCTAAATGAAAATTCAGATTTAAAATAAAAACTTTTGCATTATATATTTAGCACTACTCGTAAAATAGTACTATATTTTGACAAATTTGTCAATAGTTTTGGTGAAAAATCTGTGGCGAATAATAGAAACGCCGCCCGCAGCGGGCGGCTTAAAATATTGCGAAAAATTTTAGCAGTCGTCTTTGAGGGGAATGCCGTTGGCGTCGGTATTGATTTGTCTGCACAGGATCAATATTCCCTCGACAAAGCCCCATATCGCGCCGACACCGCAAGTCACACAGGACACAATGATCTGTATTACCCCGCGGGTGGTGTTGCCAAGGTAGAAATTATGCACGCCGATGCCTCCGAGCAGAATCCCGAGAACTCCGGCGAGGAGCCTTGATTTGGGAGCGGCGTTTGGCGGGGCGTATTGATAATTCGGCGCGGGATTTTGATAATTTGGCGTCTGATTCTGATAATTCGGAGCAGCGTTTCCAGCGGCGCTGTTTTGAACGGGCGCGGGACTGCCGCACACGGAACAGAATTTAGCGTCGCTCGCGATCTCGCTTCCGCAGTTTGGACAATTCATTTAAAAACCTTCTTTCATAAAAATTATATATTGATTATATTTCCTACAATTCCACATAGCGGTATGAGCGCGGCGGCGCTTGAACCGTCGTTCATATTTTTGCCTTGCAAAGTAATATAAAGCAACATTATGTATAATTATACAACTTTTTACATCAAATTGCAAGATATTTATTAAGCGCAAAAAAATTTCTTGTATATATCTTTTTTTAATGTTATAATTAATATATATTTTGTTTCGGAGAATTAAAGATGCTGAAAAATAAATTGATTTACAAAACGGTCGCTGTTTTTGTGGCGGTGGCGGTGCTGCTGACAGCGGCGTTCGGGATTGTTTCGGTCTATTGCGTGACCTCGCGCTTTGAAAACGAGTTTGAGGAACAGGCAGACGCGGCCGTGTCGGGCGGACTCGGCGCGGCGGTGCAGAGCGTGATGAGCTCGACCGACAGAGAGTTTGTCAAGCAATATGAGATTGAAAATCTGATCCGCGAATACACCGCGCAGCTGGGGCTCGACCAAAACAGAAAGTGCTATATCCTGGCGGCGCCCGGAGGCGAGATCGTCGCGCCCACATATCTGATGCAGGACAGCATAACAAAAACGCCCAATATGGCCGACGCGCTGGAGCGCCACACAAAGGGCGGAAACGCGGGCTCGGGCGGTGATGTGCTGGACTACGCCGCGTATCTTGCGCCGCTCAATGACACGGCGGGCGATTACGTTATATATGTGGCCGACAACAAAAACGAGCTTCACGGCGTAGTAAATATTTTGCTTATCATTATGCTTTGGATGCTGCTTTTGGCGTGTCTGCTTTCGGCGGGCGCGGCGGTGTATGTTTCGCGTTCGGTCACCCAGCCGCTGCGCAAGCTGGCGCGCAGAGCCGACAGCTTTGCGCGGGGCGTTTACGACATGCCCTCCGACCTGAACCGAACCGACGAGATCGGCACGCTGTCTCAGGCGTTTAACCATATGGGCAGGGTCATGAGCAAGACCATCAGCCAGATGGGCGCCGACAAGCACAAGGTCGATGTTATTCTGGAGCATATAACAAACGGAATTATGGCCTTTGACACCGATCAGGAGCTTATCCATATAAACCCCGCGGCGGCGGAGCTGCTGGATATCACAGAGGAAGAGATACCACTGTTTGACGAGTTCTTCGACAAGCTGGACGCGGGCGTCTGCATGGCGGAGTTCACGTATCTTGATAAATACTCGTCCGAGATACGGGATATTATATATAACGGCAAGCACATCAGGATATATTTTGTGCCGTTTAAAATGGACAATGACCGCACGGCGGGAATCGTCTGCGTATTTGAGGATTTCACCGAGCAGTTCAACCTCGAGGTGGCGCGGCGCGAGTTTGTGGCCGAGGTCTCACACGAGCTCAAGACCCCGCTGTTTATCATCAAGACCCACACCGAGACGCTGCTCAACGGCTATCTTGACGACAAAGCGATACTCAAAAAGTTTCTTACAACGATAGAGAGCGAGGCCGACAAAATGACCGAGCTCGTGCGCAATCTTCTTGATCTGTCAAAGTTTGACGTGCAAAAGTTCAGCATGAAAAAGCAGGTGTTCTCGATCGAGGACATGCTGCGCGGCATCGTGAGCCGTTTCGCGCTCGAGGCGGAGCAGAACGACATCAAGCTCGAACTGGTGGCGGTCAGCGAGCTGCCTCAGATGTACGCCGATCCCGTTCAGATAGAGCGCGCGATCGTCAACATAGTCTCAAATGCCGTGAAGTACGGCAGGAAAGGCGGATATGTCAATATAGCCGCCGGCAGCATGTACAACGAGGTCTACATAAAAGTCAAGGACAACGGTTACGGAATACCCAAGTCTGATTTAGAGCATGTGTTTGACAGATTTTTCAGAGTTGACAGAGCCAGAACGCGCGAAAAGGGCGGCACGGGTCTGGGCCTTTCGATCGCGAAGGAGATCATTGAGAGCCACGGCGGCACCATAACCATTGAGAGCGAATACGGAAAGTTTACCAACGTTATTATAAACCTGCCGACGGCGACGACCAAATAGAAACTGGGCAAAATCAGCAGTAGCGTTTAACTGAGAGGCGATATTATGAGGCGCGGATTTTTATCGGCTGTTATGTTAATAATTGCCGCCATGCTCGCGGTTTCCTGCTCGGAGCCGGCAAGGCTTTTTGACAGCGACAGCAAATCGCTGGCCGAGCCCGATTCAAGCGTGCTCAAGATCGCGTGCGCCCCCGAGAACGAGCCGTTTATCTACACCGACCCAAACGGCGGACTGCTGGGCTTTGATCCGTCGCTCGCTATGCGGCTCGCCGAGAAGCTCGGCATGACGGCGGCGTTTTATCCGATGGACGAAGAATTTTTGGCCGACTCTTTGAACTGCGGACTGGCGGATATTGCTGTCTCCGCGATCGAGGCGACCGACGTTTTGAGGCGCAAGGTCGATTTTTCAGACAGCTATATAACGCTCACGTCGTCGATCGTGGCAAACGGCGGCAACGCGGAGATAAACGGAACGGGCGACCTTAAACTTGCGCGGAATGTCGGCGCGGTCTCGGGCAGCCTGCCGCAGAAGTACCTGACTGATGAGCTCGGACTTTCGAACATGAGCGAGTACCCAAACCGAGACGAGCTTGAGGGTGCGATGCTGCGCGGCGATATCGACATCATGTTCTGCGACGGCCGCGAGGCGGAGGAATTTGTTGCCGAGTATCCGTTGTTTGTGATAAAAGAGGATGATATCGACCGCCGCAGATACTCGATCGCGGCGGCGGACGGAAACGCGAAGCTGCTGCGCGAAATAAACGATGTTCTTGACGAGTTCCGCACCGACGGCACGCTGCTCGATCTGAGGAGAGCGTATATCAACGGCGACAACGCGCTGCGCGATGAGTTTGACGCGCGTCTTGAGAATATTCGGCAGATCCCCCAAAATTAAGGGGATCTTATTTTTTTGACAGATTTTGATTTTTGATTCGTATTAATAAGTAGAAGCGCTTCTTAAATTCATAAAAAGAAGGTGATAGTATGGAAACCGACGAGCGGCTGACGGAGGGACTGAAAGCGGGGGACGAGACCGCGCTCGAGGGCCTCATCCAAAAATATGGCGGGCTTATCAAGGCTATAGTCGCGAAGCATTTGGGCATGCTGCCCGACCATATCGGCGAGTGCGTCAACGACGTTTTGTTTTCGGTCTGGAGCAATATCGAAAGATTTGACCCGAAGAAAAATTCTCTGAAAAACTGGATAGGCGCGGTGTGCAAATACAAGTGCATAGACTATAAGCGCAAGTATTACAAGGAGCTTTGCGGCGAGACCTTGAGCGAGGACGCCGAGGGCGAAGGCGGAGCGGATGCGGAATTGATAAGAAAAGAGACGATGAAAGAGATATTTGATCTGCTGAATTCTCTGGACCCGCGCGACCGAAGGCTGTTTTATCGAAGGTATATCCTTTCCGAATCGGTGCGCGAGATAGCCGAAAGCTGCGGCGAGGAGCCGTCGGTCCTGTATACCCGCCTGTCAAGAGGCAGAGAAAGACTGAGACGTCATCTTCTGAGGAGTGATTTTTATGAAAAATGAGTATGATTATTTAAACGGCGCGGAGCTCGACCTGAGCGGATACGAGCCCGCCGAGCTGACAGAAGAGGAGCGAATTATTATGAAAAAAGAAGTGCTTAACAAAACCAAAAAGAGGTCCCGCGCAAAGAGGGTCATAGCCGCTATAGCGGCGATCGCGGTAGTGTTCGGCGTGACGCAGCTGGCCTTCGCGGGCGGGATCGTCGAGAGGATAGTAAAAACAATATCAACGGGCCACAACACAATAATCGAGACCGACAACAGCGGAGTGATGTTCACGCTGCCCGAGGCGCTGAACGGCAGAGTGTTCGACAAGGACGGCAAACCCGTCACCGAGCTCGAGGGCGGACTCGACGAGAACGATATCGAGCTTTATGACGAAAACGGAGTGAAATATGATTATCAGAGATGGATCGATCTTATGTACGAAACCGGCGTGATCGATAAGGACCAAATGCGCGTTTCGGTCAGCGCCGCAAGCAAAGGCAAGCCGGTCCCGGACGAAAACGAGAATATCAAGGTCTGCACGACGCTTGATGAGCTTAAAAAGTTTAAGAGCGGACTGAATTTTGATCTTCTGGAACCGGAGTACCTGCCCGAGGGATATTCCTTCCTGTATGCCGAGGGATTCGCGAAGGACGGCGTTGTTTCGGGCGACTACGCGGTGATCGGATACTCGAACGGAGCGGATGTTTTCACGGTGCACGAGAGGATCATCAACGATAAGACAAAATATACGACAAGCTATGACGCGCCGGTTTCCGAATGTGAGATCCACGGTTGCGCCGCCGCCGTGACCAGCAGTTCGGCGGAGTGGGAGGAAGGCGGTGTCTCGGTCGCGGTCCTTTCCGGAAACAGCACCGTTACGGGCGACGAGCTGCTGAAAGTAGCCGAAAGCGTGAAATAAATTTTTTGCCTCCCCTGCGTAAGTGGGGGAGGGGGACCGCGACAGCGGTGGAAGGGGTTACCCCCTCAGTCTGCTCCGCAGACAGCTCCCCCTCCTAAAAGGAAGGGGAGCCTTATTTTGCCTCCCCTGCGCAAGTGGGGGATGGGGGACTGCGGCCGGAGCCGCGAAGCGGGTTCGTGGCACTAACGTATTTCGTTTGCACAAATAAACGAGGCCACAA
>CANQLT010000122.1 GCA_947624775.1 uncultured Monoglobus sp.
CGAGCCTATCCCGACTAATACGTCGAATTTATCACGTCCTCGAGGCCGGCTTTGTTCCATTCGGGGGACGCATTTCCTACCCTGCGGTAGGATTTTATGTTCAAATGATATGTCGATGTGCTGTAGGCTGCGGCGATCGCTGCGGTCAGCACGGCCACAAGCTCGCCCTCGTCGATCGGCGCGGGCTCCGCCTTATTTTTATCCGTCTTTCGCGCGGCGGGCAACGCCTTGCTCTCAGCCGCGGGCAGCGCCTTGGCGGCCTTGGCGGGCTCTTTGTAAAAAATCGCCTTGAACGCCATCAGCACCAGCATAAGTATAACCAGAACGCCGAACACAATGGCAAGGCCCACTACTGTGACCTGAAGGCCCTCGGCCAGCGCTTCACCGATAGTCATAACTCAAGTCTCCTTTCGGTTTGATTTTTATTTATTGTAAATCTCCGAGTTACAGCGGAATATTTCCGTGCTTTTTGGCGGGTCTTGTCTCGCGCTTGCCCGCCAGCATTTCAAGAGCGCTTATTATGCGCGGACGGGTCGAGTCGGGCTCGATCACGTCGTCCACATATCCGCGGGCGGCCGCCACATAGGGATTCGCGAACTTGTCGGTGTATTCCCGTATCTTTTCGGCGCGGGTCGTTATCGGATCGTCGGAATTGGCTATGTCTCTTTTGAAGATGATATTCGCCGCTCCCGAGGGGCCCATGACCGCGATCTCCGCGGTGGGCCACGCGAACACCATGTCCGCACCCAGGTGCTTGCTGTTCATCGCGATATACGCGCCGCCGTAGGCCTTTCTGAGTATAACGTTGATCTTGGGCACGGTCGCCTCCGAGAAGGCGTAGAGCAGCTTGGCTCCGTGGCGTATAACGCCGCTGTGCTCCTGATTGACGCCGGGCAGATAGCCGGGAACGTCGGTAAAGGTGACGAGCGGGATATTGAAGCTGTCGCAGAAACGGACGAATCTGGCCGCCTTGTCGGACGAGTCGCAGTCCAGCGAGCCCGCCATGAACTTGGGCTGATTGGCGATTATGCCGATCGTCTTTCCGTTCATTCTGGCAAAGCCGATCACTATGTTCTGAGCGAACCTTTCGAAAATCTCAAAGAAGTCGCCGCTGTCGACCACCTCGCGTATTACGTCGCGCACGTCGTAGCCCTTGTTCTCGTCCTCGGGGACTATCTCCTCGAGTTTGTCCGAAAGCCTGTTGAGGTCGTCGTCGCAGGCGTATACCGGGGCGGTCTCAAGATTGTTGCCCGGCAGGAACGAGAGCAGACGCTTGAGCTCCGCGAAGCACTCGGCCTCGGTCTTAAAAGCCTTGGCCGCCACGCCGCTCTTGGTCGCGTGAGTCGCGGCTCCGCCCAGTTCCTCAAAGCTGACGTCCTCGCCCGTGACCGATTTTACGACCGCGGGGCCCGTGATGAACATCTGGGCCGTGTTTTCAACCATAAATATAAAATCGCAGATAGCGGGAGAATACACAGCCCCGCCCGCGCAGGGGCCCAAAATCAGCGAGATCTGGGGCACGACGCCCGAGGTCAGCGTGTTTCTCAAAAATATGTCTCCGAATCCCTTGAGCGCGTCTATGCCCTCCTGGATCCTGGCGCCGCCCGAATCGTTTATACCGACGATCGGAGCGCCCATCTTTGCCGCCATGTCCATAACCTTGCAAATCTTGGCCGCGTGCATCTCACCGAGAGAGCCGCCGATGACCGTGAAGTCCTGGGCGTAAGCGTAGATCAGTCTGCCGTCTACCGTGCCGTAGCCCGTCACAACGCCCTCTCCGGGAGCGTCTGTATTCGCCATGTTGAACTCGCTGCATCTGTGCTTGACAAACGCGTCGATCTCCACAAAGCTGCCCTCGTCAAAAAGCATGTCGAGCCTCTCGCGGGCCGTCATCTTGCCGCTGTCGTGCTGCTTTTTAATCTTGCCGTAGCCGCCGCCCTGCTCGATCGCCGCGCGCAGGCTCTGCAAATCCTCTGTCTTACTCATAATATATATTCCTCCTTCGGAAAACCGTTTTTCAACGGTGGGTTTTCTTAATTCCATTGCCGCTGTAGCGCGGTTTCTTTTTCGGGCGAGCGGACGCGGGTCTGCGCCGCTTGGCCGCCTTTTCGCCGTACATGTCACGGCTCTTCTCGCGGGACGACACCTTGCCGGTGCCTATCTTTTTGAGCATGTTGACCTCAGACTCCGAAAGTCTGCGCCACTTGCCGAGCGGCAGGTGCCCGAGCGCCAGCCCCGCCTCGCGGGTGCGCTTTAAGCGCTTGACTATGCAGCCCGTCGCCTCGAACATCTTTCTCACCTGGCGATTCCTGCCCTCGTGGATCGTTATCTCTATCTTGGTGCCCAGCTGCGTCGCGCCCAGCACCGACACTTCGGCGGGGGCGGTGCGGCGGCCGTCTATCACGACTCCGTTTCTGAGCCGCGTTATGGTCTGCATGTCGATCTTGCCGGTCACCTCGGCGATGTATGTCTTTTCCACATTGTTTTTCGGATGTGTGATCCTGTAGGTCAAGTCGCCGTCGTTGGTCAAAAGCAACAATCCTTCGGTCTCGTAGTCAAGCCTGCCGACAGGGTATATCCTGTCGGGAATATCGCTCACAAGGTCCATCACGGTGTCGCGCTCCTTGTCGTCGCTGACCGTGGTGACGAATCCCGCGGGCTTGTTGAGCATGATATAAACGAGCTTGCGCGCCGGGCGGACTTCCTCTCCGTCCACCGTCACGACGTCCAGCTCCTCCTCGATCTTGACGCCCATCTCGGCGACGATTTCGCCGTTTACCGCGACTCTGCCGCTTTTTATGATTTCCTCGCTGCCGCGACGCGAAGCCACGCCGCAGTCCGCGAGGTACTTTTGCAGTCTGACCATAAAAATCCCCGTTCCGCGCTTTTGACGCAAAATCAAAAGCGCCTTAAAACACTTTTGCGATATATTATAACTCATTTTCGCCTCAAATTCAACACGAACCGAGGCAAAAAAATAACCGATTATATTTCATAAAATCGGCTATCTATTAGTATTTTTGTATAATTTTTAACAAATCCCTTTTTTATTCCTTGAATGGTATATCGAGCTTTTTAAAGGTCCTGGCGAGGAACACCAGGCACAGCACAACGGCGGCTATCTCGGCGATCGGGAGCGACCACCATATAAGCTCGAGCCTGCCGAGCAGCGACAGCAGATACGCCGCCGGCGCCAGAATAACCAGCTGCCTTGAGACCGAGACCATAAGCGAGTACAGCCCCTGGCCCAGAGCCTGCAGCACCGATAAGGAAACTATGCTGAAGCCCGCCGCCAGAAAGCTTATGCTGATTATGCGCAGCGCGGGCACTCCCATCGCGGTCATCTCGGGCGAGGCGCTAAACAGCCACAAAAGCTGCCTCGGGAAGATCTGGAATATCAAAAATCCGATAAACATCGCGGCCATGGCGTATGTAATGCTCAAGCGCATGGTCTTGATTATCCTGGGATATTTTTTCGCGCCGTAGTTGTAGGCTATGATCGGCACCATGCCGTTGTTTAATCCGAATATCGGCATGAATATAAAGCTGTTGAGCTTGAAGTACACGCCGTACACCGCGGTGGCGGTCGAGGTGAACGCGATGAGTATCTTGTTCATAATAAACGTCGTGACCGAGGCTATCGCCATCATAAGTATAGAGGGCAGACCCACCTTGTAGATATTGGCGATAATGTCGAGCCTGGGCAGCATTTTCCTCAGGCTGAATCTCAGTTCCTTGTTGACCTTTATGTTGAAAACGATCGTCAGCAGCATGGCGATTATCTGGCCCATAACGGTAGCGGCAGCCGCTCCGGTGACGCCCATTACGGGCAGGCCGAATTTTCCGAAAATGAAGATCGGGTCGAATATAATATTAATGACCGCGCCGATACCCTGAGTTATCATGGTATATATTGTCTTGCCTGTCGCCTGCAGCAGTCTCTCGCCCATCATCTGGCCGAACAGTCCGAACGAGAATGTTGCGACGACGCTCATGTACTGATAGCCGTACTGCACGATCTGCGGATCGCTCGTCTGTATCGCGAAAAACTTATTCGACATAGTAAGCCCGATAACCAGCATGACAAGCCAGTTGACGACCGCCAGAAAAATGCTGACGCTGGCGGCCTTGTTCGCCGTTTTGAAGTCCTTGGCGCCCAGTGATTTTGAAACAAGCGAGTTGACGCCCACTCCGGTGCCGCCCGCGATCGAGATCATAAGGTTCTGGACCGGGAACGCCAGCGACACGGCGGTCAGAGCGTTCTCGTTGATCTGAGCCACGAATATGCTGTCGACTATGTTATAAAGCGCCTGAACGAGCATCGAAATAATGATCGGGAGCGACATGGTGATGAGCAGCCGGTTGACCGGCATAACTCCCATCTTGTTCTCCCGCGCGGTGTTGTCTTTTGTCATAAAATCTCTCCTATCTGAACTCCTATATGTATATAACACAATATAAAATTTTTGTCAACAGCCGAGAGCGACAAAAATATTGACGGACGAAATATATATGAGGATCAAGACCCGTCATATAAAATTGTTTGATGATTTGCTTGTTATGCTTTTAAAGAAATAAAAATGACACCTCATCCGAGCGCCTTCGGCGCCCACCTTCCCCTCAAGGGGAAGGCAAAAAAGGCTTCCCCTTGAGGGGAAGCTGTCTGCGAAGCAGACTGATGAGGTGTCACATCTTTTTTATCTTCCTCTGTATTTTTTCGGGGTGAGCTTGTACATAATGACCGCAAGGATCACCGAGGCGATCGTGTCGGGCACCTTTATCACAAACGCGCCGAACGCGCCTGACAGAAACGACCCGAACCCGCGCGACGCGGCGATCTCGGAAAAATAATTCTCCCAATAAAGGTTCGACACGACGCCGATCTGCCAGTATTTCCAAAGCCCCGAAAGCAGCGTAGACGCCGCTATTATCAGCGCGGTCGCGATTATGACCCGGCCGAATCTCAGGCGATTGTTCCGGTCGAGCATGATCGCCGCCAGCAGCGCCGCCGCGGCCGACACGCTGTAGTAAACCAGCGTTGTGGGGCCGTTGATGAATATTGCGCGGAAAAAGTTATTGATAAGCCCCACGATCAGTCCCGCCGCGGGCTCCAATATTATCGTGGCGGCTATTGTGCCCGTGACGTCCATACACAGAGGCGCCGACGCCAGCGTCATGCTCTCCTCCAGTATCATATTGACCGCCACGCAGATCATCATGATGACCGCGTAGCGCTTTTGCTTAAATGTCATACCGGAGAGAAATTCTTTTATTTTTTTCATGCTTTTTTCCCCTCCGTTTCCGTTTCTTCGGCCTTATCGGGGCCGTCCGACTTTTCCTGTTTTTTCTCATCGCTTTCCTTGACAGCGCCGTTGATCTCCTCCATAAATCCCGCGGTCACGATACCGGAGGGAAGAGCGATGACCGCGATACCGAAGATCGAGGACACCATGCTTATCAGCTTTCCTATGTTCGTCACCGGATAAATATCGCCGTAGCCCACGGTTGTCAGAGCGGTCGTCGCCCAGTAGACTGCGTCATAGAACGTGTCGAACGTATCGGGCTCGTTGATGAACATAGCAAGCGCCGAGAGAAATATATAGCCGACAGCTATGAACAACACCGAGAGCAGCGCCTTTTTTTCTCTCTCAAACACGCGCGTGACCATTCCGAACGATCTGGAATACTGAAGTACCTTGAATATCCTGAACATGCGCAGGATCCTGAAGGTCTGGACCAAAATGCCGAGAGACGGCAATATGCACAAAAGTCCCACTATCGCCATCGGCGTAAACGGGTATATCAGGAACGCCCACGGCTTGCCGTACTTGCTGCGGAAGTCATGGACCATCCAGCGCATGATGTAGTCGAGGAACAGTATGTACAGGGTGAATGTTTCGATCGTGTTGAATATCGGGTACCAGGTCTTGAACATCAGCGGTATGATACTGATCACCGCCGCCATGCTGACCATCGCCTCGTAGGCCCTGCCCACCCGGTTCCGGCTGTCCTTATTGAATATAAGCGAATATATGGTATGTCTCATCGTTTCACCTCACGCGGAGATCGCTTTGTGTTATGTGTAAAAAAATCATTGACTTTTTACGGGATTTGAAATCAGCCCTGCGCAAATTATATAATACAGTGTCGATATTTGTCAATCAAGAAAACAGAATTTTTTATTAAAAATTGCTAAAAATTAATTTTAATAAAAACAGAAAAACGGGTCAAAATAAAAGCGTTCCGAAATTGATTCGGAACCGGAGGTAAAAATGAAAAACGCCGTAATATCAGCATTGATTATAGCGTCTGTTTTAACCGCGAAAACCTACGTTCCCATTCTTTCTTTTGTCAGCGGAGAGGATGGGCGCGCTTATATCACCTCAAATAAGACGCTTTAAATCCCCATCGGCCTTTTGTCCGCCCGCGGCCCATGGCTCGGGCTCGGGCGGACGGAAAGGCAGGAAAAATGGCAAGCTACATCATAAACGGCCCGGCGAAAAACTTCGGGGGCAGCGTGAAAATAAGCGGCTCGAAAAACGCGGCGCTGCCGATAATGGCGGCCGCCATGCTGAGCGAAGAAAAATGCGTTCTCAAAAATCTGCCGCGCCTGTCGGACACCGACGCCATGGCGGAGATCATGACCTCCCTCGGCTGCTCGGTCGAGCGGAAGGACGGCGGCCTTGAGATAACCGCGGACATAAAAAAGCCGCGGCGCAAATGCGGCTACGAGCTGTTTTCACGCCTGCGCGCGTCGGTGCTCATCATGGCGCCGCTGCTGGCGCGGTTCGGCAGGGCGAAGATACCCATGCCGGGCGGCTGCAAGATTGGCGCGCGGCCCATCGACCTGCACCTTAAAGGCTTTTCGGCGATGGGCGCAAAGATCAGACAGGGCCACGGCATGATCGACGCGTCGGCCCCGGACGGACTTTCGGGCTGCCGCATATATCTGGACTTCCCCAGCGTGGGCGCAACCGAGAACCTGATGACGGCCGCGTGTCTGGCAAAGGGCACAACTGTGATAACCAACGCCGCCAACGAGCCCGAGATAGTCGATCTGGCCGAATTTTTAAACAAAATGGGAGCCGAGGTCTCGGGCGCGGGCAGCGACACCGTGACGATCGAGGGCGTGAGCGCCCTGCGCGGCTGCGAGCATAAAATTATCCCCGACCGTATCGAGGCGGGGACATTTCTTGTGTGCGCGGCAGGGCTCGGCGCGGGCATCAGGCTGGAGGACGCGCGGCCCCCGCACCTGAAATCGCTGCTGGCAAAGCTGAGCGAGATGGGCACGGACTGCGAGGCGGGAGCCGACTTTATCGAGCTGCGCCCGTCGGGCAGACCCAAGACCGCGGACATAAAAACCATGCCGTATCCCGGATTTCCCACCGACCTGCAGGCTCAGGCCACGGCGCTGCTGGCTACCTGCGAGGGCAGCGGCATGGTGGTCGAGACGATATTCGAGAACCGCTTTGCGCACATACCCGAGCTGCGCCGCATGGGCGCGGGGATCAAGACCGAGGGCAACGCCGCGTTTATAAACGGCGTGCGGCACCTGAGCGGCGCCGAGGTGAGCGCCACCGACCTGAGGGCAGGTGCCGCGCTGGTTACCGCGGCGCTCAAGGCGAGCGGCAAAAGCGTTATCCACAACATAGAGCACATCGAGCGGGGCTACGAAAATTTCACCGAAAAGCTCCGCGCCCTCGGCGCCGACATTGAGCGCCGCCCATAGCGAACGGAATCAGGCTCGCCTCCTTTTAAGGGGGAGAGCTGTCGGCGGAGCCGACTGAGAGGTGGCCTAGTCCCTAGTACCTATTCGCTAGTCCCTACGTTGGCCCCTTCCACCGCTGTCGCGTCATGTCCGCTTATGTTAATGATTTGTGGCCTCGTTTATTCGTGCAAACGAAATAC
>CANQLT010000123.1 GCA_947624775.1 uncultured Monoglobus sp.
TGTTTTACTTATTTTTTTGCTTTTCCGCTCGTTCTTTTTTCCTTATTCCTATATTTTTTGCGTTTTGCTCATCTCTAACTATATCATAAAACGAATCAAACTGCATTGCATTTTACGCACCAAAATTGTCGGATAATCTAATAATTAGTTTATCGGTTTTGCATAGTTTCTCAATGCTTCTTAGGGAAGCATAAGCGTTTTCCATAAAGGCAAACAGAATGATTTTCAAGAGCTTAATCGGATCAGAAATTTCAATGATTTTTACTAAATCCGCAGGAATTTTTAATTGAATTGGTGTATAATACTCATTGGTGGTAAATGGGTTTTTAATATTATATATTATACCATTAAACGGCTGATCCCGCTATGGTTTCGGCTGTTTTCTATATACAAAAATCGGGGAGAAATTCCCCGATTTTTGTTGCTGTTTTTTACAGCCCCTTTTTTGCCTATTTAAGTATGGCACCTGTGGCGCCCGAGGTTACGCTTTTGGCGTAGCGGGCGAGGTAGCCGGTCTTAATCTTCGGCTCGTTGGGAGTGAAGCTCTCGCGGCGTTTTTCAAGCTCTTCGTCGGAAACGTCAAGGCTGATCTTGTAGTTCGGTATGTCGATGCTGATAATGTCGCCTTCATGGACCAGGCCGATAACTCCGCCTTCCGCCGCCTCGGGCGAAACGTGGCCTATCGCGGCGCCTCGGGTCGCGCCCGAGAATCTGCCGTCTGTTATAAGCGCGACCTCGGAGCCCAGTCCGCTGCCCACGATGGCCGCGGTGGGATAGAGCATTTCGCGCATTCCGGGGCCGCCCTTGGGGCCCTCGTAGCGGATAACGATAACGTCGCCGGGGTTGATCTTGCCGCCGTAAATTGCTTCAACGGCGTCCTCCTCGCAGTCGAACACGCGTGCGGGTCCAGAGTGTTTCATCATTTTCTCGTCTACCGCGGAGCGCTTTACAACGCAGCCGTCAACCGCGATGTTGCCCTTGAGCACCGCCAGTCCGCCGGTCTTGCTGTAGGGATTGTCCTTTGTTCTGATTACTTCGGGGTTTGTGATCTCGCAGCCGTCTATGTTCTCGCCCACCGTCTTTCCTGTCACGGTGATCGGCGACTTGTCGATCAGGCCCAGCTTGTCAAGCTCGTGCATAACCGCGTACACTCCGCCGGCCTTGTTGAGGTCGAGCATAAAGTGATTGCCTGCCGGTGCCAGGTGGCACAGGTTGGGCGTCTTTTCCGAAACAACGTTTATTGTGTCAAAGGCCAGGTCTATGCCGCACTCGTGGGCGATCGCGGGCAGGTGCAGCGCGCTGTTGGTGCTGCAGCCCAGCGCCATATCGACCGTGAGCGCGTTGATGAACGCCTCTTTCGTCATGATGTCGCGGGGCTTTATGTCGTTTTTCACAAGCTCCATTATCTTCATTCCGGCGGCCTTGCCGAGACGCAGACGCTCCGAGAACACGGCCGGTATCGAGCCGTTGCCTTTAAGACCCATGCCGAGAGCCTCGGTCAGACAGTTCATGCTGTTGGCGGTGAACATGCCCGAGCATGAGCCGCAGGTCGGGCAGCAGTTTTCCTCACAGGTCTTGAGCTCGTCCTCGGTGATCTCGCCGACTCCCACGCGGCTCACAGCCTCGATCATCGTGGAGTAGCTGGCGGAATCGCCGTTCCAGTCGGAGCCCGCCAGCATGGGGCCGCCGCTGACAAATATCGACGGAATATTCAGTCTCGCCGCGGCCATCAAAAGGCCGGGCACGTTTTTGTCACAGTTGGGGACCATAACCAGACCGTCGAACGGGTGGGCGGTCGCCATAGCCTCGGTGGAATCGGCGATGAGCTCGCGGGTGACCAGCGAGTATTTCATGCCCTCGTGGCCCATCGCTATGCCGTCGCACACCGCGATAGCCGGGAACACGATCGGAACGCCGCCCGCCAGAGCCACGCCCTGCTTGACCGCCTCAACCACTTTATCAATGTTCATGTGGCCGGGCACGATGTCGTTCTTGGAGCTGACAACGCCGATCAGCGGCTTGCCTATCTCCTCGTCGGTGAGGCCCAGCGCGTAGAGCAGCGAGCGCTGCGGCGCCGCGCTGACGCCCTTTGTGATCTTGTCACTTCTCATATTTATCACTCTCCTGTAAAAATTCAAAATCTTTTAATATTATATAACAGTTTTTTTGCCCTGTCAATATGGGAAAATCAAGCGCTTGTTCCCGTTTCGATCACCGTAGTGTCCGAATTTTTTCGGCGCCCACTTGTGCCGATTCACGTTATGTGATACAATAATATAAATATTCGGCCCGGAAATACACGGCGGCAAATGCGCGCGATACCGACCGTGCATAAAAGGAGGAAGTCAATATGGCAAGGAAATTGATCTTAAAAGTGGGTGCAAAGACCACATCCGAGACGCCCGTTTATGAAGGTTACGAGGTTTTCGAAAACGGTATCACCGCAAATGTGGGCATTGACAAAACAGAGGAAGTCTTTCGGCATTTTATCGTTATGCACGATGAGCCGCTGTTCTTTATTCTTGAACTTCCTTCGAACGCCAATGACGAGACCGAGATCGCTCCGGGAATAGCAGAAAAACTACACAAGGATATATATTATATGGACGGATGCTCTCGGGGTGAGGCGCTGGCTGTCTTAACGCGAGTCGGCGACATACTGTACAACGACGGAATTTCATCCTTCGGTTTCGGCTGCCATGATAGCGGTGACGAGATCATGTTCGGCAAATATAATGTCCTCACTATATACAGCCGAGATACAGAAAAATATTCCGATTTTTTTGACGTACACAAAATAGAAAAAACCAAGGACCTTAAAACGGCGTGGAAAACCTTTACGGAAGAAACACCCGGCATAAGCGAAATATATGAACAGGACGGAAAATCGGTGTTCGACATTCCCAAAATGTTTGAGGATTGGGGGATGTATCTCGCGGAACAACGAGAGGAAAACTAAGGCGGAAAATATATGCCGAAAAATATTTGTGATACTTTTTATATGTATTGTGTTTTAAATAAACGCTCACAGCTTGTTAGATCAATAATTTAGAAATATCCCGTTTGTTCTAACCCATTTATATAAACCGGGCTCCATACCTATCGGCAACGAGCTTGATTTTCTTTATTTTCAGAAAAGTTTTACGTTGACGATATTATAAACCGTTCTGGATTTGCTTTATAGTCAATAACAAATTTAATGTCTTCTTCCCATTTATGGCATGCATAATAATATTTGTTGCCAGCTCCTCTCGCAATACACCCTTTAAGTAATGCAACAATAGATTTTTGGCTCATAATTTCTAAATCAATAACATCTGCCAAAATACTGTGTCGCTCATATTGGCTCAAATTATCATTTTGATTTACATTATATCCGAAAGCATGAAGCAAGGATTCCTCGTTTAAAAAATCCAAAGAATCAAATGAATCATTCCATGATTCGGTATATAAAATTAACCCGGGGTTTCCATAATTTCTTGCAAATTCTTTATATATAGATATATCCATGAAATATCTTTCTAAATCCACATCATATGTGGCCTTTGTTAATTCATATTGTTTTGTAAAAGGTGAATACAACAATACGTCGACAAGTTCATAATAGTTATTTTTTATGCTCCAACTATAGCCGCCACCGTCTTTTATAATAACTTTCTTAATAATACTGCTAAATCCTGAACCGTGATTTTTATTTATGATAAATGGCACATTATATTCCTTATTGTCAAAAATAATAGTTTTTTCCTCAAATTTACAAACTCCGGTTAGTATCTTACGCGTTAAATCTGTTTTATAATCTAAAACGTATATTTTATCACTAATCTCGTTTGTACGGTTTGAAATAATCAATGCTTTTCCGTTTTTTGTAGTCTTTCCGGGTGGTTTGATTAATAACATGAGTTCATAATTATCGTTATTATAAAATATGGATTGCATTTTATAATAATCGTAAAAATAGTATGTATAATCAATATTAATGGGTCTTGCATACTGGTTTTCGAATAGAATTTGACGCAGTCTTTTTGATTTATTTAAAAAGTAATGTTTGCCGCAAGTATATCCTATACAATCGGTGCCATAATATTTGTCACCATAAGGTATGGTAATACTTGTTTTATACAACTTTTTTGAACAGCAAGGACATGATAAATATTTACCTATATCATTTGTAATATATAACTTTTTTATATTGCTACCGGGAGTCATTCGATGAATTTTAACTCCTTGATAAAATGCTGATTTCGATTTTTGCGGAATTAAATCAGACTTCCATTTGAAAATATTGTCCATAATTAATACCTCACTTGTATAAATAGTGTTTTTAAGCGTTAATTTCGGATTTCCTTACTCTCGGCAAGCGGCTCTTCCGAATTAAAGCTTCTCCATACAAACGCTTTTACCGAGCCGATTTTCTGTGTCTGTGCTGGCACATAAAATCCGAATGACGCCGGATGGTTAAATATAAAATCTGCCTGAACATAATCAAGGCTCAAGAGTGCGCCTTGTGTATTATAAATTGCAACAAACAAATAATCTTGTGCGCTGCGTGATTTTGTTTCTGTAAGTTCAACATTCACCATAAAAGGTGAATCGGACGGCGGTGCGGTAAGCACGTTGCCACTCATATTTTTCAATGAGACATCGCTTATCGTGTATGCGTATTCAACAACAGGTGATACTGGGTCACCTTCGTCTATTCCGAGATAGTGTATAGTCGCGCTCTCTAATGTGGAATTAAAATAGCCAATATCAATATTCTTCCACTGCTCTTCGGTGCCGCCGTAGTATACGGTGGTGAGAGCATCACAAGAGGAAAAAGCACCACTGCTTATACTTGTCACACTTGCCGGTATGGTTACGCTTGTGAGCGCGGAGCAACCGCGAAACGCATCACCTATATTCGTTACCCCGTCGGATATAATCACATTAGTAAGTGATGAGCAACCGAGAAACGTGTAATCGAATATATTCGACACACTACCCGGTATGGTTACTTCCATTAGTGAGGAGCAATCATAAAAAGCACCATCGCCTATGCTCGTCACACTATTCGGTATTGTTACATTTTCGAGCCATTTACATTCTCTAAACGCATCGCTTGAAATCCCAACAGTATCGGATTTTATAGTATAGTTTGCCGGAAGTTCTTCTTTATTTGTACTTACAAGCCAATTTCCGATATACAAAACTCCATTTTGCCAATTTGATTTATTATTATAGTATCCACAGTTTTCAAAAGCACTGCTGCCTATACTCACAACACTGCGTGGTATTGTTATGTTTGTGAGCGCGTTGCACCAAGAAAATGCCCCATAGCCTATACTTGTCACACTATTCGGTATTGTTACATTTGTGAGTGCTGAGCAACCGTTAAATGCGTTGTTACTGATTTCGGTTACAGGTAACCCGTTTATTTCGGCGGGAATGTTCACCGAAGTTACATTCTCCTTACAATCTGTTATTTCGATATATCCATCGTGTACTTCATAAGCCAAGTCTCCGTAAACGGCCGCGGATACGTTAATATACAGAAGTGACATAAGCACCGCTATGCAAAGCAGTATAGACAAAAATTTTGTTTTCATTTGTATATTCTCCCTTCAGAAACCTTTCTTTTATGATACCATAAAATACATAATATTTCAACATCAAATTATTTTTCTCAGCTCCGGCTTATTAAAGTGCCAACGTCAGATATTCTGTGGCTGGTGCTTTTGATGACGTAACGAATACTGTTACGGTCATTGTCTCTCTGACGTGGGTGTAGCTGTCTTTTTTGAATTTAATATTTCAATCGGGCGGCGTTGACATTGGTTGGTGGATTAATTATAATACTGTTTAGTAAATCTTTCAAAGACGGGAGGATAAGACGGAGATGGATATGAAAGATACGATATTAAAAGAGGCGCGGGAACTTGAGGAGGATATGCGCGAAATGCGGCGCGAGCTGCATAGACACCCGGAGGTGGGATTTGACCTAAGTTTCACAAAGGAGTTTGTGAGGAAAAAGCTTGAGGAATTCGGATACGAGCCGGTTTCGATGGGAAAGGCGGGGCTTGTCGCGCTGTGCGGCGGGAAAAAGCCCGGCAGGACTATCCTGCTGCGCGCGGATATGGACGCGCTGCCGATACGCGAGGAGGCGGATGTTGACTTTAAAAGCGAGACCGACGGCAGAATGCACGGCTGCGGCCACGATATGCACACCGCCATCCTGCTGGGAGCGGCGAAGATATTAAAAAAACACGAAAACGAGATAAACGGCACGGTCAAGCTGGAGTTCCAGCCCGCCGAGGAAATTTTTGAGGGTTCGCCCGATATGCTGGCGTCGGGCCTGCTTGAGGATCCGCATGTGGACGCGGCGCTGATGATACATGTGACGGCGGGAATGCCGCTGCGCTCGGGCACGATAATGGTGGCGGACGGCGGTATATCGACCGCGTCGTGCGAGCAATACCGGATAACGGTGCGCGGCAAGGGCGGCCACGGCTCGGTGCCCCACGAGACCATAGACCCGATAACCGCCGCGGCGCACATTCATCTGGCGCTTCAGGAAATAAACGCCAGAGAGATAGACGGCCACGACTACGGCGTGTTCACCACGGGCCGCTTTGAGGGCGGGCAGGCGTCGAACGTCATTCCCGACAAGGCGGAAATGTGGGGCACTATACGCACGATCGACCCTGAAAACAAGGTCGGCGAGCTGATAAAAAAACGCATGACCGAAATAGCCGAGGGCGTGGGCGCTGCCATGAGGTGCGAGGTCGAAACCGAGTTTTTCGATTTCTGCCCCTGCATGCTCATAGACGCCGAGCTCTCAGGCGCGGTCATGTGCGTTATGAAGGAACTGCTCGGCGGCGACGCGATAAATCTTTCGGCCGTCTCGGGCGGAAAGCCGGGCGGCGGCAGCGAGGACTTCGCGTTTGTCAGTCACGAAGTCCCCACAGTCAGTATGTTTTTGGTCGCGGGCAGCTCAAACGACGGTTATATCTACGGCCAGCACCACCCAAAGGTCAGGTTCGACGATTCTGTCCTGCACATCGGCACGGCCGCTCACGCCTATGCGGCGCTGCGTCTGCTTGAGCGATCCGAAAATAAATAAAGTCAAAAAATTATTTCTTCATCAGTTCCATGCCGGCGTTCCAGGCGGTGCCCGCTTTTTCTCCGATCACGTAATAGCCGTTTTGGAACTGGTCGAAGATAAGGGCATTCAGCTTTTGCGGGTCAACCT
Organism: uncultured Monoglobus sp.; assembly: GCA_947624775.1. GTDB lineage: Bacteria > Bacillota > Clostridia > Monoglobales > Monoglobaceae > Monoglobus. The sequence continues at coordinate 7,232 of CANQLT010000123.1, forward strand.
TGCCGTTTTCCGAGAGTACCGATTCCTCGGCCTTGACATTCACGATTTTGCCCACAATGCCGTCCACGTGCTCGGTGTGGAGGAACTCAAGCAGCTCGCACTCCATAACCACGGGAAATTCCTCGATGATCGGGGCGTGGACCTTGTCGCTCTTTGAGGCGTGATAGCCGGTGCGCTCGAACTTGTCGTCGATCTTGTTGCCCGAGGCGATGCCGAAGAAGTCGGCGGCGTCCATGTGCTGCCTGTCCGCGAGAGCCACGGTGAAAGCCTCGCTCGCCTTTATGTTGAGCCAAGTTTTCTTGCCCTTGCCGATGAACAGGATTATTTTATCCATGTCGCAGATCTGGCCCCACGCGACGTTCATTACGTTTACCTTTTCGTTCTCGTCGTATGTCGCCACCATAAGCACGGGCATCGGATATACCGCGGGAACCGCTCCTAAATCTTTTTTCATTTTGATCATTCCTTTCTTTAAGCCGCTCGGCGCAGCGCCGAGCCGTTTTTGTTATTATACCACAAAGAGCGGCGCTTGACAAGCGCCGCCCAGGTCTGCTTCACGTCAATCTAATTTATTAACAAAGTTGTAACATTGATCAAAGCAAGGAAAAAGTGCAGAAATTCAGTGAGATTGT
>CANQLT010000124.1 GCA_947624775.1 uncultured Monoglobus sp.
CTTTTCTGATTTGTCAAGAGTTTTTTTGAAAAAAGTTTAAAAATATTTCAAAAAAAGAACCAAGTCCTTTTTCTGAAGTTGGTTCTTTGCTCTCTTTCTTAACTTAATGACATTGGCTGACAAGCAGTAAATTTTTTGATATAATCAAATTGTAATACTGTTTGTTTGACTGTCGGGAAAGGAGGCAATTATGAGACAGTCGAAGAAAACTTACAAACGAGACGAAGCCGCGGCTCTGTATGTCCGTCTCAGCAGAGACGATAATCTTGAAGGCGACAGCTACAGCATAGGCAATCAGAAAAAGCTTCTTACAAAAGTCGCTAAGGAAAAGGGCTATACGAAACTTTACATATACTGCGACGACGGAATTTCGGGCGTGACAATGGACAGGCCCGGCTTTGCTGATATGCTGAGCGATATTAAAAACTTCAAGGTATCGGCGGTATTTGTAAAAGACTTATCGCGTCTCGGCAGGAACTATATCGAAGTCGGAAAGCTGACGGAAGAATTTTTCCCCGAGCATGACATAAGGCTTGTGGCGGTATCGGACGGTATCGACACGGAAGAAGGCGAGAATGATATAGCGCCGATAAAAAATCTGTTTAACGAGTGGTATTCCCGCGATATTTCCAAGAAACGCAGGATAAGCAACAAAATCAAGGGCAATTCGGGCGAGCCTCTGGGACAGCCGCCATACGGATATATTCAGGACCCCGATGATCATAAGCGTTGGATAATTGACGATGAAGCCGCGGCGGTCGTGCGAAGGATATACTCGATGACGCTTTCGGGCTTCGGGGCCGAGCAGATAGCCGGAGCGCTTGAAAAGGATAAGATACTCACACCAATGAACTATTGGCTGAGCAAGGGCAGAAAAAGAGCGGGCAGGATAAATACCGCCGAGCCGTACAAGTGGAACAACTCGACCATAACAAAGATACTGCATACTCAGGAATACTGCGGCGATCTGATCAACTTTAAAACATATTCAAAATCATATAAGAACAAGAAAAGGATAGAGAACGACAAAGAAAATTGGGTAATATTTAAAGATGTTCACGAGCCGATAATAGAGCGCTCGGTCTGGGAGAAGATACAGGCGAAGTGCGGCAAAACAAGAAAACGCAAAAAAGCCGACGGCGAGAAAAATATGTTTTCGGGATTGCTTGTGTGCGCAGACTGCGGCAGCAATTTGTGGTATCATTTTAATCAGAAAAATCCGAGCATAGAATACTTTAACTGTTCCGGCTACAACAGAGGCTCAAGAAAAATTTGCACGTCAACTCATTATATACGGGTAGATTTTCTCGAAAAGGCGGTGCTCGGAGAAATACGGAGGCTCACTAGGCTTGCCATAAAGTATGAGGGTGAGTTTATGAGGCTCGTAATGGGTCAGTCGATAAAAGATGCGGAACACAAAATCGAGGCAAAACAAAGCGAGCTTAAAGCCCTGCTCGCCCGTGACAAAGAGCTTGATATATTATTCGAGCGCATATATGAGGATAACGTAATGGGCCGAATAACGGATGAGAGGTTCGGAAAATTGTCGGTGAAGTACGACGCCGAGCAGAAAGAGCTTTCAAAGCGGATAGAGTCGCTCAAGTCCGAGATAGCCAAAAGCGAAAGCCGCAACATTTCCACGGATGAGTTCATGTCAGTCGTAAGGAAATATACACGAGCGAGAAAACTTACTCCGAGAATGTTAAATGAGCTGATAGAAAAAATCGAGGTATATCAAGCGGAAATAATCGGCGGAAAGAAAGTTCAGCGGCTTAAAATACACTATAACTGCATAGGCTCGATAGAGATACCGAAGCTCAAAGCGATACCCGAAAACGAGGTAAAAATGAACACCCGAAAAGGAGTAGACATATACTTTTCGGAAAACAACAAAAAAACAGGATAAAAAAATGTTCTCACAGGCATAAGTCCTGTAAGAACATTCGTAATGGTGCGGATAAGAGGACTTGAACCTCCATGAGATTGCTCTCACATGGACCTGAACCATGCGCGTCTGCCAATTCCGCCATATCCGCTCGTCTTTCTCAAAACGACTTTATTATTCTACAACAATTATTCCGCGTTGTCAAGAGTTTTTTTCTGATTTTTTCTAAAAATTTTTATGCGGCGCGCAAGGGCGGTGTACAAATTTTTGTGTCGCTTGCTGCGAAGTGTGCAATTTTTTGCCGCCTATTTCGGGTATAATATTCTCATAATCTTTAAAAAATGCCGAAAATACGGGGATTTGTCGAAAATTTTTTCAAAAAAAGTATTGACAAATATTGTTTTCCGTGTTATAATGTTACAAAATTGTTACAGAAGCGTTTCAAAAGCGTTGCTGTAGCATAACGGAAGATTTAATATTTTAAGGTTTCAGGTATTTTCAGGCAAGTTAGGAGTGTTAGAATGAGAGCTGCTGTTTCGGATTTATTCCGCAGGCGCGGGTTTGACGGAAACGCCGCCGAGGATATTCGCCGCGAGTCGGACGCGCTGAGAACCGGCACGCATAGCCGTATCGCGGAGATGAAACGCGAGATTTCTCTGCTCATCAGCGAGTATGACGAGCGAGCGGAGGAAGAGCAAGAGACGGTTGTACGCCCGAACGAGGCGAAGGTGACGGGGGAGGAATTTGAGCCCCTGTCCAACAGTGTGCGGATCATTAAGCTGAAGAACAGCTGACACAAAACCCGATATGCCAAAAACGCCCCGTTTTGCGGGGCGTTTTAAATACGCAAAAAACCCGCGGTTTTATCCGCGGGCTTTATTGAATTAAACTATTTTGCTGTCTTTTTTGTCGTTGCGGCTTTGGCGGCCGTCTTTTTTGCGGCGGGCTTTTTCTCAGCGCTCTTTTTGGGAGCGGGCTCAGCCTTTTTGGTCTCCGCTTTCTTCGGCTCGGCCTTTTTTACGGGCGCCTTCTTTGCGGGAGCTTTCTTTGCCGCGGGCTTCTTGGCGGGAGCCTTTTTCGCGCAACCCGCAAGCGCCAGGAACGCGTCGGGATTGCCCGAAACAACGATGTCGCCTCTCGCTATCGCGTTTGCCGCGCTGAGCTTTCCGGTCAGAACCTTGCTCAGATCGCCGTAAACCAGTTCAACGGCCGCGTCGCAGTCGTAATAATCATAGCCCTGAACGTCGAGCTCGCCGGTTTTGGTCGAGATGTACATAATACCTTTGCAGTCGCTGTTGGTGAACTGGATCTGCACCGCGACGTTTCCGATCTTCTCCGCGCTGGCATTCTCCATTATCGCCTGAACTCTTCCGACTGCCTGTTCGAAAGTCATTTAAAATCACCTTTCTTTTTACAAGATTTGTTTAATTTTTAAATAAATTATAACCTAACGAAAGATGTATGTCAATATTTTTTACTAATTTTTTTGCAACTTGTACTAATTTATTAGCGTTTTTTTAAAATTTGTGCCCAATTTACACTATCAGAAACACCGCATTTGCCAATAATTTTGTGATAAGGCAGAGTGTGACGCCGATCACGCAGGGGGTTAAAAACGAAAGAGCCAGCGTTTTCAGGCTTTTTGTCTCTTTATAGATCGTGATTAGAGTCGTGGCGCAGGGCCAGTGGAACAGCGTCAGAATCATCATGTTGACCGCAGTGAGCAGCGTCCAGCCGTTTTGCGTAAGGAGCGCCGACAGATTTGAAAGGCTGCCCGCGTCGGTCATGGCGCCCGCGGCGGTGTAGCCCATGATAAGGATTGGCATGGTTATCTCGTTGGCCGGCAGCGACAGGATAAACGCCAGCAGTATGAATCCGTCAACGCCTATGAGCCGCCCTGCGGGGTCAAGCAGCAGCGACAGCCGCGACAGCATCGGCGCGCCGCCGACAGACGTGTTCGCGAGGAGCCAGATCACCGCGCCGGTGGGAGCCGAGACCAGTATGGCGCGGCCCACGATTTTTATTGTTCTTGTGACGAGCGAAACAGCCAGCGTTTTGAGTATTTCGGGGCGGCGGTATTCGGGCAGTTCCATGGCGAAGGCCGCCTCGCACCCACGAAAAAGGGTTTTTGAAAAAAGCAGCGACGCGCCCCAGCTTACCGCGAAGGCGAGGCAGATTAGAGCCAGCACGCACAGCATGGGCATAAGCCCCGCGAGACGGTCGGGAACCATGCCGCCGATAAAGATCGCGGACAGCGAGATAAGTATCGCGAATCTGCCGTTGCATGGGATCAGGCTGTTGGTTATGACGGCTATCGTCCGCTGGTTTTCGTCCGGCATAATGCGGCAGCCACAGACGCCGACCGCGTTGCAGCCCAGCCCCATGCACTGTGTCAGGCATTGCTTTCCGCTCATGCCGCAGCGGGCGTAGCACCTGTCCAGATTAAACGCGATTCTCGGCAGGAATCCCGCGTCCTCCAAAAGTGTGAACAGCGGGAAAAATATCGCCATCGGAGGCAGCATGACCGCCACTATCCATGTGACCGTGCCGTATATCCCGTCGACCAGTATGCCCTTGAGCGGGCTCGGAACACAGGCGGCTATATACGGCTTTATATGCGCGAAAAGCCTTGACAGCAGCTCGGACGGATAGTTGGCGCCCTCGATAGTCAGCCAGAGTATCCCCGCGAAAAACAGCAGCATTATCGGGATGCCGAAGACCCGCGAGGTCAGCACGCGGTCGGCGGCGCAGCAGGCGGAGTTTTTCGCCTTCGGCGCCATGGTGCACTCATCCGAGATCTCGGCGGCTCTTTTCAAAAGCTCCTCGGGGGTCGAGCGTGATTTTTGAGGCGCGGCCATCTTTGAGAGCGCGTCAAAATTTTTGTCCGTCAGCTCTTTGAGGCGGTTTATGTCCCCGCGCTTTTTGGCGGTGATCCCCACCGCGGGTATACCGAGAGTCTTTGACAGCTTATCAAAATTGATTTTTATTCCGCGCCTTTCGGCAATGTCGCAGAAATTCACACAAAGCACCGCGCCGCCGTCCCGGTTTTCCAAAAACTCAAGGGCCAGCGCCACGCCGCGCTTTAAGGCCGACGCGTCAGCCAGTATCAGTGTCACCGCGCCGCCGCCGAGAGCAGTAGAGCGGGCCGCCACGCTTTCCTCCGAAAAGCCGCTGTTTACCGAGTGCGTCCCCGGCAGGTCGGTCAGCTCGTATTCCCGATTATTATATGTATATTTTCCGCGCGCCGCGTCGACGGTCTTGCCCGACCAGTTGCCGGTATGCTGCCTGAGGCCCGTCATCGCGTTGAACACGGTGCTTTTTCCTACGTTTGGATTGCCCAAAAGATACAGCCGACGCGGCTCGGCTGCGCGTTTTTGTTTGAATAATCTGTATTTCATATATTACAGCGCTCCTTTTGCTCGGCGGTTATCCTCACCATTATATTTTTCGCCTCGCTGTTTCTCAGCGCGACCAGGGAGCAGCCGCCCAAAAGATAGGCCGTCGGATCGCCAGCGGGTGATGTGAAGCCGTTTTGGATGCTCTCGCCCGGCACGAATCCCATTTCCGCGAGGCGCCCGTTTCCCGGCGCGGCTTTTATTTCGGCGATCACCGCGGCATCTCCGCGGTTCAGCTTATCCAGCGGAAAAACGCCGTTTTCTTCCCTTAAAAACATAAAATCCCTCGTTTCTATAACCATACTATGCCGCCTTAAATCAATTTGTCACATAATTATTTATAAAAGGGCTTGAAATCATTTCAAAAGTTTGGTAAAATATTATCATTGCGGAGTGTGCCCGGACATGCTCCGGATGAGGGTGATCAATTTGGAAATAAATATCGCTAACAACATCAAGACCGTGGAGCTGCTCAAGGTGGAGCTTTTGCAAAAGGTCACAGACCTGTTCGGAGACATCAGCGCCGAGACCGACAGCGAGACCGTCTCGAGGCTCACGGACGACGCTGCGGCGCTTATAAACATCGCTTTTGTGTTGGCGGCTCGGCTTGGGATTGATTATGAGAGCATAGGCGGAGCCATGGGCATGAAGCTGAAACAGGAGATCGACCGAGGCCACTTTATCGAGCGTCGCTACGGCGATCTTTCGGCGCTGCTTGGGTTTATCGGCTCTTTCGGCTCTTGATACGAAAAGAAGGTTATATATTATGAAGAAATTTTCCGCCGCGCCGATCTGCGAGGGCGCGCTCGCGGCGGCGCTTACGGTTATTCTGACGCTTGCGGGCATGTATGTTCCCGCGCTCGGAATATTCGCCATGCTGCTTTCGGGAATCCCGCTCATGTGGCTTATCATACGCAGGGGCGTGTATGTTTCCGCTGCCGCGCTCATTGCCGCGCTGGCGCTCATATTTGCTTTTACCGGGGATCTGATCTCGGGCCTCATTGGCAGCGCCTTGTCGCTGCTGCCATATATGACCGTGGGTTTCTGCATTAAAAAGCGGTATAGGTATTTTGCGACGCTGGCCGCGGTGACTATCGCCAATCTGTTCGGATACCTGATAATGATAATGATATTAAACGCGGTGGGCGGGAACAACTATGTGATAGAACTGATAGACGGCTATTTCGGCACTATGAAGGATATGATGGGAACCTACCTGAGCGGAGCCGGAGCGGGAGCGATGGGCGAGACGCTGACCGCGTCTCTGGACGCGGCGAAAACGGCAGTGCTGAGCTATTTCCCGTCGATACTTATAATCGCGGGTCTGATCTCGGGATATATTATTCTGTCTCTGGGAATATTCTTCGCCAAGAGGCTTCGTGTCTCAGGATACGCCTATCTTCCTTTCAGCGCGATACGTCTGCCCAAGAGTATGCTTATCATCGCTATCGTTTTGATGCTGCTGTCGTTTTTCACGACCGATACGAGCGTTTACACTCTGGCGCTTAAAAACATAGTCGCGGTGATCTCGTTTATTCTGGCGGTCGGCGGACTTTCGGTGGTTGACTATAAACTGAGCAAAAAAATAAGATCCGGATACAAGCGGTTTTTGATATATCTGCTTGTGTTCGTTTTGGGATACATATTTATATCGCTTATATTCTACGCGCTGATGCTGGTCGGCATGCTTGATTCCAACCTGGATCTGCGCGTTTCAAGGAGAGCCGGTGATGACGGTGAAAAATAACCGCGTCAAAAAATTCACTCTGTCCGATGTGCGGACGGGGTTTATTTGCAGTTCGGTGTGCGGCATAACGGTCATGATTTTCGGCGCGGCGCTGATAATCCGCGGCGGGGCGCTTGGTATGCAGCTTCCGGGCTTTTTTGGGGTTGCTTTGGGCGCGGCCGTGCTGCTTTACTCGATTTTTACCATGCACATCAGAAAAAAGCGGGTCTACAAGTATATGCACGAGTATTCGTTCTGCGTCGACGCGGTGACCCGAACCGCGATCGAGAACTTTGTTCACCCGGTGGCCGTGATAAACGACGAGGGCGAGATAATCTGGAGCAACGACAGGTTTTTGAGAATGATAGACCGGGACTCGCACTACGGCGAGTATATCCAGGACGTGTTCACCGGTCTTGCGGTCGATAAATATATCGAGAGCGACGCCGAGGTGGTCGATGATTTCGAGTTCGGTGGCAGGAGCTACGTTATACACGGTCGCTCGATAGAGAGTGCCGACGAGGGCATAAGCCTCGCGGGCCTGTATTTTGTGGACGTCACCGAGATAAACGAGCTGAGGCAGCTGGCGGAGGACAACCGAGCCATTCAATG
>CANQLT010000125.1 GCA_947624775.1 uncultured Monoglobus sp.
CAAATCAGAAAGAGGCGATGTTTATGTGTGTATAATTTCTTCGCTTTTTTCTGTCTACTTTATTGACATTAATCCAAATTTTATCTTACCTATATTTTACCACAAAATACAGAAAAAGCTCAGTCTTTTCTGAGCTTCTCCTTTCCTTTTTTGACAGTCTGCGGCGGCAGTCCAACTGCCGCCGACAACTTTAATTAATCAGTTCTAACGTAAATTCATTGTTGAAATATTTATATTGTATAAGCTTTATAGGCTTTTTCTCTATGCTTTTTCGCTTGCTGACCTAATCGATCACTTCGCTATCAAATGATTTGGCAATTGCGGTAGTTCTGATCATATTCAAGTCGCCGGAAACCTTTTTCTGAAGGAACCAAGATTCATAATCGATAAGTTGAGAAAGCGCATCTATATCAAATTTATCTTTTTTCACTTCTATAATATCATAAGATATGATCTCGCTGCTGTTCGGATTCTCAAACATAAGTAATATATCAATTTCCTTGCCCAAATTTGTCGGCACATAACTGAGAAAGTCCGAATAATTGCCAAACAAATTCATGAATTTTTTCTTTGAGAATGCGTCATTTAAGTATGCCATTACAGTATATTCAAATCTTATCTTATTGTCTTTAATGTGAAGGCTTTCTATAATGTTGTTACTGTGGAACGGCGAAGGCTCGGGAATAAAGCTCTTTCTAAGAGAAAAAGGGTTTATTTTCATATATTCGTTTAATAAAACACCAAATTCATAGTTTGAAATGGAAAACATAGCATTTGAACCATTTGCGCGCTGAAGCGCCCATGTCCATATTTTGTCGCTATTTCTTAAATCGTTTATATCGTTTAGGCTCAAACTGTTTGTGAAATTAAATTCAGAACATTTTATTTTGCAGCGAAACGGGTAGATTTTGTCATCCCAGATTTTTGACTCTTCATAGTATGGTTCTCCGTCGGCTTGCCAAACTCCTCTTAATTCCTTTGCACCCGTAATATACATTAGGATATAATCGTCTTCTTTGATACAGGCAAGACGAGAAAGCAGCCCGTCGCACACGTTATCATGCTGCTTAGAGTCCTTTGCCTCGGGAAGCCCGACAATGCCTTTTCTGACACATATTTTATAATTATTCTCATTTAAGACAAAAATGTGTACCGCCATATCTACTCCGCCTTTCATAATTTTCTGATTATAATTGATTATATAATAATTTGCTATAAAATTCAATATTTAAATGGAAATATGTTTTATAATACATAAAAGCGATAAAAAATTTTAGTATTATATATATATTGGGGAGATATAAGATAATAAATGCTTGTATTAAAATTTAATTTATGATATAATAAACAATGAAATTTTTAAATATATGAAAATTAGATTATTAATATAGGTTTTATGAGGTGTATTGATATATGAATATAGTTAATATTTTATCAAAACAAAATGTTACATTTACACTTAAATATTTTTGAATAAACGATATGGCAACAGTTCATGATATAGAAATTATTTTAAATAACAATGAATGTATATTACGATAATTTATATTGTAGAAGTTGAAAATGTTGGTGGTTTTCAAAAATTTCCTATGGATATGGAATAAATACTTGCTTTTGGAAATTTACGCTGTTAAATCCGTTAAAGAGCCCGATTCAAAATGACTATTGCTTGACCAAATAATTTTTATATGATAAAATCAAAGTAATAATCAATTCAGCAATTTATGAGGTAGGATATATGAAATGGGAGCATTTGTTTAAAGATCATATTTTAATACGCGGGTATGACTATTATAAAAACGGCGCCGTGGCCGAGCTTGAGGCGGACGGTGATATTATTCGTGCCGAGGTTTCGGGAACCGAGGATTATGAGGTTGAGATATGCTTAAAAAACAATAAAATTGATGATATGTATTGCTCGTGCCCGTACGCGGAGGGCGGCAATAACTGCAAGCATATGGCCGCGGTTTTGTACGCATACGAAGAAAATAGTTCCCGTGGGGCTGCATTTGATATCGAAAAATCCGTAAACGCCGCGGACGATGCCTTTGTCCGTCGGTTTTTAATAAACGTGCTTCGGAATGATAAAAATCTGTTGGCGCAGTTTAAACGCGAGTTATCGGAGCCCGATGATTTTGATTTGAATTATTACAAAATTCGGGCGAACGAAATAGCCGAAGAAAATTCGGACAATTACGGTTATATTTCATATCGCGACGCTTATTTTTTCTATGAGGAGATCAGCGATGAATTTAGCGAAGCGACGCAGTATCTCATCGAAAACAAACGCTATGACGAGGCTTTGGAGCTTTCTTTGTTCATGACCGAATTTCTGTGCGGGCTTGATATCGACGATTCCGACGGCTGTATAGGCTTGCTGCTTGGCGGCTGTGAGGAATTATTGCTGGACATAATTAAAGAATGCGGCGCGCGGACCGAGGAAAAAGTTTTTAGAGAAATACTTAAGGCGGCGCGAAAAACATCTTATGAACTTGCGAGAATGTGCTATGACGAATTTATCATGACACATTTTAGTGATAAAAAATTTCTGGACGACAAATTTGCCTATATTGATGAAATGATAGATTTTTATGAAAAGTCCGATTCGTATCACCGCGAATACGCCGTGCCGCAATATCTGACTGCGCAGCTTGAGCTTATGCAAGAGATGTGCGGCGATGATGAAATCGAAAAGTTTTGCCGTAAATATTGGGCTCATACGAATATCAGAAGATTTTTGACCGACAAATATATCGAGGAAGAAAAATATGAGGACGCGATTAATATACTGAATGAAAGTCTTAAAACCGATGAAGATCGTCCCGGGCTGATCCGCGAATACCTCAAGAAATTAAAAGAACTTTATAAAATAACCAATGATTATGATAATTATCTGAGCACGCTTTGGAGAATCGTTCTTGAATCGTTTGCGTTATTGGACTATACAGAGCTTAAAGCGCAGTATACCGAGAGCGAATGGAAACAAAAGCGCGAGCGTGTATTTGAAGCCGCAAAATCAAATTATCAAAAGGCGGAAGTATTTTATACAGAAGGTCTTTATGACCGTTTGCTTAAATGCGCGGTCTCCGATAACGGGCTCGAAATGATCCGCAAATACAAAGACGCGCTGGTTCCGCTGTTTCCGAAAGAAATACTTGACAAATACACGACAGAGGTCCAAAAAGCGGCCTGTTTCACATCGAATCGAGAAACTTATAAAATAATCGTTTCGGTTTTGTGCGAAATGCGCGAATTGCCGCAAGGAGAAGAGCGCGTCCAAAAAATAGCGGCTGAATGGAGAGAGAAATACCGCCGCCGCAGGGCTATGATGGAAGAGCTGAACGCGTTATAACTTTACTAAACTTGAAACATTCAAGCCCCACAAACCAGCCTTTGCGGAAGGTTTGATTAAGTAACAAAATATTCTCTTTCAAAATTTTTCCGACAAACTCATCAAACAAAATCAAAGTCTGTCGTTCCATACTTCGTTATCGATATATATTTCTTTAAGGTTATTTTGATTGCATATATTGCGAAACTCGTAGTATACGACCAAGGCGCAGTCTATGTAAATTCTGACCATTTTTCTGATATAATTAATAACATGTTCGTTTATGTATTTCATATACGCGCATCTGTGTATACTGTACATATAGGCGAGCGAAGCCGCGCTTTGGCAGTCCGCGTAATAGGGCTTGTCCTCAAAAATCTCTTTACTTTTTAAGACGAAATCAATATGTTTTTTGTGCGCAGGTTTCAAAAGGATAATCGGAATAATATTTGTCCACATCGGCTTTGTTGGTTTTTCTCACCCTTTCCATCGCGGAAAACGCATAGATATTCAGAGTGCGATAACAGACCTTATATTTATTCTTCTCATAATATGATTTGCCCATTTTTCAACCTCTTTAGACATAATTCTTAATAAATGCTTTTAGGAATATGTTGCCGTGGCATATAAACTTATTTAATTTGTTGGCAACCCAACCATGCAGGATTGGCGATCAATTTTTGGTGAATTGTTTCTAAAGTGTTCATTGCCTTTTCAAAATCTATTTTGTCACTTTCGCGCATTACATATTGATTTTGCATTATTTTATACGCATTGCAAACATTCATGTTATCGGCCGCATTTGTAAAGAACGTAAATTCTGACGGCGTGAAGTTAGGTATGCCGTCTAATCGTTCAATTTCTTCCCGCATTCTGATATCAAGCAAATATTCCATTTGATCGGCGTCTGTCAACAGTCTTAATATATCGGGCTGATTTGCCATAACCGTTAAATCATAAATATTCTTCAATATTCTTCGCTGCTTCAAAGGCGCGGTTATTTATATCCGACTTTCGCACATATGCCTCCGCCGCAAACAACTTGTCTATAAATATACGATTGAGAGTAATTGTCTGTATCGAAAACGGCGTTACATCATATTCGCTTTCGAGTATTTGTTTCTGCTCATCTTCTGCCAAATCATATATCATAGCAGATACGGTTAAACTCTCGATCGGTTCGCTTATCGTAAATGATGTTGCCTCAACTTTCAATTTTCCAAAACGCTGCAATATATCATTCCTGTCATAAGCGGTGACCGGTTCATATGTGTAAACAGCCGTTACTTCTGATCTGTTGGTTTTTCCCTGCGAAGAATCTCTAGGTAAAGACGTATATTTTTTAGTTGCTTTTTCAAGGCGCTTATCATTTTGTGATCTGCTGCAATTCTTTGTATCAACCGAAATATCAATATCCTCGGAAAATCTGTTTGTTGTTTTTAAAGCCTTATACAGCGCTGTACCGCCTTTAAAATAAGCGGGCAGACCGGCATTTTGAAATTCCGACAGTTCGCGCAGTATTAAAACGACATAATAATCTTTTTCCAACACATCGGTTCGATAACCTGTTTTTTCGTGTACAGCATTAAGAAGAACTCGAAACGCCGCTTTATCTAAATGTAACTTCATATTTTAATTCCTCCCGCGTTTGCAGTATGTGCAAGCTGCAAAATAGTGTTTTTGGTATAATATCGGTCGGCGAGAGCCAGCAAATTGTCATATTTCAAACCATGCTTGCGGATATGATCGGCGACAGTTATATATGGCCGCTCAGCATCAACAGGAGCTTTTGAGATCAACTCCAACGCATCAAGGGTTTGCAAGTATCTTTTATTATACGCCGTAACCTTAGTTTTGGGCGGCCGTATGATCACGCCAAGTTTTTTATCCGTTCGCGCGCATTGCTTTGCAATATTGGTGGCTATCAGACGTTCTTTAGGCATTTGAGTTGTTAAGCCCATTTGATGTAAAACTGCCGGACCGGTTTCATATCCTTTATCGGGCAAAATATATTTATCCGCGATCAGGCACTCTTTATTAATTCCGATTTCGCCAAACGGAGTATCGGCTGTTATATAATATATACCTTTTTGATATCGCCTGAGCTGCGGGATCATCTTGCCGTCCATAACGCGCTTTACCGCCACAGCTGCCGCAGCGGCCGATTCTTTGAATTCAAGATCATACGCGGAGGCAAGTCCTTCGGCGATATAAGAGGTATATATCGGTTCTCCGACAGCCTTGCCGCGTATCATATCACATACAAAATCTATATAAGTCTTACTCATTATTATAACCTTCTTTGATATTTTATTTGCAAAAATATTATCATTAACCGTAATATATTATATCAAGAGATTATTAAAATGTCAACTATGCCGAAAATATTGCCGTCAGTTAATAGTTCGCCTATATGTAAGCCGGGATCACCAGAGCAAGACTCCAGAAATGCCCAATTTTACGGCGTTTCGAGGGTTTTGTTTTTTCCGAAAATCCGTTTTGACTAAGATTTGACTAATATTTTGATATTCTATCTTTATCTAGCTTGTTGTAACTTAAAGGCGCTCGCTATTGTTTCGCTCGCTATTGAATCAAGGGTCGTCGGTTTCGAGTTCGGTATTGCGTATTCCTCTTTCCGGCGTTTTATAAAATCGTCGAGCTTTACTTTTGATGTGGTATAACCGTCTAAGCAGGCTTCCTCAAAAAGAACCGCTTGACGGTTTACTTCTTTTTCGATCTGTCGTTTAGTCATATCCGGTTTAGGTTTCCATGTTTTTGTTCGTAAGATTTGCTTGCCGCGAGTATCACAACCACAGCTTACAATAATCTGATTTTATTTTGTAAACATTTTATAAATTTTACTCATATTCTATTGACTTCATATCCGAGCTTATTGCTATAATATAGGTGAGCGAAAATATTGAGAGGTGAGCATACAAATGAATACGGCGCAGCTTGAAACATTTGTGCGGGTGGTTGAGGCGGGGAGTTTCAACAAGGCTTCGGAGGAGATGTTTATCACGTCCACGGCTGTGATCAAGCAGGTCAATCAGCTTGAAACAGAGCTTGGCGCTCCGCTGTTTGAGCGCACTCACCGCGGGCTCAGGCTCACTCCGGCGGGAAATTCGCTCTACAAGGACTCGAAATACATAATAGAGTATATGCGCGAAACGGTTTTGCGGGCGCGGCGGGCGATGAACGAAAGTGAAAATGTTATACGCATCGGCACGTCGCCCATGACTCCGGCGCAGCTCTTGACGGATCTGTGGCCGAGGATACACGAGTATTGTCCCGACATTCATTTTCAGTTAATTCCCTTTGAGAACACGCCCGAAAACGCGCGAGAGATCCTCGCAAATCTCGGTCGGAACATAGATATTGTGACGGGTATTTTCGATGACACGCTTCTCGATCTGCGGAAATGCGAGGGCTTTGAGATCGCTCGCGAGCCGTTATGCTGCGCAATGTCGATAAATCACCCGCTCGCGAATAAGGATAAGCTCACGATGCGCGATATGTACGGAGAAAATCTGATGCTTATCCACCGCGACTGGAGCAGATATATTGACGCTTTGCGCGACGATATTTTCCAAAATCACAGTCTGATAAACGTGGTTGATTTTGATTTTTACGATGTCGGCGTTTTTAACACCTGCGAGCGGAACAGGGATCTGCTTGTAGTTATCCGCGATTGGGACTGTATTCATCCTATGATGAAGGTGGTGCCGGTGGAATGGGAATATACTATCCCGTTCGGCGTGCTGTACTCGCCCAAGCCCTCGGAAATCGTCAAACGGTTTTTGTCGGCAGTAAAAACTGTTATACAAGGGCAGTTATAACTTTTAGTTATAACTGATAAACTAAAAGAGACTTCTCATGAGGTCTCTTTTGCTTTATAATAAAAGAAAAAAACAAAAAGGAGAATGAAAAATGAGTGAGCAAATGTATATCAAATTAAACAACAGAGTTCAAATGCCTGTGGCGGGCATCGGCACGTTTATGTTAAGTCCCGACGAGGCGGAAGCGTCCTGCATTTCCGCGCTGAAGGACGGTTATCGGTTGATCGACACGGCAAACGCATACGTTAACGAAAAGGCGGTCGGCAGAGCGATGAAGAAGTCGGGCGTTGCAAGAGAGGATATTTTCCTCGAAACAAAATTGTGGCCGTCGTTCTACGAGCAGGAGGACGCGGTCGAGAAAACCTTGGAGCGGCTCGGCACGGACTATATCGACCTG
>CANQLT010000126.1 GCA_947624775.1 uncultured Monoglobus sp.
ACTGCAATTTTGGCACCGGCTCCCTTTGTGATCTGCCATGCTGCTTGTATATCATCTTGCAGATTATTAACTGTATCAGCATCCGGTGATATAGTTGGAATAGGTGTCACATCTGCAAGCTCACTGTTTTCACTTTCATCAGGTGCAAGCTCATCCGATACTATCGGTTCTACTTCGTTGGAAACAATCTCCGAATTATCATCCGAAAGTTCCTCATCCAAAACATCTGGTGTATTATCAGACTCTTGTTCAAATTCTTCTGTTAATTCTTCCTGCTCATCAACTGTATCTTCATTAATGTCAGAATCGTTTTCATCAATATTCGTATCTTCAAAGTCATATACTTCTAAGATATAGTCGGGCTGAACATATTCTACGCTGCTGCCAAGTTCATTTGTCAATGTCTCAATGAATATTTCTGAATCAACAACTTCCGGCAACATGATAATAATTTCATTTTCTGACATATCTGACAATAAAACATTACTGTCATCAATAGAATCATCATATGAAGTATTAATCATACTACGAGCATTGTCTGATATTGCAATCTCACCATCATCACATATTTCGTCTAAGTTAAGTTTAGCAAAGTTTTCTTCATCAGAGAATCTTATTGATTCTACTGCCTGCACTTTGCTTTCTTTTGCGGCTGTATATGCCTTGTTTATGTCTCTTTCTGATACATTTTTACTGCTTTTAACAATAAATCTTGAAGTATAGCTATTGGCTAAATTCTCAACATCAAGACTTATTGAAGCTGCTGCTTCACTGTCTAGTTCTGAAAGTTCATCAGGATAATCATACTCGGTAACTTCCTGATTTTCAGTTTCAATTACCTCAGTATCAATGGCATTATCCTCGTTAGCACTAACATAAACTGTGCCAGAAGAGATTAATGATACTATCATGGTAATCGATAATAGCAAACTAATCATTCGTTTCATTTTCTTTTCCCTCGCTTTGGTTTCTTTTTTTAATGTTTATTACACTTGTTTCTTGACTTATTTAATTTTACTATTTTTTATTCAAATAAGTTGCCATAATATGTACCATTAGCAATCGCTCTTAGTTGTTGCCAATTTTCTAGACCGTAACCATCACCAAAATCTTGTGGCTGTGGCACATCTATAACCACTCGTTCTAAATTATCTATGTATTCTACAGTTGCGCCAAACGACTCTGATACCGCTCTCAGCGGAACCATTGTCCGTTCACCTATAATTCGGGGTGCAACATCAAGGGTAATAACCTCTGTGCCATTTCCCATTTCGGGATTGTCTATCTGCATAACAACTGTATGCTCCCCATCGTTGGCCGTGATTACTCTATCTCCTTCGTCATATTCAACTGTGGCACCCAAAGACTCAAATATCGCTCTTACCGGCACAAGCAGACGATCATTTTCCATAATTGGCTGCTGGTCAAATTCAAGCTGTTTGCCCTGACTGAATACTGTTATTCCTTCCTGACCATATCCGTCTATCACATATGGGTCATTCCACGCCCCACTTCCTGAAATAACTTTTACATTATCTTCATTTAAGTAAAAGGCTGGACGGATACCTAATGCGTGGCTTGGCGATTCGGATGTATAATTACTAGAATTATATACGGCATGACCATTCGTTCTCAACCAATATTGTGATGGATTGTAAAGTTCTGTATAATATGGCGATACATTGAATGATTCCTCAAATTTTCTTAATGCTTTTTCCGTAGGTTCCGAATATGCGTCATATTTTTCCCATAAAGAATACACCTGTATTTCATCAAGTAAAAACATAGTGTCAACGACTTTATACATCGCCCCTTCAATATGACTGAACTGTGATATATCGCTGTAGCCGCTTGAACCTTGATGCTGACGCGTTGCAGAATTAAATTGTGTGTTAAAAAAATACTCTACACCATTTGTTGCTTTATCTGCATCGGAAGGTGTCAATATATACCATTGGCTGACACTTTTTATTGCTGATAACTCTGTATTTGTAAAATTAGTTTCGTTTAAAAAACCATCTTCATTATCGTACGCAAAATTGATATTGCCGTTGCCTGACGCATCGTATCCAAACCACAACTGACCATTGGGCGGATTTTTGCCGGGCCAAACTATATTGCCGCCATTTTCCTTTGAGTTTAACCATGTGCGTATGTTTGAATCTTCCCAAAGTCCACTTCCTGTTTGATATTCTTTATCTCGTGGGGAATCAAATGCCTTATAGCAAATAATCCTATCGCTCACAATTAACTTTCCATTATCATCTGTGCTTACACAACGCCATAATATTGGTTCGCTGTCATATTTTCCAAGCTGAACATAAGCACCATCGGTTATTAAATCGTTATCGCTAGCATGTGCATATGATTCCGTTAGAAAAATAATTGTCGCTACACTTAATAAAATACAAATTATTTTTTTCATAGTATACATCTCCTTAATTTTCTAAATTGACCAATAGTTATTAAGATATATCAAATTAATATTATCATCTCCAAAAAATGCCTTTAATGAATTAGGAATAAAATCTCCACTAATATTACTAATCCAAAGTAGATATCCTATATCATATATCAATTTTCCATCATAGTTATTAATGTCAAGCGCTTCCATAGAAAGTAAATATTTTTTAAACTCGTAAAACCTTACTTTTCCTGCATCACCTAGCAATGTTCTATAATTCATATTACTATGGAAATTATCATTTTGACTACTTAAAACATTCCATGTAAATCCCTGCTCATTAGGTCCACCAATATATACACCATATGATGTCGAATTATCATATATTAAATCTCTGAATCTACCAATCGTATAAGCAAGTTTATTAGTTTTATCGAATGAATTTTGATCATTTCCCTCACTACTACGCCCCGTCACTATTGACATATCAACTTCAATTTCAAATGCAACCCTTGTAGTTGTTGTTTTTGAATCACCAACTACTTGGTATTGATTATTCTCATTTTTATACTCAACCGCATTATCTTTAGTACTCATATATAAATCATTAATTGTTTGTTTATATCCCTTGTCACGTGCGGTCGTGTTTAATTCATAATAGAAATAATTTGGTTGAATAACTGCAATATCAATCAAATCATTTTCGGAAAAATCCTTACCCTTATTGATAGGAATACCAATATTTTGTAGTTGAGCTGTTTGTCCTGACGTATATGGAAACCATATAACTTTTTTCCCCCATGAATGCACATCTTCAGAAACGCTTTTGAACATTAAAGTGTATATGTTTGAATTGCTAATGTTTCCATTTTCATCCGTTTCATAAACATACTCAAATGGATCTTCTTTTCCGTAGTATATACCCGCAATATCGGCAGTATTTAATTCTTTAATCTTATTTTTTGAAGTTACACCCTCATATATATCTTGACATATTTTCAAATACCACTGAATATAATTTGTTTTTTGATATGGCTGTAGTGCATCATAAATGCCACCATCAAAGTGCGGTGTACCAAGGTAAACTTTGGGAAATGAAGCAGGTTTCTCATTAAATTCAAGAGAGCTGTAAGCTACATACATATTACTTAGTATCACATTGTAGCGATTAATTGTTTGCTCTGTAATTACTTTGGCATGATTATATAAATCATCATATCCTAAATATGTTTCTTTTTTTCCTCCGCTATTATCTGAAGCCGGAGTCCATAATAAATCATAATCAGCTTCTCTGTCAGATAAAACAAAACAAACATTTTTATTTACAATGATTGAAAAGTAGTTTTTGAAAAATTCGATAGAATACTCATAGTGATTCATATTATTATCTAAATATCTATCCATTTCAGAATCATACAAAACAATATAAATCATTTTATTATCCTCAACAACTTCTGAAGTCTGAACCGTTATAACATTGCCACTATAGGCAGCACCGTTTGTATTACTAAACCTTATATATGCCGTATCATTCTCCTCTACTCCAACTGTTATAGAACTACTATTATTGGTCTGCTTATATGGAGTGGTGAAATTTGCATCCCTGTATACCATAACAACTGTACCGGGGGTTAAATCACCAAAACTAAATGTGTATGTTCCCGATTTTTTAGCAGCAAACTGAATAATATATTCCTCGTTAGGCTGTGCAGTAAATGAATGATTTATAACACCACCAGATTCTGAGCCAACAAGCTGAATATTGGTTACTTTTTTTTCATTTTCGCACATTAAAGCCTCTTCAGAAACCACACCCAAACTTCCGCTTTTGTTACTACCGAATGTATACAGTCTTCCATCGCTGTCAATAGTGGCTGAATAGTCATAACCACAGGAAACTGATGTTACGATCATACCATCTAATGCGGTAATAGCTTTAGGCTTTTGAATTGATGCTGGCGGTGCATATCCAAGCTGGCCATCATTTGCATAGCCCCAACTGTATGCTTTGCCGTTTGCATCAACAGCCAGTCCTGTATGAACTGACGCATCAATTCTAATAATATTACTGAGCGAATCAATTTTTACCGGTGAATCATATTCTTTGCTATTTCCCTGACCTAATTCACCATCTACATTATTTCCCCATGCATATACGTTGCCCAAGTTTGTAAGCGCAAGACAAAAATTTATACCTGCTGACACTTTGGTGAAATACTCACCAGTAGGCAAACTGATGTTAACCTTTCTGGGGATTTTTATATTTGTAATACCTTCTCCAAATCCAAGAACACCGGTACCGCCAAACCCCCATGTGTATACTTCTCCATCAACAATAGCCGCAGAATAAGCTTCACAAGCGCTTATATATGTACAATTACTTAGTTCTTCAATTTGGATAGGAGTCGAAATAACATCTATATCAGCAGGACCGAGCTGATACGAAAAATTATTACCTACACCCCAAACTGTACCGTCCTTCTTTAAAAATAGGCTAAACTCTGTGCCTGCAGCAACCTGTTTGACATCTGAAATGCCGGTTAGCTTGGTCGCGGTCTTTACTTTTCCGCCCAAGTTACCCATAGGATTATTAGTGTTACTACCCCAGCCCCAAACATCACCATTTTTATCAAGCACAAGATTATGGTTTTTGCCGCGACTGACTTGAACAGGATTATCTATACCATTAATAACCGTAGGATATGTATGTGTTACCATTTTATCGGTGCCGTCAGCATAGTATCCCTCTCCCCAAGCAATTACTTGACCATATTCATTTATAGCCAATGATTGCTCCCTAAAAGAATCAATTTGCTTTATCGGTATGTCATAAATTACCTTAAGCGGAGTATAGGAGTAGTTACCACGTTCGATATTATATCCTATACTGTCGGTCATTAATCCCCATCGCCACAGATTCTTATTTTCGTCAAAACCTAAAGCAAAGTCTTTTCCTATTGTTATTTCAACCATTTTATTGTTATTACCGATTTTTCTGAATATTGGATTATATGTTTCAAAAAATTCTGCATTATATCTTGAACTAGTCTGATATACTACTCCACTTCTCAGGTATGCGGAGATATCCCCTACTGCATAAATACTGTCAGCTTTCAACCCAATTGAAACTATTTCATTTGTATATGGAGGACCATCTATTATTGTTCCAAGCTGTCCTACTGAATTATCTCCGCACGCATAAATCGATTGCGACATATCACGAATTATTGTATGATTAGCACCACCAGCAACACTTAAAACACCGTTCATTATCACTATACTAAAGGACGTACGATTGTATGTTCCGGATAATCCAAGCTGACCCTTATCATTCTTTCCAACACCATATAAATTGTTAGATGAGTCTATAACGAATGTTTGATAATCACCGACACCAATGTTTTTAGCAGTGTTATATATTTTCACAGGGGTATCTTCATATCCCGAAGATTTTTTTAACTGACCATATGTACTATCGCCCCATGCATATACATCACCATTGGTTTTAATAGCAACCGCATGTTCCTTACCGGCTAACACATTGTTCACATCAGTTGCAATCTGAACCGGGTATAACGTGTTTTCATGTTCAACATTTCCTACCTGTCTAGAATCATCCTGACCCCATCCATAAAGGACATGATCTTCTGTAATAGCAAAAGATGTATTATATCTTGTCTCAACCTTAATAATCTTTTTATCTCCCCATGGTCCTGTTACTTCTTTGAACTCTTCCTGTGTTGTTGTATTACCTAAACCAAGCTGACCATAAGTGTTCTTACCCTTGGCATAGAGCTTACCATCATCATCAATATATAAAATATGATTTTCACCGATTGCAATGTTCTGTGACTTAATAGTTCCATTTATGTAAGTTGTAGGTGAAAATGATGAGATAGTTCTGCCATTACCATATTGTCCCGAAGCATTGCCACCCCACATCCAAACAGTATAATCATCATCCAATGCCATGCTGTGGATTGAACCAGCCGCAATATCAGAAACAGGAACAGAAATTGGAACTGTATACGGCGTATAACATCTACCATCAGTACCATCACCAATCTGTCCATCATTATTGTATCCCCATGTCATTACAGTTCCGTCACGAAGCAGTACCATTGTAAAGTCATATCCACATTTTACACTTACAGCATTTTTCACACCCAAAAGAATTGTGCCGCTTTCGCCGGTTCCGCACTGACCATAGTCATTAGCACCCCATGAATGAACTGTTCCTGAGCTATCAATTGTTATTACATGATTTCGTCCGGTATCAACATCTACAGCTTCGGTTATTTCAATAGGACGTGTTTGTGTTCCAAGAGAAGTTGAACCGAGAATATAATGATTATTACTTCCCCATCCCCAAAGAACGCCGTCTTTGATATAGAAAGTGTGTTCACCAAAAGACTTAATCATACTCGCATATTGAGAATCCGGTATTAACGTTGGTGTTGAAACACTAGTGGATCTTGTTCCTACACCAATTTGTCCAAAGCCATTTGCTCCTGTTGCATATATACCCAAACGCTTATGTATTACATAAGTTGTATTCGTGCCTGCCTCAACATATTCAATATTTGATATTGGATGTATCACAGGAGTATAAATATTCGTAGAGCTTGATGATGATACCTCATGATATGTATTACTTCCCCAAACATATGCATTTCCACGGCTGTCGAGAGCAATACAATGATTTGAACCAATTGCAACCTGTACTACATCGCTTACACCAATAACCTGAACGGGTGTGGATGAGTATGTCGGCGTCGTTGTTCCAATACCTAACTGACCATAAGTATTACTTCCCGCCATCCACAATGTACCATCGCTCTTAATAAATGCGGTATTGCTTCCGCCTGCTTCGATATCTACGGTTTCTATGGAATTAAATAGTTCCCAGGCCTCTGTAGGTGTACGCACCTCTTGATTTACATCAAAGTCATCTTCCGGATATACATCAATTACATCCGGATTTGAT
>CANQLT010000127.1 GCA_947624775.1 uncultured Monoglobus sp.
GAGTACCTTCTTGACCGGGAGCGGGAGTAACGTCTCCGCCGGGAGCGGGAGTACCTTCTTGACCGGGAGCGGGAGTAACATCAGCACCTTCAGTAGGAACAACTCCGCTTGCATCATAGCCGGCATAGAGATTGATGTTGGATGTAACCTTATCTGTCTCCAATACGAACAGTCTGTTTGCGTCGCCGGACTCAGCAGCCGCACTTGTTGTGTACCAGCCTCTGAAAGTATAACCGTCTTTCTCATACTTGTCAGCCGTAGGTCTCTTGTTTACGGGGATAACCTGGTTGCGAACGAGGCTTGCAGCCGTGTGAACCAGCTTGCCGTCAACATAGAATCTTGCGGTCAGAGAAGATGTTGTGCCGCCGCCGCCGGAACCGGAGCCGCCGCCCCATGAGGTGCCGCCGCCGTTGTTAACGCCGCCGCCCCAGATGATGCTGTTATCCTCTGAGCCTGAGCCGCCGTTAATGCTGGCAGAACCGGACAGGTTGTTCTGGAATCCGAACTGCGAAGCGCCTGTGATATCAATCGAGCCGCTTACCTGAGGCGATACAACAAGACCATCAGCAACTACGCCGTTCAGCGTAACGCCGCCGGACTTAACCATAACAATACCGTCAACATACAGAGGTCCGTATGTTCCGGGAGCAGTTATGTACAGCTTGATCATGTTGTCGAGCATCTTTACAAACTCGCCTCTGGCTACGAGATCCTTAGGCTTGATCGTGCCGTCGGGATAACCGTTTACATAACCGGCAGCTGTCATAGCGCCGATATGACCGGTGGCATATTCAGAGATGTCCGCATAGTCAGCATACTGAGTAATGCCTGCCTGTGTGTTGTCAGGCGTGAGACCATAAGCGCGCGAAAGCATCGTCATGGCTTCCTCACGGGTCATGTAAGCGTTCGGAGCCATTGTTCCGTCGCCGTTACCCTTGAGTGTGCCTGCTGCAACGAGCTTGAGCACCGCGTCGGCATACCATGCCGTGGGGTCTACGTCTGTGAACGAATTACCGGCTGTTGTTACATAGCCGATAACGTTTTGGGTAACCTGCGCAACTTCAGCACGGGTAATAGCATCGTCCGGTCTGAAAAGACCGTTGCCGTCGCCCTGGATAACGCCATAGTTTGTCCACGTGTCGATAACGCCCTCTGCCCAGTGGCCGGCTGTGTCATCAAAGCTTGCCGCCGAGACCGCAGGGATAGCGATCGTGGTCAGAACCATAGCGATTGCCAAAATTGAGGCTAAGGTTCTTTTAAAGTTTCTCATACAGAAACCCTCCTTGAAATAATTTTGTTTGAGGCTTGCGCCTCTATTTTAATTTTATTTTTTTTCGTAAATCATGACGTTTGCGCGCGTCCGAATCAAGCGCAGTTATATAAGAAAATATACAATATGTTGTATACATTATCCTCATATACCACTATATATTCGTAAATTAGCGCACAAACACCTTATTTTAAGATATTTTGCTATGTACTATAATATCACAAACGATTACAAAATGCAATAGTTTTGGGAAAAATTTTTTAAATTTTCTACAAATGGTCTACAATCCTTGAATGTATACCGAAAAAAAGACCTATTGAGAGCGCGAGCAGCACGGACGTGAATATCCAGAAATACGCCGCGTACCACCCGGAACACGGACCCGCCGCTCCAACCGCGGCACGAAAACCTTCCGATATATATATGACGGGGTTTATCAGGCGCAGAATTACGCGAATACGATCGGGCGCGGCGCCGATGTCCCAGAAAATCGGAGTCACCCAGAAGCCCAGCTGTGTGATTATGGGGAGCAGGCTTTTTAAATCGCGAAAAAAAACAGTAATAACAGACAAAAAATAACCGACAGCCAGCGAAAACAGCAGCTCGGCGACAATATAACCGAGCAGCGAGACACGGGCGCCACCGCCGAGCACAAGCAGAACCGCCAGAAAGACCGCGTGCACCGGAAAGCACGACAGCACCCGTGCCGCCGGCAGCAGGGCGATATTAAGCCGAGATTTGCGCGCGAGATAGGAATAGTCGATCAAGGCGCACGACGCGGAGGACGCGGCCTCGCTCACAAACAAAAACGGAGCCAGCGCCGAAAGCAGCCACACAAGATACGGCGAGCCATCCACGGGGCCGGTTTTTAGTATGACCCCGAACACAAAAAAGTAGAGCAGGGCGATGGCGGCCGGATATAAAAAAGCCCAAAGAACGCCGAGGGAGTGCCCGGCGTACCTTGAGCGAAAGTCTATCGCGGCCAAAGCCAAAAGCTGTCTTAGCATATGGTTTTGAGATACTGCGCGAACGCGTCTTTGAGATCGTCGCGGCGGAGGGCATACTCGACCGTCGCCTCCAGAAAGCCCAGGCGGTCGCCTACGTCGTAGCGGCGGCCTATAAAATCATAGGCGTACATCTTCTCGTCCTTGGCGAGGGCCTTGAGCGCGTCGGTCAGCTGTATCTCGCCGCCCGCGCCGGGCTTGGTCTCTTTGAGTTTTTTGAATATCGCCGGGGTGATAACGTATCTGCCCAGCACGCCCACGTTGGTCGGCGCCTCATCGGGCGAGGGTTTTTCGATCATGTCATTCACGGTATAGAGCCGATCGCCGATCTTCTCGCCGTCCACGCAGCCGTATTTGCAGATGTTCTCATGGGGCACGGTCTGGACGCCCAGCACACTGCCGCCCGTCTCGTTATACACGTCTATCAGCTGCTTTATGCAGGGAGTTTCTTCATTATATACAACGTCGTCGCCCAGGAGCACCGCGAAGGGCTCGTCCCCCACGAAGGACTCGGCGCACAGCACCGCGTGGCCCAGACCCTTGGCCTCCTTCTGGCGCACCGAAACAACCTCCGTCATGTCGGCGATGGCGCGGATCTGCTTCAGATACTCGGTCTTGCCGCCCTTTTCGAGCAGCGCCTCGAGCTCAAGCGTTCTGTCGAAGTGGTCCTCTATCGCTTTTTTGGTGTGAGACGTGACAAGGCATATCTGCTCTATGCCCGACGCCACGGCCTCCTCTACTATATACTGTATCGTGGGCGTGTCCACTATCGGAAGCATCTCCTTGGGCATCGCCTTGGTCGCGGGCAGGAAACGCGTTCCCCAGCCGGCAACCGGAATAACCGCCTTACGCACGGGCTTGAATTCTGCTGACATTTTGTTTCTCCTTTCGGCTTATTGTTTTTGACGCATATTTTTATTCCTCAATAGGTGCACCGCTGTGTAATTTATCGCTTTTTTGGGTTTTTAATTCTGTTTTGATTTCAACTAAATTATAGCAATTTTCTCGCTATTTGTCAATATAAATTCACTATACACAGCATATACCGGCTATCGCCTCAAATTTTATGTCCTTGTCGGCGGCGATTTTGCTGTTATTTTGTCCGCGTCCGTTTGCCATGTGACGCATTAAGAACAGTTTAGCATCAATCCGCTTCTGCTTAGCCTGTCAATTTCCTCCTTGTCTAAATCCTCGATCGGGACGACAAGTCGCGACACGTGATTTTCCCGCGAAAATTCTTTGTCGGTATAACCGCTTACGATACCTATACCGCGTTTACAGCCTGTAGGCTTCAGGCCGAGAGTGCGAATTTTTTCATCAAACTCGGCATGCGCCTTGCTTATGGCCTTATCATCCCCGTAGCACAGCATAGAAAACGCCGTGCAGCTTGGATAAAACACAGTGCTGTCATCAGCGCAGGACGGCTCAAACGGGACACAGCAAATATAAGTATTTGCGTCTTCATTTTCCGACCAATCATCGTTGTTTATAACAAAAATCCGTTCCGATATAAGAGGTCTGTAGCCCTTTTCCACGACCTCACCGAAAAGATTATACATGTCGCGGTATTTGTCGCTCCAGCTCGTGCCCTTAAATTCCTTTTGGTAACAGACATATTCGGGCAGTGTTATGATTTCAAGTTGAAGATGCTGCTTATCGTCCATTCTCAGCTTCATTTCCTGATACGCTCTTGTAAGAAGCGCGAGACGGCTTTCGAGCGCGGCAAGGATCTCGGGCGATTTGCCGCTTGACGCATAGTACGCATACGCGTCGTCATAAGTGAGGCCCATATTCAAAAACATTTGAATATGCAAGACCTTTGTCACGTTATAAATATCGTAATAGCGATACCCTGTATTTTTATCAATGCGCGCGGGGGACAAAAGACCTCTGTTCTCCATACGCAGAATAGTAGAACGTGAAATGCCGCAGGATTTGCACACCTGACCTACTGTAAATAACTTTTCCAAAAAATCACTCCCAGCTATTGACCTGTTCACGAGTGAACATGTTATAATTATAATGAATATAAAGAAAAATGTCAATATATAAAAGCTTTTGACGGATTATATAAAATCAGTGGACGAAGTTGTTGACAGCCGCAATGTTGACGGTGCTACGGTTTATCTTGTTAAGGACGAAGGCGGAACCCGATATTTGTTTTATGTTTTAAAACAGGGCGATCTGGTGCTTCAATCAAAACAAGGTTATGATCCATACTATAAAACCGTAGAATTTGCGGAGGAGGACGGCAATCTCTATCTAATAGTGTATCCGATAAGCGACTCCCATGGCCATCCGGCAACATCAAGGATGCAGATCTCGCTTGACAAATATATAAAATAGCGCCGTTATCACATGGACCTTGAAGATGAACTTCGGAAGTATACGGGTAAAATATTATAAGTCCATGGCGTTATTTTCCGCCATGGACTTACATAATTATAATTCATTGCTTCAAATGCCAAGCTGCTTTTTTCGGAAAGTAATCAGCTCTCTACATTTGAGAGCGAAATACACCCCCTCGCACAAACTTATAGTTTGTATTCAGAACATCCGCTATTTGAATCAAAGATCAAATTGATTTTTTATCATCCGCGCAACAACATCAGGCGCAAGGTTTGTGTTGTCAATCTTCATGTAATTTTCAAACGGAATTTCCCCGTCCATACTCTCAAGGCGATATTTTTTATCATCATCTATCAGTCTTTGGTTGGACAATGAAACATTTCTTTTTGACGCTTTATTTAGAAGGCGATTATCCGTTGCGTTTCTCTTTAAGCGAACTTCACGGGAGGCAACAAGCTCTACATAGTAGAATTCCGTATCGTATGGCATAAAAATATTCTTTACATACTCTACATAATCCCAGTCATCCTGCCGGTCAAAAGCCCACATATAGGTGAAAATCATCCCATAATTATCCGTCTTGGCAAACTCCTCAAACACAACCTGACGAAGCCTGCTTATCGCTGCGCCGTTATACTGTCCAAAAATTTTAATGACCGGTTCAATGGTCATATGATTGTGAAACAATCTCAGTCCGGTTATTTTCGCCAGCTCTTGGCCGACAGTCATTTTGCCCACAGCGGCATTTCCAATCATAAATAATAATTTCATTTTCTTTCCTACACTTTCTGCAATTTTCCCTTGTATTTGCCCTTATCAGATGCAGGTCAGCAGACGTATTTTATAACGCCTGCTTTTATAATTAAATATTTGGTTTGTCTGTGGAAATTATGCTATCAGGTCGGCAAATCCCGTTTGGTCGAATATGGTTTGAACCGCCTCGTTTTGTCCGGTGACGGCGAGGTTTCCATTTCCGACCTGCTTAATCATAAGAAGCAGTACGCGCAGTCCGGCGGACGAAATATATTCGAGCTCAGACGCGTCAACGGTGATTTTTTCAACCTTTTCTTCAACTGTCGTTTTTTCGTAAACTCCCAGCAGCTCCGGCGCGGTTATTGAATCGAGTCTGCCGCGCAGCTTGATTTCCATTTTGCCGCCGTGCGCCTTTGCTTTAACGCCGAAGCTGTCGCTTTCATAGTTTTCTTCGGTTTCCTTGTAGTTTTCGTCGGGAGTAAAAATCCAGATATGTACGTTTTCAAGCGACTTTATATAATCCGCCTTCGCCTCGTCCGAATAATCCGCGAGGCTGTGGATTTCCGTTACGTAATCAGACATCGGAACAATCTCCCATTTTAAGCCTACCGAGCGCAGGAAGTCCGTTACCGTTTTCATACTGTTTTCGTAATCATACGCCAAAACGGTCATGTTCTGCACCTCTATGTTTGTGTCCGACTTCTCGGAGAATACATCCATAGTCTTTATCAAATCCTCAAACCCCGCTTTACCGTGGACAGCCTTAAGCGCCGCCATAAACAGCGGGTTCATGTCCGGATCGGACGTTATCCATCGACCGCCGAATTCCTTGAGCAAACGGCGGATATTCGCGCAAAGCTCGGCAAGTTCGGAGTTGCTGAAATATGTGAGCAGTCCGTCGGTCAATATGGTAATTTCTCCGTCAACAGTGTTTAGAGCGTCACGAAGCGAACGGTAATTCGTCGCGTCCGCGCTGTGGTACTCCGTGTTCTTTATTCCGCGCTCGGCGCAGATTTCGCCGATTACCGGAGCG
Source organism: uncultured Monoglobus sp. (assembly GCA_947624775.1). Classification (GTDB taxonomy): domain Bacteria; phylum Bacillota; class Clostridia; order Monoglobales; family Monoglobaceae; genus Monoglobus. The sequence goes on from CANQLT010000127.1 coordinate 6,410, forward strand.
AGCTCATCCGTTACGATAGGCAGGTCGCAGCCTATGTAACGCATATCCCTAAACGTTTCACATAACGCCCGCGGCGCATATCCGCACGGAAGGTCTAAAACCGTGCTGTTTTTATAATTGCCTGCTATTTTGTTTGTTGAGCGTAAACGCGATTCCAACAATAAGGTCAGTTCAAGGCTGAGCACCGCCTTCTGTTCATCCGTGCCGATAAGCGAGTCGGCGTCTATACCAAGTTTTTTCGCCAATACCGGCGCGTCCTTATCGCCCGCTATGCAGTAATGCAGCAGCACGGCTTTCGCTGTATTGTATATCGGATTTGTTTGTTCTCTTATCAATCTATGAATATAGCTTAATATATATCTATAAATAAGATATATATTAAGCTATTCCCATCTACAGATAGTATTCATATTATTTGACTTGACGGCGAAATTGACGGCGGAATAGATCATACTAGATGTAAATAGATATAAATAAATGCAAATAAATAATAAAAAAATAGTGATCAGAAGATAATAGCTATTTGCTAATTTCTAATCACTATGATGGTGGAGATAGGGGGATTCGAACCCCCGACCTCTTACATGCGAAGCAAGCGCTCTCCCAACTGAGCTATACCCCCGCGTCGTCGCCAATCCCTCCGCTCAATCGCTTTCATGCAAGCATGAAAGACTCATCCGCTACGGGTCGGCTCCTCTTTCCCAAAAACGCAAGCGTTTTCGGGAGCCCTGCGCGCTTTGCGCGCTCCTAGTATCTAGTTACTATTTCCTAGTACCTATGTTGAGCCCTGTTCGCGCCTTTCGGCGCTCTTGGCTCATAAAAATCAGCGAGGAGAATAACGGAGAAACTTGTCAAGATTAGTGGACAGATAAAATAGTGAAAAATTCATTCGGTGCATGATAATTTATGCCTGAATGTA
>CANQLT010000128.1 GCA_947624775.1 uncultured Monoglobus sp.
CCATTGGCTCGCTGTAGGTGTAGCCCCACTCGTAGGTCATCAGCAGCACCTTGTCCACAGCCGCTCCGATTGCGGCGTAATCGTGACCTTCATACAGGGTGCCTGCCTGATCATCGCTTGTTTTCGGAGCCAAAGCGGAAAACAGCGGATACCCAAGAGGACCGATGCGTCCGCGTAGATACTCCAGAAAATCAACATAGTCATTTTTTTGCGCAGGGTCTATAAACTCGAAATCCACGTCAAGGCCGCTGTAGCCTTTGTTTTGAATATTCTCTATGATTTGATCTGTCAATGCAGTGCGCAATGCCTCGCTCTCAAATATCAGCGTGGCGCGGTCGCTGCTGAAAGTTCCGTATTCGGTGAGCGTTGACAGGTGCATAAGTGATTTAACCGAGAGCGCGTCCGCCAGATTTATCATCGGCATGTCTCCCTCAAGGTCAACAAGATCACCGTTTGCGCTTATTCCGTATGTAAACGGCGTTTGATACGTCATAAACGGCAGCTGTTCACGCAGCAGCTCAAGCGATATAAACGGGTAGGCGTACCCGTTTGTCTGAACAGAACGAATTTTGTTTCCGCTTAATGTGATGTTCAGCGTCTGTCCCGGTGAAATGTTAGGAGCGCCGCCGAGAAAATAATTGTTCCTGTAAAGGGTTTTAAGGCTTACGCCGTACCGCGCGGCTATTGACGAAAGCGTCTCGCCGGGTGCGACAACGTGGGTTATGTCCGCCTCCGATATCACAAGCGCCTGTCCCACAACCGCCCTTGAATCAAAAGTCAGACCGTTGTCGGCGAGAAGATTCAGCAACGGTACATTATATTGCGCGGCTATCTGCGAGTATGTCTCTCCGCTTTTTACAATATGTATCAACATATAATACCTCCAATCATATTTATGCGATATTATTATCTGATATTATATGTTGCCGCGCGACATTATGCCATAAAAATAATCCGACATAATATCGGATTATTTTTATACCTATCTGTTAAAAATCATCCTGACCCGAGCCTGAAAACTGGAGTTCGGGCTTTTTGACACTTACTTTCGTTCCGGCCTCGATCGAGCTGACAATAAACGCGTTTCCGCCGATGGTCGCTCCGTCGCCTATCACGGTCTCCCCTCCCAATATGCTGGTTTCGGAATAAATCGTGACATTGTTGCCTATCGTCGGATGACGCTTGACGCCGCGCAGTTCCTGGCCTTTTCTGGTGGAAAGCGCGCCCAGCGTCACGCCCTGATAGATTTTCACGTTGTCGCCAATTGTTGTAGTTTCGCCGACGACAATGCCCGTTCCGTGGTCTATGCAGAAGTGCTTGCCGATTGTGGCCCCGGGATGAATATCGATCCCCGTTTGGCTGTGGGCGTGCTCGGTCATGATCCTGGGTATCATCGGAACATTAAGCAGCTGCAGCTCGTGGGCGATCCGATAGACGGTTATTGCGTAGAGTCCGGGGTATGAGAAAATTACCTCATCGGTGCTGCTGGCGGCCGGATCCCCGTCAAAAGCTGCCTGAACGTCCGTGTAAAGGTACTCGCGGATCATCGGTATTTTTTCAAGAAACCTGTCGGTTATTTCCTCGGCCTTGTTTTCAAGGGTCGATTTCGGGCACTCGCTGCACGCATCTCCGCTGCCGAGAGCGCGGGCGATCTGTTTCCTGAGATTATACTGTATAAACTCCAGGTGCTCGCCCACTATATAGCGTATGTACTCCGAGCGTATTTTGCTGTTGTCAAAATATCCCGGAAACAATATTTTTCTGAGCCTGTCGATGATTTCTATTATGATTTTTTTGTTGATCATATTTTCCTCATCAATGCGGCTTATATCTTTGTGAGTTTCATAGCTTTTTATTATCTTATTCACAAGATCTTCGGTATCAAATTTCACTAAAATCACCTTTCCGAAAAACGATTTGTATGATTGGATAATAACATAACCAAGCGATTTTGTCAATATTTACGGATTTGACATTTAAACTTATATTAAATCTATTGTTAAAAGTATTGATCTATGATATAATGTTTTAAAACTTACACGGGAGCATTTTTATGGAGAATCAATTTGAAAGAACCGAGCTTTTGTTCGGAAAAGACGGAATAAAAAAACTGGCCACGTCGCGAGTTGCGGTGTTCGGCGTCGGCGGCGTGGGAGGATACGCGGTCGAGGCGCTCGCACGAGCGGGCCTTGGCGCGATTGACTTGATCGACAGCGACAAGGTCAGCGTCTCTAACATAAACCGTCAAATAATCGCGACCCACAAAACGGTCGGCAAATACAAGGTTGACGTGATGGCCGAAAGAGTTGCGGACATAAATCCGAATATCAAGGTTCGCGCGTTCAGAACATTTTATCTGACCGAGACGGAAGAGGAGTTTGACTTTAAAAATTATGATTATATAATCGACGCGGTTGACACGGTGACCGCCAAGATCGCGATTGTCGTTAACGCCGATAAAGCAAACACGCCCATAATAAGCTCAATGGGCGCCGGGAACAAGCTTGACCCGACAGCGTTTGAAGTCGCGGATATCTACGAGACCTCGGTCTGTCCTCTCGCCAAAGTCATGCGCTATGAGCTGAAACGCAGAGGAATAAAAAAACTCAAAGTCGTCTATTCAAAGGAAAAGCCTATAAAACCTATCACGTTGACCGAAGGCGGCGATTTGCGAAAAGCCGTTCCGGGCAGCGTGTCATTCGTGCCGTCCATCGCCGGGCTGATAATAGCCGGCGAAGTTATAAAGGATCTGGCGGAACTTGATAAACGGTAACATAAAAATCCCCGATTATTTTCGGGGATTTTTATGCTTATCTTTAAAATCTGACCGCTCCGATCAGTTTTTCGGCGTTCGGGAAGAAACGTTCTCGGCTCAGGCCCACAAGGAATTTAACGAACTCGTCGTCATGCGATTTATTAACGGCCGACGCTATTGTAAATTTAAGCATTCCGAAAGCAAAAAATAAATCGTTCATCCTCTTCATGCCTTCTTCTCCCAACGAGCCGAAACGCGCTTTTAGCAAATCGTTCCAAAGTCGGAGACCTGTTTCGTAATCAAGGTCAAGTATCATATGCGGACGTTCGGGATTTTCTTTTCCCGCGATAACGTGGGTCAGAGCCATTCCCAAATAGTCAAATATCGGATGGCCGTACGTTATGTCCGCCATATCTATAAGCACAAGCTCGCCGTCCTGCATAAGCACATTTTTGGTGTGAATGTCTCCGTGCACAAAAGTGTTTCTATCGGGCACGCTGTTTATTATCTTGTGTATCAGTTCTATCTCATCGGCGGTCAAAAATCCTGACATCTCATCGGTCCACTGATTATACAAGTCTTTGATATTCGACAAGCGGCTTGTGTCTGCCTCTGTCGTGTGGAGGGTGTTTACAAGCTCGGCGTATTTTTGGGAATACTCGTCAAACCTATCGGGATTTTTCTTTATGGCGCTTGCCAAAGTCTCAGCGTTTATAAGCTCAAAAACCGAGCCGTAACAATTCCCGCACTTTACAACGTCAAACGGAATAGCAGTCGGTATGCCCGAGACAAACGCGTTTCTGGCGTACTCGATCTCACGCTCGATCTCGCTCAAAGGCTCCGATTCTTTGTAAAGCTTGAGTATAGTGTCTCCGTTTATGCGGTAAACCGTTCCGTGTCCGCCTTGACCGATGATCTCACAGCCGTCGACCGACATCTTGCGGAACGCCTTTTTAACATCAATTATCTCCGAAAATCCCGTCATATCAAAAATTTCATACACATCCGCCAAGGCGTTGATAACCTTCGAATCGGGAACCGCCTTTTTAAGCTTTAACACAATTCTCAGGCCCGCGCTCGATATGTACTCGCAGCCCTCCGCGTCAAGAACAACGCTTTCTGGAGTGTTTTCGCTGATCAATCCGAATATTTCGCTTTCGGCGTCCGCGGCATTGCCCGAATCAATTCTGAGCGGCAGCTTAATTGTCAATGTTTTGCCGTCTAATATATGTTCCATAATCATTCTATCCCCTTCATATTTAGATTATATTACTCTAAGAATTTATCGCGCAGAGTATTAATGTCGTCATCCGAAAGGCCGAGGCCTTCTTTCAGATAGTTAATAACCGAGTCGTATTCTGCCTTAACGCTCTCAAGGGCAAGATCCAGAAAATGCTCGTTGACAGAAGCCGCTAAGCCCACAAACTCTCTTGTTTCATCCTCGTTGAGGCCGAGCTCCGCAGCTTTCGCCCCGTTTTCCTCAATCAGGTCTTTATATGCCTCGTTGGTTAAAAGGTAGTCCTGCTTTACCGTTTCATCATCGGCGCCCAGCGCGTAAAGGAGGAGCACCGCCGCCATTCCAGCTCTGTCCTTGCCTTGAGTGCAGTGCCACAATGCCGCGCGTCCGTCATCAATCGTAAGCAGTTTGTCAAAAAATTCAGAGTATGCTTTTTTGCCCTCGTCGCTCACAAGCATATTTTTATATATGGTCGAAAGTCCGTTGTGTTTTGCGAGCACCACATTGCGCTGATCGGGATCGCCCGAGGCCATCGCGGCGACTATAGCCGCTTTTGTCTCGTCGTCATATCCTGACGAGGTGAGTACCGGCAGGGATAAATTTTCAGCTCCGGGTACATCTTTATCGGGCCGGGCCTCCCGCTCGGTTTCCATGCGGAAATCGAATATGTATTCAAGCTTGTATTTATCCGAAAGGGTTTTGACGCCCTCGTCGGTCAGCCCGTCGAGCGCCGCGCTTCTGAGCAGCACGCCGTCCTTGATTTTTTTGCCGTCCGCGCATACATATCCGCCCAGCTGTCTGGCGTTGGCAACTCCGTCAAGCTCGATCGACTGAGATGAATATGATATCTCGCGGGGCTGCTCGGTCTGTTTCGCGTTGTCCGCGCCGTTGTTTCCCGCGCACGCGGCAGTCAAGACAACAGACAGCGCGGCTGCCGCGGCGGCTATTCTTTTAAAAATTTTTGTTTTCATTGATCAATTTTCCTACGTTATCATAATTTTTTGATTTTCTTCCAATATTCTGATCGCGCTTAACATAGCGTCAACATTCGGAAATACCGAGTCTCTCAGCACTTCAGCCACTCGCTCGGAGCCCGCGCCCATAGACGCCAATATAATGGTATACGCGTATCTCAACATCGCAAATGTGTCAATACCTTTAACAACAGTTTCGGTATCGGCGGGGCTTAAATCGGCAAAGTACAGATCCGTGAATTTTTCTATAAATTTTTCACACATCTCATTATTCATTCCGAGATATTTTTCGGTCTTGCCTATTCCCTTTAAAAATTTGTACCCGAAAAATATATTTGCCAAATCATATACAGGGTGTCCACATTTGATCTCGTCCATGTCGATCAAGAGCATTTCATCGCCCTGCATCATTATGTTTCTTGCGTGCATGTCGCCGTGGACAATTGTGTCCTTTTTGGGGATCAGGTCGATTATTTCCATAAGAGTATCCCACTCGTTTTCGGTGATAAAATCTTTTTCAGCCTCAAAACACAGTTTATACACATCGTTGACCTGCGCGGAGGTCACATCGCTGAATTTGGTGGAGTGGACACACCTCATCAGTTTTACGTATTTTTCGACGTACTCATCAAGGCGATCGGGCGCGCTCACAATTCTGCTTGAAAGCGTGTTTGATTTGATAAGCTCGAAAACAACTCCGTATTTGTCGCCGCATTTGACTATGTCATATGAGATCGCGGTCGGAACGCTTTTTATAAAAGCCTGCTTCGCGAGATTTATCTCTTTTTTTATGTCTTCTATTCCGGCGCTCTTGTATATTTTAACGATCGTGTCGGAATTGATTCGGTAAACAATGCCAAATCCGCCCTCGCCTATTTTCTCGCAACCTTCAACCGAGATCTCGCGCATAGCCTTCTCAACGTCAATTATGTCCGAGAATCCTGTCATGTCAAAAACCTCGTATACGGCGGACGACGCGTTTATGACTTTTGAGTCAGCCACGGTCTTTTTGAGCTTGAGCACTACTCTTAGACCCGCGCTTGATATGTACTCGCAGTCAGCTGCGTCAAGTATGACCTTACTCGGAGTGTTTTTGTCGATCAAGTCAAAAATTTCTTTTTCTACCTCCGACGCGTTCGCTGAATCGATCCTGTCAATTAGATGTATTGTCAGCGAACCGTTTTCAAAATTGCTGTGCATTTTATTCTCCTTTGCTTATATGATATTGTTATGTACTATTTTTCAAGAAACTTGTTTCTCAACGTTTCTATGTCGTCATCCGACACGCCGATATGGTTCAGATAACCGCGGACAGAGTCGTATTCATTCTTTACGCTGCCTATCGCCAGATTAAGATAAAAATCGTTAACCCCCCAGATCATTAATAACTCTCTCATATCTTCGGGGCTTAAATCGCAGCGCTCGCCCAGCTTTTCAAATTTTGCGATATCCTTGGCGTAGAATTCGTTTGAAAGCAGATAATCCTGCTTTACCGTCTCATCGTCGGCACCCAGCGCGCAGAGCAGAAGTGCTGACGCGAGGCCTGCTCGATCCTTGCCCTGACTGCAGTGCCACAGAACCGCCCCATCGTCCGGTGTGTTTAAAAGCACATTAAAAAATCCCGCGTAACCCTTTTGACCGTCATCGCGCAGCAAAACGCTTGAGTACATTTTTTCGACTTCTTTGGCCTTTAGACTTTTGAGCATCATGTCAAGCACTCTCGGATTCGTGTCAATGATCGATGGCTCGTTTTTATTAGGATTAAAAAATTTTCCCATCATTTCGAAGGTTTTTTCAGAATATGAAAAGTTTTCATACACCGTCAATGAGTTGTACGCGGCTCCGTTAACCGTCTTATCGCTAAACATCTTCTTTTCAAGCTTGGTTCTCAAGTCAATTATATTTTTGAGACGATATTTTTCCTCAAGTATTTTCGCATCTCCGCTTGAAAGCGTTGTAAGCGCCGCACTTCTGAGCAGCACGCCATCCTTGATTTTGCGTCCGTCCGCGCAAACATATCCACCCAGCTGTCTCGCGTTCGGCACACTTGTGAGGCGTATCGCACGATCAACACGCTCGGTTTTGTTTTCGACATTCATTAAATATCCTCCTGTTCTTTTACATAATATTCTTATTATAACACATTTTAAGCCGCGTGAAAGACCGTTTACGTCAAAAAACGGCTATTTCACGTCAAGTTGATCTATTGACGCCGTACAGATAAATATAGCATACTCGCGCGGATAAGTCAACGAATATCATTTTGCGGCTCACGTCAATCTAATTTTGAAATAAAATTGTAACCCAAACAATCCAAAAACATGATATACTTAATAAGGGTGACAA
>CANQLT010000129.1 GCA_947624775.1 uncultured Monoglobus sp.
ATTTCGCCTTCTTTTATGCCTTCGGCGCGGGCAGCTTTGGCGTGTTCTCTCATTGCGGCGTTAAATATCTGTTCGTCGTCGTATAGTGAAAACATTATATCATGCACCCCAACATAGTGATTAGTAATTAGTGAATAGCGATTAGGAACGCTGTGACTGCGACATATTCGCAGCATTTCGCAGCATCTCCTCGCTCACACCCATGTTCTTTAAGTTCGCTATCATTGCATCTATACCTTCCATTCGGCCTTCCATTCGGCCGCGCATTTCGCCTTCTTTTATGCCTTCGGCGCGGGCAGCTTTGGCGTGTTCTCTCATTGCGGCGTTAAATATCTGTTCGTCATCGTATAGTGAAAACATTATATCATGCACCTCGCTTTCGTGATTTGACAGGTATTCTTTCAGTATATTCCTGTCTTTGCAGATTTTTATTGTTTCGTCTATGGCTTTCTTCGTCCTTCCATTGGCTTTTACTTGTTCATTTAATATATGCGTGAACATCACGTATTGGTTGATTATGTCGCCCTCGCGGCTTTCGGTTATTACTTTTACTCTGACATCCAAAGCTGTCTCGTCGCCGCCGAAATATTCCTCGCTCAGGCTTATCTCTTTTTCCTCTATCTTTTTGTCGCCCGTGTAGATTACGTAAAGCTCCGGCTTAGGTATTTCGAGTTTCTTTGAGCTATAGATGTTAAGCTCCTCTTTTTCGATATAGTCCTGATATGTCTGCACAAGGTACATAAGACCTCTGATTATTATGTTCACCGTCCAGGTGGACTGCGCTTCGACAAGAACTATCAGCCTTTTGTCCATCATAAAGCCAAGATCGTTATACAGGCTGTCGGTCAGTATGTTTTTGAGGGTGACTATCTCGATCATGTCCTCGGTCACATAGTCGGCCTCGGGGTGCAGGGCTTTGTAGAGCTCCACTATATATTTTGTATCCTGAAACAAACTGGTAAACACGCTGTCTTTGACGTTGCGCTTTACTATCTTTTTGTTGTTAGGCACGGCAACCACTTCCTATGTTTTGATATTAATATTATATCGCATTTTTGCGAAACAGTCAATATATTTATTTGAACGGAGCCTCCCCCCCTCAGTCGGGCTTTGCCCGACAGCTCCCCCTAGGGGGCGCCTAATATTTGCCTCCTCCCGGGAGGAGGTGGATTTTCGCCGATGGCGGAAAGACGGAGGTGGGAACGTAGGGAATAGGAATTAGTAACTAGGGACTAGTGACCCCTCTCAGTCGGCTACGCCGACAGCTCTCCCCAAGGGGCGAGCCTGACGGTCGTCCGGCCCTACGGGGTTTGGCGCAATTCGCGCAGTCGGCGGCATAGGAAAACCGCCCCTCGGGATTTCCCGAGGGGCGGTTTGCAGACTCACGGTCTGTCTTTGCACTGATTACTCGTATTTCAAAGTAATTTTACTGATCCATGAGAAATTAGTGTTAAGGATCGTAAAGTTTTCTTTGTCTGTAACCTTTTGTGTTTTGTCCGTTCCGGTCAGTTCTGTACCGTCAATTTGGCATTTGTCGCCATTGCCGTTCGTTGTAACTGTCGCCGTTACAGTTTTTCCAAAGGTCGGGATCGTAAACTGTGTGCCCTTGTTGCACTGGCCCCAGCCATTGCTGTTATTTGTCGCTACCTTACCTTTATCAGGTTTCTGGTCACCGGTAACATCTCTGGTTTCGCTTGTATCAACATCGATTATAACATCAATGGTTTTATTTGAATCGGTCGGTACCTGCCAAACGTATTTGTCGCCGGTTCTGCCTTCCCATGCAACTTTAGGCGCATTGTTGTCTATGTTAAATCCGACCACAACTTCTCCTTTGGGGCTACCGAGTTCGGAATTGGCTGTATAAACCGGTGTAAGCGTCAGATCGGAAGCAGTCTTTATTTTTTTTCCGGCGGTATATTGTGCACCGGAAGCGTCTGTCCAATAACTGAACGAGTAATTCTCCTTATAGCTTGTATGCGGAGCAACAATGGTGTAATCCGAACCTGTCGGGAGAGTTTCGGCCGCGGGAGCTGTTCCTTGCACATCATCACCCAGTTCATACGTTATTGTTGTTATTTCCTCTACAGGAAGCTCATCACCCGGCTTATTGGCTATAACCACGCCGTACATATCGGGAAGCCATTGATCATCTATATCAAGAACCAATGATCCATTGACCAATTTTTCGGTCAGCTTTATTGTGATGGTGCTGACATATAATGTTGTGCCTCCGCTTTTTGCAAATTCCGTGTAGCCGTCCGCCGTATATGTGTTTTCACCGATCGTAGCTGTGATATTACTTCTTTTTTGGCTTGAGCCCACATAGTAGAGCTTATACTCGTCCGCGTCCAAATTAAGTCCCGAAATGGTCGGATGAGCGTTATCAGGATTAGTTCCTGTAATATAGTTTAAGTATGTGCCGAAAGTCTCCGTATCATACACTTTGTCGCTTTTGCCGAAATACTTTTTGATATCGGGATCGGCATTATCCACAAACAGGAACATATTATCTCCGACAGAATTTTCTTTTTTGGTTGAAGCAAAATTCGCCTGTGTCGCAGGATACTTATTTATTACCTTAGTAGGCTCTTCGGTTGCCTCAGGTTCGCTGCTTTCCACGGGCTCGCTACTTGCCTCGGGCTCGCTACTTGCCTCGGGTTCGCTGCTTGTCTGAGGTTCGCTACTTGTCTCGGGCTCGTCGGTTGCCTCGGGCTCGCTACTTGTCTGAGGTTCGCTACTTGCCTCGGGCTCGTCGGTTGCCTCGGGCTCGGCGGAGAAATCGGCCTCTACCTTTACGCTGATATCGCCGAAGTATGCGGGGTTCGCGGTTGAAACCAGACGGATCTGAGTTATAACGTTATCAAGACCCTCTCTCACGCCCATCTTCTGCGTTCCGAGAAGTGTGCCGTCGGCGCCCTTAGCGGTTACTGTGATAAGCTCATTGGGATCAGCGCTGTAGTCAACAACGATCTCATAGGTTACCCACTGAGCCGACTCAGGATAAGCGAACAGCGTTCCGCTGCCGGCAACACCTGAATTTCCGGCATCGAGATCCGGACCGCAGTTTATCTTCTTGCCCCTGTTGTTGACAACCTCAGCCGCCACGGAGTCTTTGTCGTTATTTCCTTGTGATTCGGCGGTTGCTTTCGCGTTCTCCAGATAAATCCTGAAATTGCGGTCAACCGTCGGGTCAAGATAGTGAGCCGCGGTAAAGATCAGCTTACCATTTGCCTCGGCAACTTCCGCCATTTCGTGGCCTTCTAAGCCTTCAACATCGGCTTTGTTGGCGTCGAGGTTATAATAAGCGTTCTTTCCAGTTACGTGCATCGCAAACTTACCTTCATATTCTTCTGTTGCTCCGCTGCCTCCGGCGCTGGAATCTTTTCCTACTACCCAACCGGTATAAGGTCCTGTATAGGGTTCTCCGTCGCCAAATGTTCCGGGTGTATAAGCGGGCTCATCGGTCGCACTCGGCTCATCGCTTGTCTGGGGCTCGTCGGTCGCTTGAGGCTCGCCGCTCGTCTGAGGCTCGTCGGTCGCAGCCGGCTTATCTGTCGTCTGAGGCTCGTCGGTTGCCTGAGGCTTGTCGGTCGCAGCCGGCTTGTCGGTTGCCTGAGGCTCGCTGCCGGCAAATCCAACGTTAACGTTTATATCAGTGTTCGGCATTGTGAACTTGCCGTCCGTTACCGCTAAGTTGATAGGTGTGCCGTCGGCGCCTGTGATCTCGATAACGGGGGTCTGACCCGCGGTATCGGGTGTAGCGTTTATCGTTACCTCAGAACCCTCGAGGATCTCATACTCGGCCGTAAATGTGCCGGGCTCTTCCGAAGGCTTGGGCGCTTCACCGGGATAAGAGATCGTAAAGTAAGAAATGTAACCGCCTATGTTCTTTACGACTATTGTCGATGAGGTCTTGCCGGTTATTGTCTCGCTCTGCTCGTTTCCGACCTTGTCAACGCCGTTTATCGTGTATGTGCCGTTTGCGCCGTCATAAATCTTATTCATTGTGACAACAGTATTGTCAACGGTGGGGAATCCGAATGTCGTTCCCTCGTTGCACTGGGCACAATCGTTCCAGTTGCCGTTGTTGAGCTTACCGGGGTTGGTAACAACAGTGATAAGCACATCTATGGGAGTACCGTCCGCAGTCTTGCCCTGAACAACGTATACGTTTGTGCCGCCTTCCCAAGCTATAGCGGGAGCGCCGTTATTCTTCTGGAAGTCAACCACTACGTCGCCCGCGGGAACAGCGCCTTCAGCGTTCTGAACGAATACTGGCGTAAGTTCCATATTGCCTGTCGCCTCAAACTCGGCGCCGACTTTATACTCGGTTTTGCCGCCGTCGGGCGTCCAGCCTGTGAGCGTGTAGCCCTCTTTGTAGAGCTTGCCGTAGATCGGGATATTAACCTTTGTTCCAACGTCGACCGTTGTTTCGAGAGGCAGCTCGCCCTGAGCCTCGGAATCGCCGAGAGCATAAGTTATCTTCGCCTTCGACGAGGGATCGGGAACTTCTGACGGATCAACAGTCTGAACCGCGAACGAATGTACATATGACGCGGAGCTGAATTTAACGGTTATAGGCGTCTTTTCGGTTCCGCCGTAATACAGTACAACTTTGGCTCCGTCGCCGGCGCTCTTGAGAGGCGCCGAATCAATAACTTCTTCGCCGTTTAAGAGCTGGACCGAATCAGCGCCGAAGCTGCAGGCGCCTATTGTTACCTTGTAGGGGCCTTTGGCGTCGATCGTAGCTGTGCCGAGACCGTTGCAGCCGTGATCGTTCCAATACATGGTTCCCTCGTCAAGGGTCACGCCCTGCTCGGCAAGGTCAGCCTTTGTCGCCGCGGACAGAGGCGATTTCTGCGCCGCGCCGTCATAAAGATCCGTATTTGTGAAATCAAGGTTTACATCTATAAAGCCTTCCGGTCTGGGTGTCGGCGTCGGCTTTGCGGGGCCTCCGTAGTGAGGCGGCGTCCATGAACCGAAGTAATCATATGCCGGGTGTACCGTGTATTTATTGGCTTCCGCTGTTCCGTTGGGGTTAAAGTCTGTTCCGGATACGTCAACAGGATTGCCGTTCTTATCGGTCACGCTGAGGATATAGAGCACGGACTGATTAAGAGGTCCTCCCATCTCTACCCATTTTCCGGGAACGTCAACGCCGTCAAGCTTCATGTTGTCGTATACAACGTGGCAGGAAGCTCCGCCCCAGTTTCTGCCCCAGCCGCCTGCCGAGAACTGGTTGTCCGGGAAGTACTTGGAGTTGGTGACCGTGCAGTTTGTGAACAGATATCCGAGGCCGTCGCGGTCGGAGCAGGCTGTCAGATATCCGCCTGTCGCCTGGTCGCTGTAGCCGTGCCATGCCAGAGTGCAGCCGTCAAATACCATGGCGTTTCCGCCGTAGATATAGTCTGTGCCGCCCTCGATATAGCAGTCCTTGATATATGAGTTTGCGGTGTTGGTGTAGAACGTATCCTGAGATGATACGAACTCGCACTTATATGCCTCAAAGTTATTGGCGTCGATCGCGATTGCCGCCGCTCTCTCTGTGGCGTTTTTGCTCATCGCGTCATAGCCCTCGACTGTTCTGTCAGGCTTGCCCGAAACGTCGCCGTAGATGCCGGGGCCCGCGGCTTCAACGCCGTCGGCGAGCTCCTCGGGAACTACTCTGCAGTTGAACGTGTCGATAACCTTGATGTTTTCCATGAGAACGTAAGGCTGCTCGATGCGAACCGCGCATCCCCATCTGGTTACGGGTTTCTTGGCTGTCTTGGCAACCGCGCAGTCTTCGCTGTAATACTGATCGGAACCGGCGCTGTAGTAGATATAGCCTATGCCGTAGTACCAGTTGATCTCGGGCGGATTTGTCTCGTCCGCCGCCTTGAGCGTTACATAGCCTGAATTTACCCTAACCTGCTCGGTGTAATTGCCCGGGTCGATTTCGATCGTGATACGACCGTCCTCTCCCGCGTCTCTCTTCATTGCCTTAACGGCTGCCAGAGCGTCGTTTATTGTCGCGTATTCCTTATCTTTGCCGACCCTTACGGTCTTGTCCGCGGGTACCGCGACCTCTCCGAGAGTCTCTGTGATAAGAATATTCTTAAACGGAGCCATATCGCCGGCGGCCATCAGATAGCTGCCCGACATAGCCGACAGCGCGTAGCCTTCGATGCCCTCGGCTGTAACAGTATACTCGTGGTTGGGCATCATTGTTACCGTGTACTTGTTTTCCACGATGCTGCCCGCCGCAACTTCGTATGCGAGATTCGCGTCGTCATTGGCGGTGAACTTGAGGCTGACTTTGCTCAGATCAAGCGACTTGCCGTCGTTGTTCGTTATCTCGTGAACGACAACGTCGCCCTTTACTTCTGTGGGCGCTATGTCAACCACGTTAATGTTCTGAGTCTTTGCCTTCTTGGCGATGGAAACGCTGTTCGAATCAAGGGTTACTGCCGTCTTGCTGCTTACCGCGCCGTCAGCGTCAACTATGCTTATTGTATAGTTTCTGTTCTGACGCAGATCAACGCTGTAAGCGCCATTTTTGAGTTCAACCTCTTTTGTGTTCTCCGGGTCTTTTGTATCGGTAAATCTTACTTTTAATCCTGTCTCCGAGCCGGTGTAATTGATCGTGCCGCTCAGCTTCTGATAAACAACCACGGTGGGATCATAATAATCCGCGAATATGCCGTAGAGCTGCTTGTTGGAGCTGCCGCCGTATACATATACGTCGCCGGCTGTGGGATCCTCGATATCGGCTTCGATGGTGGCGGGTTTGCCGTCTGTCGTGGCGCCGTCCTCACCGCTTGCCAGCATCTTGCTGCCCTGATAAATGTACATGGGCCTTCCCGCCTGCGCGGTGTAGGCAACCGTTACGATGCAAGCCTGCTTCGGTGTAAAGTAGAAGCATCTGTTGGTCTGTCCGCCCGATCCGGTCTGCCAGCCGTGGTCAAAGCTATAAGTCACTCCGTTGGTATGTTCATATGTAAGCTTACTGCCGCCTTTTGCCCATTCGCCGTAGCCGCTCAGGTCCTTATAGGGTCCGAAAGCTTTTCCTTTTTCCGATGCCAGAACGATAGCGTCCAGTTCGGCATCCGCCGCTGTCCAAGCCTCGTCAGCGGGCAGATCAACCGCCGCCTGGGCTGTTGCATCGGTCTTGATGCCGTCGCCTGTCAGTGAGCCTGTGCCGCCTGTTACTTTAAGCGTTGCCTTGTGGTAAACCTGAGCGGGTCCCTGTGATGCGGGTGCATCGGTTGCGGGAGCCTGCGTCGGCTGATCCGAAGGC
>CANQLT010000130.1 GCA_947624775.1 uncultured Monoglobus sp.
GCCGCCGGCAACATTGACTCCGGGACCCACGCAGCCTCCCGAAACCGAGCCGCCGGCAACATTGGCTCCGGAACCCACTCAGGCTCCCGAGACCGAGCCGCCGGCAACATTGGCTCCGGGACCCACGCAGGCTCCCGAAACCGAGCCGCCTGCGACGTTGCTGCCCGGACCCACTCAGGCGCCGCCAACCGATACACCTGCGGCAACAGAAACTCCCGTTCCGAAATACGCCTACACGATAAACAGCGTAACGCCGTCGGTCGAGGGCGAGACGAGAAGCGTCAATGTGAACATTACAAAGAACTTTGACGCGGGCGAGGATAATATGCTGTTTGTCGCGTCATACAGTTCGGACGAGATAATGACCGCAATAGGATTCGGCGATATTGAGGCCCGGATCGGCGAGACAGTCGATATAAATATCCCGATTGCGTATTTAGACGGCGACGTTGTGTTTGCCTATGTATGGAACGGCCTGAGCGAGATCAAACCGCTCACGGACCCGTACAAAATGAAATAAGTTAAGAAAATCGGCTCCCGAAAACCGGGAGCCGATTTTTACACGGTTTAGGAGATAGTTCCGGTAACTTCGATAGTGATGGTTCCGGGGCCGTTATCAGATGCCGCGGGTACGTTGAGGGTGACGGAGCTTCCGCCCTTGGGGAACGTAAGCGTGTTGGTCGGAGCCGCGACCTCGTAATCATCCGGCGATGCAGTAACGGAACCACTGCCGATGTCGTAGGAGATAGACGTCACATTGAACTCGCTCGGAAGCATATCGGTCAGCACTACGCTGTTTGCGGGACCCGTGCCGCTGTTTATCAGCGTGAAGGTGTAGGTCAGGGTGTCGCCCGATACCACGCTGTCCTGATCCGCGGCTTTGAGGATAGCGACATTTGCGTAGGGCTGAGGATTTATCGTCGCTTCGGCTGTCGCGGTGACGGCCGCTCCGCCCGCCGCTCCGCCGTTTGCCGTGGCGGTGATCGTGTTTGTCACAGCCTCGCTCTGAGAAGGATCAAGCGTGGCAGCATATACGATGATAAGATTGTCGCCGGGCTGCAAAACGGTTGTCGCCGAGAAGGTAACGTTTGTTCCGGCGGGAGTCGCCGTTCCGGTTATCGGGTCGCCGTTTAAATAGAACTTCGCCGAGCCGCCCATGTAGATAAGGGGCTGTGAGCCGCTTGTGGCGTCGCCCAGGTCGTCGACCACGGACGGATTATAAAGCGCTCCCGAGCCGGTGTTGTCAATGCGCACGATATACGTTCCGGCGGATCCGGGAACGATCACGGGCGTGACCGCCGTCTTTGTCGCTTCCATGGTATACTGGTCAATAAGCGAGGTGTTTGTCTGATTGGATAGCGCTGTCGCCTGCATGCCGTTATCGCTGTAGGATATCTGCGCTCTGTTTGGAAGATTGGTTGCCATTTTTTATCTCTCCTTTTAATTTCTCATTTTGTGTCATTTGGCGCGCCCGATAATATCCTATGCCGAGATTTTACAAAAAGTGACAATAAAATTATTTATTTTATTAAGAAAAATCAAAACACCGCCAAAGATTCATGCCTGCTTATAATAAAAAAACGCTCCGTTTCGGGGCGTTTAGCAATTTTGTAATTTGACATTCAGATAAAAATAATATAGCCGCTTGTGTGTTGGAAGAAGCGGCTATAATCAGCTGAAACTTTCGGCTAACCGTTAAAGGTTACCTCTTATCTGCTTTTATTATACCTTCGGATTGTCCGTTTGTCAATAGTTTTTCACGACGTATTTTTCGGGATTTTAAAATATTTTAGAAATTTTTTAGAAATAATTTATAAAAAGTTTATAATTGGGTTTTATAATACAGTCATAAGCTGAAGATAAGCGCTTAGATAACGGCAAAAATATTCTGAAAGTGAGGAATTACTATGAAAAAGAAAAACAGAAAGCTTCGGGCGGCGCTGTGCGTTTGCGCCGCGCTGCTGATACTCAGCATGGCGGTTTTCGCCAACTACGACAACGCGGGCGGCTATGCGGCGATCAAAAACGGAGTAAAGAGCCTGCTCTATCAGGATAACTGTACGCTAAACGTCAAAGCGGACGTGTCGCTCGACGGGGCGAGTATCGGCTGCGCGACCGATGCGACATACAAGCTTGACAAAAACGGCGAGGTTCAAACCTACATGAGAGAGAGCTACGCTAACTTGGATGGCGTTCAAGATGTGTATGAGGTAGTCGAGCAGAACGGCGACAGATATGTTTACAGTGAATACCTCGCATATGATAACGGCGAAAAACAAGTGGATAAACTTATGTATCCCGACAGCGGCGACGGAACTTTTTTCGACGTCGACGACGAGTTGTTTGACAAGGGCGTGAATTTTGTCGAGACATTGAGCGACGTGCTTGTGGGTGATATCAAGAACAATATCGTGCTGGCGCAGACCGACGGCGCGAGCCGCACCTACAGCCTCAACATGTCGGGCGAGCAGCTGCCCAAGTATATGACGGCCGCGTTCTCGTTTATATGCGCGGGCTCCCGCCAGGACGCGGTGTTTGATATGGGCGGCGATATGGGCGCCGTCATGAACAACATGATGATCAATCAAAACGAGCCGTATATCAACAACGTGTGCGGCAATGTTACCCTTGACGACCGCGACAGGATCACCGCCTTCGACGGCAAGGTAACAGTCACGGGCTACGACGAGAACAACAACGCACACGACCTGTGCTTTGACCTGAGCCTCACCGCGGGCGACTACGGCACCACCAAGATCGACCCCGTGAACCCCGAGGAATACCAAAACGTGCGCGTGCAGCCGTACTACGTAAAACCCGAAAGCGTCGAAGTAAGCGGCGAAGATATTGAGGATTAGCAGACAACCGCCCGGCTGCCTCGCCCTCCGGGGAGGGAGAGGTGGCGCCGAAGGCGACGGAGAGGGAGGCGAACTAACGTAAGGATAATCCTCCCTCTCAGTCAGCTTCACTGACAGCTCCCCCCTCCTAAAGGAAGGGGAGCCCGTAGACTCGAAAAATCAAAAGATTCAGAAAGGGAAAAAACAATGCCAAAGACAGTTTTATCAATCAGGAACATGCGGAAGCTCTACCGAAACGGCAGAGGCGTGCGCGATATCTCACTGGAACTCAATGAAGGCGAGATAATGGGATTGCTGGGGCCGAACGGCTCCGGCAAGACCACCACCATGAAAGCGATATGCGGCATGTGCGGCATTGACGCGGGCGAGATACGCGTGTTCGGCACAGACATCGACACCGACTTCGAGACCGCGATGCGGGGCGTGGGCGCGCTGATCGAGGAGCCCGCCGTGTATGAGAACATGAGCGCCCGAAAAAATCTGCGTCTTGCGGCGAGGTTCTATCCTGAGCTCAGAGGCAGAGCCGGAGAGCGGCGGATCAACGAGGTGCTTGAGCTTGTGAATCTGAGCGAGTACGCGGACGACAAAGCCGGGCGGTTCTCGCTGGGCATGAAGCAGAGGCTGGGTCTGGCGCTGGCGTTTTTGTCAAGGCCGAAGCTCGTTATCCTTGACGAGCCCACCAACGGACTTGACATTGAAGGCGTCGTGCACCTGCGCGGAGTGATCCGCGATATGGCCGAGCGCGAGGGCGCCGCCTTTCTGATCGCGGGGCACATTGCCGCCGAGCTTGAAAAGGTGTGCGACAAAGCCGCGGTCATACACGGCGGACAGATCCCGGCCCGCGCGGATATGAAGGACATACTCGAAAATCACCCGTCGCTTGAGGATTATTTTCTGTCGGTGACCGGGCACAGCGAAGGAGGATATCATGAACGGAATGATCGCTAATCTTAAAAATGAGACGGACAAGCTGCTGAACCGAAAAAAATATATCGTATTTCTTATAATCGAGCTGATAATCTGCGGCGGCGCCGTCTGCGTCAAGCTGTTGACGTCGCGCGTGTCGGACGGCGTGTTCACATTGAGCGGCATCAACACCTCAATGAGCCTTATGAGCCTGTTTTTCGAGGCGGTGATCCCTTTTATTTCGATAATGGCGGCGTGTGAGCTGTTTTCGGCCGAGTTCCGCGACCGCACGATCAGAGCGGTCCTGGCGCGCCCGTGCCACAGGTACAAGATATTTGTCGGCAAGGTCGGGGCGGTGTTTGTTTTGGCGCTGATAAATATGCTAGCGGTGTTTATTGCGTCCTGCGCCGCCGATCTTATAGTGTCCCACAAGATCGTAAGTCCCGGCTACGCGCTCGGCGCCTATATTCTGGACGCGTTTCCGATGCTGGTAGTTATCCTGATGGCGGTGATGATAAATCAGTTCACAAAAAGCTCGACAATGGCGATGTTTTTGTGTATAATAGTATACGCGGGCCTGAAGATCGCGGGAATACGGTTCAGCAGCCTCGGAGGCTTGATGTTCACGGGATATATGCAGTGGCACAAGATATTCTTGGGCGGCGGCATGCCGTTTCTGGCGGCGTCGTTCAAGGCGCTGCTGATGATAGGCTACGCCCTGACCTTCACTGCGATCGGGTACTACGCGTTCAGATTTAAAGAGGCGTAGGGCAGTTTACCGTAGGGGGAACACCTCATCAGTCGCCTTCGGCGACAGCTTCCCCTCAAGGGGAAGCCTCTCTTGCCTTCCCCTTGAGGGGAAGGTAGGTTTTTGCCCAAACGGGCAAAAAGTCGGATGAGGTGTCGGCTGCCGTTCCATACGGTGTTGAAAGTGAATGTAAAGGAGCAAAAATTGTCGGTCAAAACAAAGTTTTTTATCTCATCAATAATAATGCTGGTGCTGCCGGTTTTTCTTATGGTGCTGATATCGGCGTTTATTTTGGTGTTGTTGGCGGGATATTTCCCGGGCGTCGCCATTGAGATAAAGGGCCTCGCGCCGACTCTTTATAACCCCGTGCTCAGGCGCTACGCCATGCTTTGGATAATCGTGCTGATCATCGTTGTCGCGGGCTGCTGCGCGGGCGTCACGGCCTATCTCACCAAAACGATACTCCGCCCGCTCAAAGGCATGTCCGAGGCGATGGAGCACCTGACGAGCGGCGACCTTGACTATGAGGTGCTAAGTTCGGGCGACGGCGAGATCAGAGAGGTTTTCGACGCGATCGAAAGGCTGCGCCTCAGGCTCAAGCTTTCGGTCAGCGACGAGATAACGAGAGAAGAGGAGCATCGAATGTTAATCGCCAACATCTCTCACGACTTAAAGACGCCCATAACCTCTATCAAGGGGTATGTGGAGGGACTGCGCGATGGCGTGGCCTCAAACCCCGCCATGACAAGGCGTTACCTTGACACTATCCTCGCCAAAACCGACACGCTCGAAAACATGGTGAACAATTTGTCGCTCTACTCAAAGTTGAGCGCCGCCGCCGAATATGACATAGAGGACCGCGATATTTTGGAGTTCGCGGCCGAAATGCTCAAGGAATACGAGATCGACTTAAAGTCCGCGGAGATCGCGCCGTCGCTTGGGGGCGAGCATCTGACCGCCGCCTTTGACAGAGCCAAGATGAAAAGAGTGTTTTCAAACGTGATAGAAAACGCGATAAAATATAAAGCTCCGAGCGGGCGCGGCAGCCTCGACATAACGGTGAGCCGCGACGGCGATTTCGCGGTGATCGCCTTTTCAGACAGCGGGATCGGCATAAGCGAGGATGAGGAAAAGCGGGTGTTTGAGACGTTCTACCGCGCGGACAAGGCGAGGAATATGAACGTCTCGGGCAACGGGCTCGGGCTCTCGATATGCGACAGGATAGTGCGCGAGCACGGCGGCCGCATGTGGCTCAGGAGCAACGGCGATGAGCCGGGCGTCACCGTTTATATCAGATTGAAAATTACGGATAAAAGCTCTTTAGGTGAAAGGAAGAAATAATATGAAAATTTTGATTATAGAGGACGACAGAAGCATTGCCGAGCTTGAGCGGGATTATCTTATCGCGGCGGGTTTTCGCTGTGAATTGGCGTTTGACGGCGAGAGCGGCCTTGAAAAGGCGATAAAAAACGACTATGATCTTATCATAATCGACATAATGCTGCCTCGGCTGGACGGATTCTCGGTCTGCGAGGAGCTGAGAAAGGCAAAGGACGTGCCCGTTATATTTCTCTCTGCCAGGTCGGAGGACGTCGACAAGATAAAAGGCCTCGGCCTTGGCGCCGACGACTACATAGCAAAGCCGTTCTCGCCCTCCGAGATGGTGGCGCGGGTCAAGGCGCATACCGCCAGATATAAGGCGCTCAAGTCGGGCGGCGAGAAAAGGTCGCAGGAGCTCAATGTCAAGGGCCTTGTGATCGACAAGGATTCGCGCAGGGTTTTCGCCGGAAAAAACGAGATCATACTCACGGTCAAGGAGTATGATCTGCTGTTGTTCCTGCTTGAGAACCCGAACATCGTGTTCAGCAAGGATCGGCTGTTCGACCGCGTTTGGGGCATGGATGCCATAGGCGATCCGTCCACCGTGACGGTGCATGTCCAGCGCGTCCGTGACAAGCTGGAGAAATACACAGACGAAAAATTTATAGAAACCGTCTGGGGCGCGGGCTATAGGTTCGCAACATAGGGACTAGAGCTACCCCTCAGTCGCCTTCGGCGACAGCTCCCCCTCCTAAAAGGAAGGGGAGCCTATTTTCTGCCTCCCCTGCGATAGTGGGGGAGGGGGACCGCGTTAGCGG
>CANQLT010000131.1 GCA_947624775.1 uncultured Monoglobus sp.
GCTGCACTTTTCCTCAAGATGCGCCTTGAGCGTTTCGTCGGGGCAGTTGTTTTCCTTGTCCCAATGCGCGCCCTTCATGGCAAGATCCGCCTGATTTACCGCGATCAAAATTCGGTTCGCGTTGCCCTTGGTCAGAGTGGGAACGATGATCTCGTTTATCATCTCATAGGCGGCGCTCATGTCTCGTGTCGAGCCATCGACCACCAGCATGACGAGATCGATCACGGGAACGCCGTCCTCGTCAACCTCCGACAGCTTTTTCACGATTTGGCGGGCATGATCCTTATCATTATTTACGCTGTCACCGATTCCCGGAGTATCCCAGATCGTGAGGTTCTCCAAGCTGTAACACTCGATGTCCTTTGTCTCAGGGTCAACACCGATGCCGACCTTGGCTTTTTTGGTATTGAAGATTGAGTTTATAGTTGAGCTTTTTCCGCTGCCTGTCGCGCCCACCAACATCAGATTGACCTTTTGGCCTCTCGCCTTGAGCAGTCTCGCCAGCCGCTTGTTTTTCTCGTCATCCGGAATGTCAGACGCGATGATTTCGTCCTCCAGAATGTCATAAATATTTTTTTCTCTCATAGTTTTTCCTCCTTAGTATAAATTTGAGATAACCTGTTATCTGATTATAATTATATCAAATTGAAAGGACACATTTTGTCCCTATAAAAATTTTTATCAAAAAAAGATAACTTTTGGGATTAAGCCAAAAAGTTATCAAAAATATTTAGTTACTACCGTTTGTTGGCTGCCAAAGCCAACGTATGACTGTTTACGCAATTAAATTCACAATAAATCCGCTCACAAGGGCGTAGAGCATAACGAACGCGATATACATCGCGAAATGCTTTATGCCGAGCACTATCTTGAGCGCGCCGAGGTTGGTTATCTTTGTCGCGGGGCCTGTTACCATAAAGGCCGCCGCGCTGCCCATGCTCATGCCGCTTGAAAGCCATTGCTGCAAAAGCGGTATCGTTCCGCCTCCGCAGGCGTAGAGCGGCACGCCGATCGTCGCCGCCATTAGCAGGCCAAAGCCCTCGTTGTTCACAAACAGCTTGGCAAACGCGTCGGCAGGAACATATCTCTGAAACAGCGCGGACAGCAGAACTCCCAGCAGAAAGTACGGGCCCGTCGCCTTCAGGTTCCTGCCGATATTCTTTATCAGACGCATGAACGGGTTCGGGTCGGTGTCGTGACTTGCCCGCTCCGAAAATCCCTCGAAGTTGAAAAAATGCTTGTCCTTAAAGAAAAATCTTACAACCAAACCCGCCGCGATACCGCAGAGAAAGCATGAGATAAACCTCACACACAGCGCAAAGCTGCCGAGAGCCGCGCTGTACATCAAAAGCTGCGGATTGAGCAGCACACTGCTCATCATAAAAGCGGCCAGATAATCGTCGCGCATACCCTTTTGAGAAAACGACGCGGCGATTGGGATAGTGCCGTACATACAAAGCGGTGACGCGATGCCGATAAGGCTCGCCGGAATTATTCCGAACACACCGAGATGCTTGTCCTGTATGACCGTCATCAGCGAGTGTATCTTTTGCTTTCCGAATACGGATATTATCGAGCCTATCACGATACCCAAAAGGAAGTAAGGCAGTATCTGACGAAGCTGCACCTCAAAATAGTACCACACATAAATAAATTCACGATGAAGTATGTCAAGCATTTTTGTCACTCCTTTCGTAACTCCTGCTCCTTTTACTTGAAACGGCCCTATTGAAAAAGTATAGGGCCGTTTCGCGGATTATTATTGGGAATTAGATTTTATCAATTCTGTCGGGCGTTTTGCCATTGAGTTTGTTATAGCTACAACTCCCGCCCATACCGCGGTGACCGCCGCGGCCATAGCAACTCCGGCTGTCGCCATTTCCTGAACAGCCGAAACTCCGTTTGTCAAAAACGGCGCCCACGGCACGATCTCGCCGTGCCAAACATGCTCGAACGCCAAGAGAGCCGAGCCGCCCCAAAGCATATTATTGAGCCAGTTAAGTCTTTTGATAAAGGGATTATGAGTTTCTTTTTTATCGGTGGTTTTCTTTACGATCGTTGTTACGATCGCCTCGGTTGTAGGTACTAAAAAACATGCCATTTTATTTTCCTCCTTAAATTAAATTTAAAATTAATTATCTATGCTTACCAAATTATATTCTCTGCTGCCCAAGCCAATTTCGGCCGCGTGTTCGAGTGTATGCAGACCGTTTCTTGACTCAATTCTGTTTACCAAAGACGCGCCGTCGCCGTCCTTTTGGGCGTATATCAGATCAATGCAGGCCTGGTCTACCGCGACAGGGTCGTATGACGCGAGTATGCCAATATCGTGCATATCGGGCTCGGCTGGATTTCCGTCGCAGTCGCAGTCCACCGACAGACGGTTCATTACGTTGATGTATACAACTTTATTTTCCATGTAGTCCGCAACAGCACTTGTCGCGTCGCCCATAGCTTCAAGAAACGCGTCCTGATCGCCGCCGAAAATACTGCCGGACTTCTTCGTTCCGCCGCTGTGAATCCATGCTTTACCCTCGGATGAACCGATACCGATAGACATATTCTTTATCGCGCCGCCGAAGCCCGCCATTGCGTGACCCTTGAAGTGGGCGAGCGAGATAAGCGAGTCATAGTTTGCAAGGTGCGCGCCGACATAATCCTCGGTTATCGTCGAAGCTCCGCCTTTGGGTGCGGGAACGGGAATAGTCATTGAGCCTTCCTCGTCCATAATATCCACATTCGCGATCGCTGTAAAGCCGTGATCTTCGGCGACCTGTTTATGAGCAGCTGTTTCGCTTCTTGAACCGCCGTATGCTGTGTTACACTCTACTATTGTTCCGTTTACCTTTTTAACCAAATCAGCGATAAGCTCAGGTCTTAAATAGTTGCTGTTGGGCGGCTCGCCGGTGGACATTTTTACCGCTACATTACCTTCGGCGTTAAAGCCTAATTGCTCGTAAATTTTCACAAGCGCTTCCGGCGTGATTTCCGTTGTCATGTAAACAACGGGCGCATCCGCACTCGCGGTGGCTGTCGCCGATGTTGTCGTATTTGTCGTTTCCATAGTTTCATCCTCCTTTGCGGGAACGGTTATCGTTACCGTTTGAGTATTGCCGTCCCAATCTACCGAAAATTTAAAGCTCTCCGCGATAAACCGTATCGGAAGCATTGTACGGTCGTTAATTGTGGTCGGCGCGACGTCAAGCGTCTGCGCCGCGTCGTTCAAATACGCGGTCGTGCTGTCTATCGTAAGCCTGATCACGTCGTTTCCGTATGTCAGCACAGCCATGTTTGTGTCTGCTTCCCACTCGACCATGCCGCCTACCGCTTCAATAACGGCCCGCACGGGCAGAAGTGTTCTCGCGTCATTCACGAGCACGGGAACGGTTCCGCGTCCGGGGTCAATTTCGCGTTCCTCACCATTTACCGTCATTTGCGGATTGCCAATCTGCAGAGTTAAAATCCGGTCCGCGCTCGCGGCAAGAGCCGAATCGCCATCGGGTTTGCTTGTTTGCCATACGAACAGTCCGAATGCAAGACAAGCCACTGCAATAGCCGTTATAAAGGCTATGCTTTTCTTTGTTTTCGTCATATTGACATCTCCCTTCATGTAAGTTTAATTAAAATAATAAGATGATAATTTGGGATTATATCGTCTTGTTACACTTATTATATCAGCTTTTTTCACACACTTCAAATGCCTGATTTCTATGCCTTACCAATGCCTGAAAAGCATTAATTCTTATTCCATAACTCCGCTCTCTTTGAGCCACGCGGTTATTTCATCTCTGTTATACGATGAATACGTCACGTCAAGTCCCTCTTTTATCGCGCTGTCGGGACATAGCTTTGCGACCGCGCTTATCGTCTGACCGAAACGTCCGCCGCCCATCGAGCAGAACGGTATTATCGTTTTGCCGCTCATATCATAG
Organism: uncultured Monoglobus sp.; assembly: GCA_947624775.1. GTDB lineage: Bacteria > Bacillota > Clostridia > Monoglobales > Monoglobaceae > Monoglobus. The sequence goes on from CANQLT010000131.1 coordinate 3,933, forward strand.
TGCGTCAGGAAACTGCGTACAGGCGCGGGAATGGACGCCCACCAGTTACAGTAGCCGAGTAAAATTGTGTCGTAATCGTTAATATTTAATCCCGCGTCCTCAAGATATGCTTTTAAGTCGGGTATAGCATTTTCTCGCTGTTCCGTTAAGGCTTCGGCGTACAGCGTTTGTGAATTACTCGTTGCCGAATACGGGGTTTTGCGTTCAATGCGGAATATGTCAGCGCCGCTTATGTCCGCTATGATTTTTGCTAAACCGTCGGTATTGCCGGTCTGCGAAAAGTAAGCGATAAGGGTCTTGTTCGCTTTCTCATTGGGCTTAGCATCATTAACACTCTTTACGCTGCCGCTTCCCGCCGACGCGTTTCTGACTAACCGTATGCCTATACTGTACAGAGGAACGTCCGCGGGAAACGCGCTTCTGTACGCGCTTCTGATGTGCTTGGGAAAATCGTTCCAACCGCCGCCGCGCACGACCTTATAATGTCCTGATTCCGCTCCTGTCGGATTTGCCGCGTCGCCGAAGTATGTGCCGTACCAATCCCATACCCACTCGCCGACGTTGCCGTGCATATTATAAAGTCCATAGCTGTTTGCATCGTAGCTGTCAACCGCCACGGTATGACTGAGATAACCGTTCACCCAACTGCCGCTTGAATTATTATTGTAACCGTAGGCGTTATAGCAGTTGGCATTTTCGTCATAAACATAGCTGCCAAAGCTAAATGGCGTGGTCGTGTTCGCTCTCGCGGCATACTCCCACTCGGCTTCCGTAGGCAGACGATAGCCGTTCGCGCTCTTGTTCCATGTGACCGTATCGCCGGAAACTGTGTAGCACGGCGTTAAGCCTTCGGCCTGACTGCGCTTGTTGCAGTATTCTACCGCGTCGTACCATGTGACATTTTCCACGGGCAGATTATCTCCGCTGTTCTCGCTCGGATTGCTGCCCATAATTTCTTGATACTCGCCTTGCGTGATCTCTGTTTCGTCCATATAGAAGCTGTCAACGGTGACACTGTGAATAATCTCGTCCGCGTCACGCTCCGCCTCTCCTTCGGGACTTCCCATTTGAAATGTGCCGCCGTTTATCAGCGCCATATTCTCAACATTTTCACTGTTTCCGAAGTCAAGTCCAAGACTGTCTACCCATGCGGTAACGCTGTCCCTAGACTCGCCGATATTAAACCGTTTGCCGTTCAGCCAGTTCGCGTCATGAGTTAATCTTTGCAGCTCCGATGTTGAGCCTATGCCGCTGCTGCCGGATGTGCAGAACGGAATAATAGTTTTGCCGGCAAAATCGTATTTTTCAAGGAAGGTGTATATAATTTTCGGCGCTTTGCCGTACCATATCGGATAGCCGACGAATACAATATCATACTGCTCCATATTGCTGAAGTTTCCGTCAATTTCCGGACGCGCGGTATCGTCGTACTGCTCCTGATAGGCTCTGGTGCTTTCGTCATAATAATTGTTGTTTTCCGGTCCGTATGGCTCTTTCGGAATAATCTCATACTTATCCGCGCCGGTTATTTCCGTAATATAATTTGCGATTTCCTCTGTGTGATTCGTCCATGAGAAATATGCGACAAGCGTTTTGTTTTTCTCCGGCTCCGGTGAGGGCGTCGGCGTAGGAGTAGGCGTAGGTGTAGGTGTGGGCTCGGTAACAGTTCCCGTTTCAACCGTAACCGCTTCGCAAAGCGGCATAATTTCACCGATCGTGCTCCAAAGCATGAATTTATCGCCGCTACTCGTTTCTATATTCGTTGTGCCGTTTGAGGCGTCGGTTATATCAAGCCTTGACAGCACGCCGTTCGTGTATAACGCGTGAATAAGCTTTGCACCGCCCTCAAGATTGCTTATTGTAAGCGCTCCTCCTGCATAGGTCATATTTGCCTGCGGACGCGGAGTAATCACGGGCGTAGGATCAGATGTCGGTTCCGCGGTAGGAGCTTCCGTAGGATTTGGCGTGGGTTCATTGTCTATATCAACAAGACGATATTCTCTTCCTCCTATGCCGATCTCCTCCGCGTGTTCAAGCGTATGATAACCGTTTTGTCTGTTGACGCGGCTTAAGAAACTTGTGTTGCCTTGCGCCTGCGCGATCAAATCAAGACACGCTTGGTCTACCGCTACCGGGTCTGTTGATGCCAAAATGCCTATATCGCTTATTTGCGGAGCCGATGGATTTCCGTCACAATCGCAGTCGATCGACAGGTTGTTCATTACATTTATATACACAACCTTGCCGTCCATATAATCTATAACAGCGCTTGTCGCGTCGCCCATAGCTTCAAGAAACGCGTCCTGCTTGCCGCCCCAGATATTAGTCATACTCGTGCCGCCGCTGTGTATCCAGCCCTTGCCTCTGCTTGACGCCACGCCGATTGACATATTCTTGATCGCGCCGCCGTAGCCCGCCATAGAATGTCCCTTAAAGTGCGACAGGCATATAAGCGAATCGTAATTTGCAAGATGTGAGCCGACGTAGTTTTCGGTTATTGTGGACTCGCCGCTTGCGGGCGCGGGAACAGGGATCGTGAGCGAGCCGTCCTCGTCCATAATGTCCACGTTCGCAATGGCGGTAAAGCCGTGATCCTCCGCCACCTGCTTG
>CANQLT010000132.1 GCA_947624775.1 uncultured Monoglobus sp.
CTCGCGCTCGAACGAATGGCCGTATTGCTCCGCCTGCTCCCGCGCCCGTTCAAGGGAGATCACTATATCCCCCAGCACGATCTCGCCCATTTCGTTAAACTCGGCGTAATCCTCATGGATATCGCCCTTTTCGTCATACTCGAACATCGGGAAGGACAGCACATCGGTGGCTCTGTCGATCCCGCGGTGCAGATTGTTGAGGTTTCTGATGCCCTCGTTATCGGTCAGCATGACGCTGACTTCCACATCGTCGCGCAGGCCGAAATAGCCCAAAGACGCGCGCGCCGCCTTTTTGATAAGCTCGCGCAGCTTTCGGCTGACCGTGATCTTGTTTTGTTCGTTTAATATTGCGACTTTCATATGTGTTTACCTCTGCGCTGCTGCGCCACGCGCTCGCGCTCCAGGGTTTTCTTTTCGTATGCCTTGACTATCTTCTGAACCAGCGGATGGCGAACAACGTCCTTTTCCGAGAGATACATAAACTCTATACCCTCAATGTTTTTGAGCACTATTTCCGCGTCACGGAGGCCCGACTGCTTGTCCCTCGGCAGATCGACCTGCGTCACGTCGCCCGTCACCACGATCTTTGAGGCGAAGCCCATTCGGGTCAGGAACATCTTCATCTGCTCGCGGGTGGTGTTCTGCGCCTCGTCCAGGATTATGAACGCATCGTCAAGCGTTCTGCCGCGCATATACGCCAGCGGCGCAACCTCGATCTGACCGCGCTCCAGCACCTTGTGGAACGTCTCAAAGCCCAGCATCTCGCCCAGCGCGTCATATAGCGGCCTGAGATACGGGTCGACCTTTTCCTGCATGTCGCCCGGCAGAAAGCCCAGGCTCTCGCCCGCCTCAATAGCGGGACGGGTCAGGATTATGCGGTTGACCTCTTTATTTTTAAAGGCAGACACCGCCATCGCCACAGCCAGGTACGTCTTGCCCGTTCCCGCGGGGCCGATGCCGAACACTATCGGATTCTGCTTGATTTTTTCGATGTATTTTTTCTGGCCCAAGGTTTTGGCTTTGAGCGGCGTTCCGTTTGATGTGACGCAGATTACGTCCTTGCCCAGGTCTTTCAGCTCTTCCTCGTTGCCGTCGTCGATCTGGCTCATCACATAGCGGACTTCCCGCTCGCCTATCTGCTCGCCCCGCGCCGCTATTGCCAAAAGCTGATTTATGGCGGACACCGCCTTGTCAACCTTTTCGGGCTCGCCGCCCACCTTTATCGCCGAGCCGCGGTTGATTATCGCCACGTCCAGCTCTTTTTCTATAATTTTCACATTCTCGTCAAAGCTGCCGAACAGGTTTATGACGAACTCCATTTTTTCAACTTCAATAAATCTTTCCATTAAATACCCTCTGTTATCGGGGAGTTTCCTCCTCTGAATTATTACTCTCTATATCATAATCCAAATTTTCGGTTTTGTCAATCAGACTTTTGTCAATTTCACGCTCTTCGGCAATATTTTCAAGGCACTCGAAAGTCACAGTGACCTCGACGCGCTCTCCCGATAATATATTATGCTCGTTTGTCCTGTTTGTTATTTCGGCGCCCTCGGGAACGGACCGCTCCACGATCGGCGTCAGCTCTGCTATACCCGTGTCGACCGCCTCGCGCACGGTGCGCCGCTTTTCTACCTCCTCAAATTTTCGGTATTTTTTTAAAACGCCGCCGAAAGGCGAGTTTATAAAAGGCACGGTGACGGACGCCTCGCTCCGCTCCTCCTCATAATCCGCTCCCGGAGCCGCGGATTTCGGGTATAAATTAAACTCACTGCCGAAAAGCTCAAGCCCGTACAGATTCTTCTCCTCTCCGGTGTATTCCCTCTCGGTATATACAAGCGGGTATTCTCTTGTCTCGGAATACTCGGTCTCGGCGTACACCTCTCCGAAGGCGTGTACCAGCCTGAATCCGCCGTACACGCTATCCATAACACCGCTCACAAGCATATCACCCGCGCGCACACCGTCGCCGCGCCGAACCATTGTCTGCCCCTGTCTGACCTCAACGCGGCTGATAACCCCGTCCTTTGCCGCCACAAGATTGCACTCCTCGTCGGTGACATGCGGCACGCTCTCGGAATCAAGCCGCTCCACGATCTCGATAAAAACTCTGGAGCCGCGGACGTTCACGCCGACCCACGCCAACGCGTCGTTTTTTAGTATCATCTCGTTGCGCACCCTGTCGGGCTCAATGTCCTTCGCGGAGGCTCCGACCCTGACGCCGCACTCGGAAAGCAGCCGTCTGATCTCGTCCTCGGAGACGCGGCTGTTGCCCGCGATGTCCACGCTCATAATGCGGGTGGTCGTTATGTAAATTATTATCAAAAACATCAGTATCCCGATCAAGGCCGGCCAACGGCGCCTATAGCGTCTGAGCGTGAAAACAAGGCCCCGCCGCTCGGTTATCCTCGGCCTCGCTCCCGTGACCCTAGCGATACCGCGGACATTTTTAAAGTCTGACGCCGCCACCTTGCAGCGGAACACGCCGCCTTGTGAGCGCACATCCCACACTCTTATCCCGCGGCGAACGCAGATATTTATGAACCGCTCCGGGAATCTGCCGCTTATATCCAGCAGCAGATAGCCGCGCAGATAATTCAGTATTCGAATGAAAAGCATTTGAACCTCCCGGTTATGTATAAAAATTCCTCGGTCATTGTTTTAAGTTCGAGGTCCTTTCCGCACAGTGCGACGTTCACGGCCTTGCATTTTATTTTTATACTCTCGTCGCCGTACTCAATTATCCCCACGTAGTTTTCTATCGTCATCTCGCGGTCGCCGACCATGGTGACCAGCGGAAGCCCCAGCACAAGATTTTTCGAAATATCCACCGCGTCGGCGATCTTCTCCCTCAAAGCGGGTTTTTGCCTTTCCCCGTCCCGCCTCCGTCTCTCCGACATATGATCACACCTTTTTTATTTAATAATATATAATATGACGGTATCTTAAAAAAATACCAAACCCGCGAACTCAAAAATACCTTGATTTATTAAACCGTTTGTGGTAGTATAATAATATAAACTGACCGAGGTGATATTATGTCAGACAAAGAAAAGATAGTGCAGCTTCTGGAACTTGTTCCCGAATATAAAATCGGCTATGTTTTAGCGTATATACAAGGTATTACCGCCGACGAGGAGGCGGACGATTTGTTTTGCCGAAAACTTGCCGACGAATATTACAGCGATACCGACCCGGAAAAGGATAAAGAATACACGCTCGAGGAATGCAAAAAAGCATGGGGTATTGACTGATTTTTAAACGTTATTAAAGCCGCAAATCAGCGGCTTATTCTTTTTAGGTTTTTCAGCAGGAACTCATAGCGGCTCGCGGCGCTTTGAATATTGTATATCGAAACATCGACCAGCTTTTCGTCACAGATATAGTCAAAATTATTAACGCAGCGGCGGTAATCCTCAAGAGCGTCAAGCGCCTCGCTCCTGAGCGCCCCGTATGCTGCCGCCTCCTGTTTCAGTATTCTTTTGTCCGCGCGGCTATCCGCCGCCAAGCTGCCCGCGACAGCCTCACTCATGCAATCACTCCTTTTTGTATAGTATAAGCATATTTTCAAAAAATATTTTAGAAAAGTTTACAAAATATTTAGACATTCGCGGGATATTGTGTTATAATTAGTTTTAAAGTCAAAAGAAAAAAGAGAGGTGCGGTTTATGGACAGCAAAACAAAGATACTTATCGTCGATGATGAAGAAAATATATGCGAGCTGGTTCGGCTATATATTGAGAAGGAAGGCTTTGAGGCGGTGATCGCAGGCGACGGTCAGGAGGCCGTGGCGAAATTTACCACCGAAAAGCCCGATCTGATACTTCTGGACGTCATGCTGCCAATCAAGGACGGCTGGCAGGTGTGCCGCGAGATCAGGGCGCAGAGCAATGTGCCGATCATTATGCTGACCGCCAAGGGCGAGACGTTTGATAAGGTGCTGGGTCTTGAGCTGGGGGCGGACGACTATGTGGTAAAGCCCTTTGAGCCAAAGGAGCTTATCGCCAGAATACGCGCGGTCCTGCGGCGCAGCGCGGGCAGCGACGAGGAAAAGGCCGATGACGACGAGCTGAAGTTCGACGGACTGCGCATCAATCAGTCCACATACGAGGTGTATATTGACGACAAAAAAGTCGAGATGCCGCCCAAGGAGTTTGAACTGCTTTATTTCCTCGCCAAGAACACCAACAAGGTTTTCACGCGCGACCAGCTGCTTGACGAGATCTGGGGCTATGAGTTTTTCGGCGATTCAAGAACGGTCGACGTCCACATCAAGCGCATACGCGAAAAGCTCGAGGGCAAAGACAGAAGCTGGGCCCTTAAAACCGTTTGGGGCGTGGGCTATAAATTCGAGGTGAGCTGATTGTTCGGAAAAAACATATTTTCCCGCGTGCTTTTTACCAACCTGGCGACGGTGCTTATCGGAATAATCATACTCGCGTCGCTGCAGATGGTGCTGGTGAACAACTTTATTTCAAAGCAGATAGAGAACAATATAAGCAAAAACGCCGACTCGATCGTGAGCCTTATCAACAACGGCATATCGCAGGAGAGCCTGTCGTCGGTGCTGACGGGCTTTTCGCGGAGCAGCAGCAGCCACATCATAATCACCGACTCGAACGGTGCTATGCTTGTTAACACCGCCGACAGCGGCTACTGGTCGGGCAGAGAGAGAGCCATACCGATCGACGAGCTGCACGAGGTGCTCTCGGGCAAGCGCACCACGTCGATCGGCACCATGAGCGGAGCTTTCAATGAGACGATGTTCACACTCGAGGTCCCGATCATGAACAACGACAAAGACAGGGTTTTCGGCTCGGTGTTGATAAGCACGCCGATGCCGCAAAGACGCAGCACTATAAATGAGATGTTCAAGATACTGCTGTTCTCGGCTCTGGTCGTTATAATCGTGTCATTTATCCTGTCATATATGCTGTCAAAGATCCTCGCAAACCCGATAAAGCGCGTAAGTACAAGCGTCAAGGAATTCGCGAGCGGCAACATGAAATCAAGGGTCGAGATCGACCGTTTTGACGAGAGCGTTGAGGAGCTCACCGAACTGGCGGACAGCTTTAACAACATGGCCGACGCGATAGAGCGCTCGGAGGACGTGCGCATGAGCTTTATATCCGACGTGTCGCACGAGCTCAGAACGCCCATGACGACCATAGGCGGCTTTATAGACGGAATTCTAGACGGGACAATACCGCCCGAAAGGCAAAACTCATATCTCAAAATAGTAAAAGACGAGGTGACGCGCCTGACGCGGCTGGTCAACACATTTCTTGACATAACCCGAATGCAGTCAGACAAGGTCAACCTCACCATGTCGAATTTTGATATCAACGAAACGATCAGACTTATCATAATCGGCCTCGGCAATAAAATAGACGCGAAGGATTTGGACATCAATCTGATATTCGACCGCGATGTAAGCTATGTGAGAGCCGATGCGGACAAGATCAAAATGGTGCTCACCAACCTTATCGACAACGCGATAAAATTCACCTATGACAAGGGCAAGATCACGATCGAGACCCATCCCAAGGGCGGCGAGATCTGGATATCTGTCCACAACACGGGCGTGGGAATCCCCGCCGAGCAGCAGAAGATAATTTTCGAGCGTCTTTATAAGGTGGACAAGTCGCGCGCCATCAACAAAGAGGGCACCGGTATCGGGCTGTACATCGTGCAGAGCATGCTGGCGGCCCACGGCAAAGACATAAAGGTCGACAGCGTCGAGGGCGAGTACGCGAGGTTCACGTTCAGCCTCGACCGCGGCAAGGAGCCCAAAGCAAAAAATAAAGAAACAAAAGAATAAAACAAACAGCCGCCCTCCGATTAGGAAGGGCGGCTCATTCGTTTTACGCTACGCTACCACCTTGTAGCCTTTAGCCTCAACCGTCTGTTTGAGCACGTCGTCCGAAACGTCGGAACTCAAGGTCACGACCGCCGTGCCCGCCGTGTGGCTGGCGACCGCAGACTCAACACCCGGCAGCTCCTCAAGCGCGCTTTTTACCGTCGCCTCACAATGTGGGCACATCATTCCTTCGATTTTGATTGTTTTTTCCATAGCTTTTAACTCCTTTTTATTATTAATATTGTTTTTATTTTTCGATTCAAAAGATCCCGATGCGTCAGAAATATGCGGGCGGATAATATCCGCTCCTACAGCGTTTTGCGGACTTTGCGGGCTCTTTTTAATTTTCACAAAATTTAGCCTGAGCGCGTTGCTCACAACGCAAAAGCTCGATAGGCTCATTGCCGCCGCGGCGAACATCGGGTTGAGTTTGAGGCCGAACAGCGGTATCAACGCGCCCGCCGCCAGCGGTATGCCGATTATATTGTAGATAAACGCCCAAAACAGATTTTCGTGTATATTTCTCAGCGTGGCGCGGCTCAGCTTGACAGCCGCCGGAACGTCGGACAGCCTGCTGTTCATCAGCACAACGTCCGCCGCGTCGATGGCGACGTCGGTTCCCGCGCCTATCGCGATG
>CANQLT010000133.1 GCA_947624775.1 uncultured Monoglobus sp.
CTTATGGCCGAACTGAAAAAAATCTACAGGATCCTTGACCGCGAGCTTCCGGACTCAAGCAAAGAGGTGCTGCTGGTGCTTGACGCCACAACGGGTCAAAACGCGGTGCAGCAAGCTGAACAATTTAAAGAAGCGGCCGATATAACCGGAATAATCCTGACAAAGCTTGACGGAACCGCAAAGGGCGGAATCGTTCTCGCGATTAAAAACGATTATAATATTCCCGTGAAGTATATCGGCGTGGGTGAAAAGATCGACGATATTGAGCCGTTTGACCCCAAAGAATTTGTTGACGCGATCATCAGCCCGGATGACGACGAGGAGTAATACCGCAAATTTAAACAATTTGTGTCCTAGTTGACTCGATATTTTTGGTAAATTTAATCGAAATTTTTGTATTTTGAAAAATTAACCTTAAATAACTTGCGATTTTGAAAAAAATATGTTACTATTATGTAGTTAATATCGGGTAGTCCGCTGTCGTTTTTCGACATGAATATCTAAGAATGGTATAAACAGAAAGGATTTTTTAAATGGACATTTTAGAGCAAATCACACAGGAACAGATCAGAAAAGACCTCCCCGAGCTTTTGATAGGCGACACAGTGCGCGTATATGTAAAAGTTAAAGAGGGAAACAGAGAAAGAGTACAGATGTTTGAAGGCACCGTGATAAAGAAGAATCACGGCGGCATTCAGGAGACATTTACCGTCAGACGTATCTCTTACGGCGTTGGAGTTGAGAGAACATTCGCTATCAACTCACCCAAGATCGACCGTATCGAGGTGGTAAGACACGGAAGAGTTAGACGTGCAAAGCTTTATTATCTGCGTGACAGAGCGGGTAAGGCTGCCAAGGTAAGAGAAAAGTTATAATATTTGCAAAATGCGGTGGTGGTTATTTTTAATCACCACTCTTTGGCATTTTACAAGGTATCAGGGGGGAAATATTATGGATTCCAATAACAGAAATTCCGCCGCCGGAAACGGCTCGGAACTTGATAAAATTCTTGAGGACGCCGCGAACAAGGCCGCTCGCTCTTCCTCTGCGAGTGATCCCACGCTTGAAAAAGCCAGGTCCGAGATAAACGCTCAGACTGATTTGATGCTCCGCGAAATCGAGGAGCGCAGAGCCCGCCGCTTGGCGAGACAACGTGAAATGGAACAGCAGATCCTGGCGGAAGAAAACGCGAAGGCGAGAAGAATGGCGAGAGCCAAGGCGAGCGAATCGTCCGTGCTTTCAAGCGGCACACGCCCCTCGGCAAAAACCGAGAGCGCAAAGCCCGCGCCGAGCGTTTCGTCGGCCGACAGCGTTTTCAACAATAATTTACGCCGCGATACGCGCCCCGCGCATGTGCCGACATCCTCTCAGGCTCAAACGAGCAGAACGCCTCGCGAGCCGGCTCGCGAAGCCGACACCCCTAAACCGGCCAAGCGTTCAGGCTCACCCGCGTCTCCAGATGTGAGTGACAAAAACAGAGGTTTGTCTCAGAGCAGACCCGCAAAAAGGCAGACCGTCACCCCCGGCCAGACACAAAAAATGCCAAAGATAACCGAGTCGGTTGCTCAAAGACCATCATCGCGCGCCGAATCCGAAAAACGCGCGGCGGCCGCCTCGCAGACTAATCGAGCTTCTGCTCCGCGTGATGCCAGAACCGATACCTCGCGGACACGCGCTCAAATGCCGCCGGGTTCTCAAAGCGGCAAAAAAACAAAAGCTAAAAAGAAGAATGGAGAAATTAACATGCTGAAAGAAATCAGAGATTGGGTTTTATGTCTTGTTATCGCTGTCGCTTTGGCTCTGCTTATCAGAAATTTTGTTTTTACTCTGGTAAAGGTTCAAGGCTCGTCGATGCAGCCCACGCTTCAGGAAAATGACAGACTTTATGTTAACCGTTTTTTTTACAAGCCGGAAAAAGGCGACGTGATAATCTTTAAGCCGGAAAGCGACCCCGACAGACCGTATGTCAAGAGAGTAATCGCAACAGAGGGCGACACCGTTTATATCGACTTCGAAAACGGCGATGTATACGTTAACGGCCAGGTAATTGACGAGCCTTATATTAAAGATAAGACCACACGCACCGGCGCCTATATTATGGATTGTATAGCCAGCGGCCAATACAGCAAGGACAATCCCATTGTTGTTGAAAAGGATAAGGTTTTCGTTATGGGAGACAACCGCAACAACAGCAGAGACAGCCGAGAGATCGGCCAAGTTCCCGAAAATGAAATCGTTGGCGGCGCCGTGTTCAGATTCTGGCCGGTCAGCAATTTCGGCTCAGTGGCTTATCCTATTGAAACCTCTTATCTGGTTGAGGACGAAAACCATAACTTTACGTTTGTATCTTAAAAAAACAAGGGCTGTATCACCGACGAACAGTGTGATACAGCCTTATTATATAATATAAGGAGACATTTATGGAAAATCAATATCAGCTTCAATGGTTCCCGGGACATATGTCAAAAACAAGGCGCATGATCAAAGACAATTTGAAGCTTGTGGATGTGGTAATAGAACTGGTTGACGCGCGTCTGCCTCTGTCATCGCGCAACCCGGAGACTGATAAGATCGTCGCGTCAAAGCCGCGCGTTATTGTTTTAAACAAAGCCGATATAGCCGACAGGTCGGCTACAGACAAATGGCTGAATTATTTTAACAATAACGGAAACACTGCCATAGCCGCGGACAGCCGCTCGGGCAAAGGGCTCAAGAAAAACCTTGACGCCGCTATCGAAAACGTGCTCAGCGACAAGTTCCTGCGCGATGAGCAGAGAGGCATCAAGCGCCACGCGGTGAAAATGATGGTTATAGGTATCCCGAACGTGGGCAAATCATCTTTTATTAACCGTCTCTCAGGCAGGGCCGCTGCCAAAACAGGAGACCGGCCGGGAATAACCCAGACCAAGCAATGGATAAAAATTGCCGGAAAATATGAGCTGCTGGACACACCTGGTATTTTATGGCCAAAGTTCGAAAGTGACGATGTGGCAAAAAAAATCGCCTTCACCGGCGGCATAAAAGATGAGATTCTCGACGTCGAGGATCTTGCGTATGAGCTTTTGGGCTATCTTAAAGAAAACTATTTTGATGCTCTTAAAAGGGTGTACAAGCTTGACGAAAATTCCGACACGGCAAACAAATATGAGCTGTTGGAGCTAATCGGCCGAAAGCGCGGCTGCGTTATATCGGGCGGCGAGATCGACACATTCAGAGCGGCCAACATAGTTTTAAGCGACTTCCGCTCGGCTGCGCTCGGAAATATAACTCTTGAGCTTCCGCCGCGGATATACGAAAACAAGGAGTAGATCATGAACACAATGCTTGAATTCGAAACCGAACTTTATAATTCCGGGAAAAAACTCATATGCGGGATCGACGAGGCAGGACGCGGCCCTCTTGCAGGCCCCGTTTGCGCCGCGGCAGTTATTCTTCCAAAAGATCTTATTATCGAGGGCATCAATGATTCGAAAAAACTGTCGGAGAAAAAGAGAGCCGTTCTGTATGAAGAAATAACAGAAAAGGCTCTCGCTTGGTCGGCGGAGTTTGTCTTTCAGGATGTGATAGATAAAATCAATATAAGGCAGGCGACCCACATTGCCATGCAGAACGCGGTAAACTCGCTCGAAATTGCGCCCGATATCCTGATAGTTGATGGAAATGACAGAATAGAATTTGACAAAATTGAGAGCCTTTACATAGTCAAAGGCGACGCCAAGTCGCAGACTATCGCAGCGGCTTCGATTATCGCCAAGGTGACGAGAGACAGGTATATGACCGAGCTTTCCGAAAAGTACCCCGAATACGGTTTCGAAAAGCACAAGGGCTACGGCACAAAGGCGCACTGCGAGGCGATACGCAGCTTCGGCGTCTCGGATGTCCACAGAAAAACCTTTATGACGCCTAAGGTTTTGGGTACGGCAAAATGAGCAGATACAGGAAAAATATCGGCGATCTCGGCGAAAATATCGCCGAAGGTATGCTGACATCAAATGGATATTATATTCTGGAGCGGAAATACTGCACACGATTCGGAGAAATTGATATAATAGCATTGACACCGAAAAAAGACGTTGTCGCGTTTGTTGAGGTCAAAACCAGAAAAGACTCAAGCCACGGCGCCGCGGCCGAAAGCGTGAATAAAACGAAGTTATCGCGTATTGTGAAATCCGCACAGCAATATCTTTTTGACAATCCTTTGGACACCGACATACGATTTGACGTGATCGAGGTGTACACCGCGGGCGATATACGCGTAAATCATATCGAAAACGCGTTCCCGGACGTAAGCGAGTTTATTGATTTTTAAGGATCATGTAAAATCTCGGCGCATATTATAAAATTTTGTTGAATATAACCTTGCATTTTGCGGGGTATTGTATTAAAATATAAACTAAGTAATTTTTATGGAGGTTGAATATGTCATTATTTATTTCAGAAAAAGCAAAAAGCATCTCCCCTTCCCCCACTCTCGCGATTGACGCGAGATATAAGGAAATGATAAAAGAGGGTATTCCTGTTGTGGGCTTCGGCGCGGGAGAGCCTGATTTCAACACGCCCGAAAACGTTAAGCGCGCCGGCATCAGCGCCATAAACGCCAATTTCACAAGATATACTCCCGCCTCCGGCACCCTTGATTTAAAGCATGCGGTTTGCCGCAAAATAAAGCGCGACACCGGACTTGAGTACGGCGTTGAAAATATTGTGATAAGCAACGGCGGAAAGCACTCGCTTTCAAACGTTTTTATATGTATATGCAATCCCGGCGACGAGGTCATACTCCCGGCGCCTTATTGGGTAAGCTATCCCGAAATGATAAAAATTGCCGATGCAACCCCTGTCATTATAAACACGACCGAGGAGAACGATTTTAAATTCACTCCCGATCAGCTCCGCGCTGCGATCACTCCGAGGACGCGCGCTCTGGTTCTCAACACCCCAAGCAATCCTACCGGCATGATATACACAAAGGCCGAGCTTGAGGAAATTGCCAAGATCTGCGCCCAAAACAATATATACGTTGTTTTTGACGAGATATACGAAAAGCTCGTTTACGAGGGCGAACATGTGAATATTGCCACGCTGGGCGAAGATATCAAAAAGCTTACAATCATTGTGAACGGCATGGCAAAAGCCTATTGCATGACGGGCTGGAGAATCGGATATTTGGCGGCCGAGCCTGAGATCGCAAAGGCTATCTCAAACATCCAAAGCCATATGACATCAAATCCCTGCTCTATTGCGCAGGCAGCCTCGGTTGAGGCTTTGGACGGCGACCAGAGCATTATTGATGATATGAAGCGCGAATACATAACACGCCGCGACTATATGGTTGAGCGGATTAAGTCGATCGACGGTGTAAGCTGTCTTAATCCACACGGCGCGTTTTATATCTTTATGAATGTGAAAGAATCGCTCGGCAAGGAGCATTACGGAAAAATGATAAACACGGCCAACGAGTTCTGCGCGGACGTTCTTGACAAAGCGCTGGTCGCAATGGTGCCCAGCGAGGGCTTCGGGATCGACGGATATGTTCGTCTTTCATACGCTACCTCGATGGAAAACATAAAGACAGGCCTTGACAGACTTGAAAAATATCTGATGGGTGAATGTTAGATACTGAAACGCAGAAAGGAAAATAAAGATAATTATGAGCAAAAATATTTATGAAAGTCCCCTGAGCTCACGCTACGCAAGCTCGGAAATGAAATATCTGTTCTCGCCTGATAAAAAGTTCAAGACCTGGCGCAGGCTGTGGGTTGCTCTGGCGGAGTCAGAAATGGAACTCGGCCTTAACGTTACGCCCGATCAGGTCGCGGAACTTAAAGCCAACATGGATAATATCAACTACGCCGAGGCGGAGGCCCGTGAAAAGGAAGTGCGGCACGACGTTATGTCTCACGTATACGCCTACGGCCTCCAGTGCCCGAAGGCAAAAGGTATAATTCATCTGGGCGCCACTTCGTGCTATGTTGGCGACAACACCGACTTAATAATTATGAATGAGGCGCTTGAGCTTATCCGCGGCAAAGTTATTAAAGTTATCTCGCTGCTGCGCGATCTCGCTTTGAAGTATAAAGATATGCCCACTCTGGGTTTCACTCATTTTCAGGCGGCGCAGCTGACAACGGTCGGCAAGCGTGCGACCC
>CANQLT010000134.1 GCA_947624775.1 uncultured Monoglobus sp.
CGATGTTGAGATGCTTCAGGACCTGATAGTTGCGGCTGTCAATGAGGCCATGAGAAAGGCCGAGAAGGACAGCGAGTCACGAATGAGCAGCCTGACGGGAGGAATGAATATCCCGGGCCTGTTCTGATAAATTTCAGCGATTGGGATCATTAGTGAAAAGCGTAAATTTTTAGCAGATTAGCAGAAAGGTAGTTATATTTTATGGAAATTCTGGATTTGACCCGTTACACGGGCAAGTATGATATCGAAACCGTTATCGGCGCCTTCGAAAAAGGCGAAGTAAAAAACGGCGACACAGTTGAGATAGAGGGTATGATACATCGTATCCGCGCAATGAAGTCGTTCGCGTTTTTCGTGCTCAGAACGCGCAGGAATCTCGTTCAGTGCGTCTATGAGCCCGGCGAGGGCGATCTGCCGATAAACAAATTCCGCGAGGAGGACAGCGTGCGCCTCAAAGGCACGCTTGTTGAGGATAAGCGCAGCGCTCTCGGATTTGAAATCCATATAAACGAGATCAAAATATTGTCAAGCGCGGCGGCGCCTCTGCCCGTTACCATAAATAAAGGCAAACTCAAATGCAACGTTGATATCAAGCTTGACTACAGACCCGCATCTTTGAGAAATCCCAGAGAGCGCGCGGCTATAAAGATTGTTGACGGTATCATAAACTCGTTCCGCACCTTCCTGCACGGCGAAGGTTTCACCGAGTTCGTTCCGCCGAAGATCGTTTCTGCGGGAGCCGAGGGCGGCGCCGATATGTTCGAGGTCGATTATTTCGGCGACAAGGCTCTGCTTAACCAGAGCCCCCAGATGTATAAGCAAATAATGGTCGGCGTGTTTAAAAAGGTGTTCACGGTCGCTCCGGTGTTCAGGGCCGAAAAACACAGCACCAGCCGCCACATCAACGAGTTTGAGGGCCTTGACCTTGAGATGGGATTCATCGACTCGTTTGAGGACGTTATGGCGGTCGAGGCCAGATTCATGAAATATATGTATAAATATCTGCGCGAGGAATACGTGCAGGAACTTGAACTTTTGGGCGTGGAACTTCCCGATATTACCGATATTGAGATACCCGTGTTTAAGTTCATGGAGATTAAGGAGATAATTGCCAAAGAGTATAACAGAGAGTTCAGAAATCCCAATGATCTGGACCCCGAGGAAGAGCGCCTCATCGGAGAATACTGCATGAAGGAGTACGGCTCGCCTCTGGTGTTTGTGACCCATTACCCCTCAAAGAAACGCCCGTTCTACGCGATGGACGACCCGGAAAATCCCAAGTACACGCTGAGCTTTGATCTGCTTTTAAACGGCGCCGAGGTGACGACCGGAGGTCAGAGAATACATGACTATCAAATGCAGCTGGATAAGATCAACGCCCGCGGCATGGACGCCGAGGAATTCAGCGATTTTCTGATGATGCACAAGTACGGTATGCCGCCTCACGGCGGTCTTGGAATCGGGCTCGAGCGTCTCGCAATGAAACTACTCGGCTGCGACAATATCAGGACCGTCACAGCCTTCCCCAGAGATATAGGCAGAATAAGACCGTAAATCAATAAAACAAAACCCGCGGATAAAACCGCGGGCTTATTTTTTATACAAAGTATATTTTTATTCGGTTGTTGCGGGAGCTTCGTCCTCGCTGTTGCTTGTCAGGCGGCTTTTTCTTGGTGTCGGCGTCGGCTCCGTGTTCGTGTTTTCGGCGGCGGGCGCCTGAGCCGATGTCGCGGGCAGCATGCCCGTTGAGCCGCGGCGCAGCACCATTGAGTACTTGTTGTTATTGTCCTTGTCGACCATGCCGGTTATTTTGACCTTTATGCCGACAGGGTTATTGTCTGCGGCGTCAAGCTGCTGTTTCCAGAAGTTCTCAACATCGGGAATGCTTTTAAGCTCGATCATTTTATAGGTCTGGTTCTCGTCCTGCAAATAATATTTTGAGTCGATCCTGGTTATAATTCCCACGGTTGAGATCAAGGTTGACTGGTTAATATCAATGCTGTCATACAGGTCCGCTATGCTGACTTTGTTCTCGTTTGAGCCGTCGTAGGTGTCCACGATATAAACGTTCATCGGTCTGTCGACCCTGCTCTCGTCGTTATCGGCGAACACGGCGTTGATCTCGGCTCCGAAGGCCTCGGTTATGGCGCGGATAGGAACAAAGGTGCGGTAGTCTCTTGTCTCATCTCCCTGGAACGCGGGCGCGTCAAGATCGATCGTGTCGGTTTGCTTTTGATCCTCTTTGCCGAGCTCCTCGTCGTAGGCGATCTTAAACACATGCATCGTGGGCAGACCTATATCGAGCCGCAGCGTTGTGTCGTATCTTACTATCTGTATCCTCTTTGTGGGCTGGTCGTTGTCGTTTTTGTCTATCCAGTATACTGTGGCGCCGAGAGCCTCAGAAACGGCGCGCAGCGGAACCATTGTTCTGCCGTTGTCGCCTTCGCCCATGATAAACGGCCGCTCGGCCTCGCTGAATTTGAGGGGCTGACCGTTAACATATATATTTTCGATCGGCGACGCGGCCTCGGCCGTGAGCGTCAGTCCCGCAAGAAGTCCGATCAAGAGAGTCAAGCTCAAAATTATGGCTGTTAATTTTTTCATAATCATCTTCCTATCTGTAAAAGTATTCACATGAAACATTATACTATATTTTTTCTCAACATGCAACACCTATTTTTATTAAGTTAGACGCGGCAAAACGAAAAAATGTTTCATACAAAAGCAAAGATGTCAAATTATCCGTATAATCTGACATCTTTACGTTAATATTTAGATGTTAAGCCTTGTCGTTTTCTCTGATCTCAACGCGTCTTATTTTTCCACTTATCGTCTTGGGCAGCTCATCAACAAATTCCACAATTCTGGGATATTTGTATGGAGCGGTGTGTTTCTTGACGTAGTTCTGTATCTCTTTCTTGAGCTCGTCGCTGCCCTGCTTGCCCTTGATAAGTACTATAGTCGCCTTAACTACCTGGCCGCGGATCGGGTCGGGTGCAGCTGTTATCGCGCACTCCAGAACGTAAGGCAGTTCCATGATAACGCTTTCTATCTCAAAGGGACCTATGCGGTAGCCCGATGACTTGATAACGTCGTCGGTCCTGCCGACGTACCAGAAGTAGCCGTCCTCGTCCTTCCAGGCCGTGTCGCCCGTGTGGTAGAATCCGTCGTGCCACGCCTCTTTTGTCAGTTCCTCATTGTTGTAGTAGCAGGTGAACAGACCGCATGGCGCGCCGTCCTTGGTGTTGATGCAGATCTCGCCGACCTCGCCGACTCCGGCGGGCTTGCCGTCGGGCAGCAGTATCTCAACGTTGTAAAGCGGACTGGGCTTGCCCATCGAGCCGGGTTTGGGCTCCATGCCCACAAAGTTGCCCAGAACCAGCGTGGTCTCGGTCTGGCCGAATCCTTCCATTATTCTCAGGCCCGTGTGCTTGAAGAACTGGTTGTAAACCTCGGGGTTGAGGGCCTCGCCGGCTGTTGTGGCGTACTCTATTGTTGACAGATCATACTTGCCGAGATCCTCTTTGATAAAGAACCTGAACATAGTCGGAGGCGCGCAGAATGTGGTGATCTTGTATTTCGCGAACAGAGGAAGAATATCCTCGGCGTGGAACTTGTCAAAGTCGTATGTAAACGTCGCGCCCTCGCTCATCCACTGGCCGTAGAGCTTGCCCCAGAGAGCCTTGCCCCAGCCCGTGTCGGATATGGTGAAGTGCAGGCCCTTTTTGGTGGGGTTAACGTTGTGCCAGCATTTTGCGGTCAGGAAGTGGCCGAGCGGATATTTGTGGCTCTGCGCCGCGATCTTGGGATATCCGGTCGTGCCCGACGTAAAGTACATCAGCATTATCTCGCTGCCGCAGGCTGTTTCGTTGGGGTCCTCGGGACGCTCGAACACGTCGCTGAAAGGCTCGATGCCCTCGTCGAAGTTCAGCCAGCCCTCGCGGTGACCGTTAACGATAATTTTGAGAATGTCAAAGTCGCAGTTGTTGGCGCCGAGCTCGGCCTGATGGGCCGTGTCTCCGTCCGCTGTGCAGACGATGGCCGAAACGCCCGCGGCTTTGAATCTGTAGTCAAAGTCGTGTTCAACAAGCAGGTTCGTAGCGGGGATAACTACCGCGCCGATCCTGTGGAGAGCCAGTATAGCGATCCAGAACTGATAGTGGCGCTTGAGCACCAGCATGACTCTGTCGCCTTTTTTGATTCCCAGAGATTTAAAGTAATGCGCGGCCTTGGCCGACAGCTTGCTCATATCCGAGAATGTGAACAGGCGTTCCTCTTTGTTTTTGGAAAGCCAGAGCATGGCGGGCTTGTCTGGGTCTCTCTCGGCAAGTCTGTCAACTATGTCAAACGTGAAGTTGAACTTTTCCTCGTCGATAAACTTGATAGAGTTGATAACGCCGTTCTCGTCAAAGCCCATTTTTACGTAATCGTCGTATATTCTGTTTCCGGGCTCATCTCTGACGGGCAGAGGCTTAACGGCGGGCATATCAATATCTTCGATATAATGTCCCTCTTTGCCGCCCGTGAATACCATGGCGTAGAACTTACAGGGCTCGCCGCCCACCGCGATCATGCCGTGGGGCGTCTTGCTGTCGTAGTATATGCTGTCGCCCGCGTTCAGGGTCTCAATGTTTTTGCCGATCTGAATTTTAAGCGAGCCGCTTACCACGATGTCAAGCTCCTGGCCCTCGTGCTTCGCAAGCTTAATTTCCTTGTGCTGTTCCGCCTCGGAAAAGGGAGCGGTTACCAGGAAAGGCTCTGCGATCCTGTTTTTGAAGTAGGGCGCCAGGTTGTTGTACTCAAACTCTTTGCGGCGTACGATCTTCATGCCCTCGCCCGCGCGGGTGAGCTCATAGCCCGAAAGCGTGGCGCTCTGGCCCTCGAGCAGGTCGGTAACGTCAACGCCCAAGACTCTCGCGCAAAGGCAGATAAACGAAAAACTAAAGTCACATTCGCCGTTTTCGATCTGCATGTACTTCTCAAGGCTGACAGAGGTTTTGTCCGCCAGCTCCTGCTCGCTCATTCCCACAATTTCGCGCAGCGTTTTGATACGCTCCGCAACGTCTTTGATTCTTGCGTCTAAATTGTTGTCCATTTCATTTCTCCTTATATAGCGTTTATTTTAATTTCAAATAAGCCATGCTAAAGTATATCATTGGTGAATTTATTTGTCAACAAACAAATCATTTATTTTTCTTATTTTTGTCTTTTTTGAGGTATTCTTTGAGGAATTGGCCCGTGTATGATGCCGCGCACCTCGCGACCTTTTCGGGTGTGCCGAAGGCAACAACGGTGCCGCCCTCGTCTCCGCCCTCGGGTCCAAGATCAATTATATAGTCGGCTGTTTTGATAACGTCCAGATTGTGCTCTATCACGACAACGGTGTTGCCCGCGTCCACCAGCTTTTGCAGCACGCTTATAAGCATATGAACGTCCGCGGTGTGGAGACCCGTGGTCGGCTCGTCCAGAATATAGATCGTCTTTCCGGTGCTCCTGCGGCTGAGCTCGGTCGCCAGCTTGACGCGCTGTGCCTCGCCGCCCGAGAGCGTCGTTGACGGCTGCCCGATCTTTATATAGCCCAGACCCACGTCAAACATGGTCTGCAGCTTGCGCCTGATCTTGGGCACATTTTCGAAGAATTCGCAGCCCTCCTCGACAGTCATTTCCAGGACCTCGTGTATGTTTTTGCCCTTATACCTGACCTCGAGGGTCTCGCGGTTGTAGCGTTTGCCGCCGCACACCTCGCAGGGAACGTAAACGTCGGGCAGGAAGTGCATCTCTATCTTGATTATGCCGTCGCCCGTGCAGGC
>CANQLT010000135.1 GCA_947624775.1 uncultured Monoglobus sp.
GTCGAGAATGTGCTTGTGGATATGCCTCCTCCCGAGCCGACGGAGGGAGATGAGGGGAGCGGATAAAACGTTATGCTTTTCGCGGGCTCGCCGCCGGAGTTAACATAAGCCTCTTTCTCGCTGTCGTATGACGCGGGAGCCGCGTCGGATTCGGCGCTGACGCCCTCAAGCTTGACGCCTACCGCGGGATCACCCTCGACGGTAAAGACGCAGCTTGAGTCAATATCCGCGACTGCCCGCGTGTCCGCCTGAAACGGCATAATGCCGATGCCGTCCGAGGTTATTTTGAGCGAGGAGTTGTTCTTGAGCGTTATCCTGCCCGCTTCATTGGCGCTGCCGCATATGATAAGGGCCGCGCAGTCTTTGTTTTCGGGATCCGCTGCCACAATTTCAAGGCTCGAGCCGTCTTTAACCGTAAGGTCGCCCGTCATACACGCGGTGCTGAAAGCTATGTAACCTTTCTCGTTTTTCACGGTCACGCGGGAGCCGCCGCTGACAGTCAGCGCGCCCGTGTCGCACATCAGTCCGCCATTTAGGGTGAGAACGCCGCTGCCGTTTATCGTTATATCTCCGTCAGAGCAGAGCGCGGTATTTATGGCGTTTTCAGTTCCTTCGGCTGTCACGGCGAGATCGCCGTCTATTTCAAGCGTTACATCTCCGCTCGCGAATATTCCGAAAGCGCGCGGATCGTCGCCGCCCGAAAGGGCGCATTGGATTGACGGGCTTTCACCTTCCGGGACATTGAGCGTCACTCCGCCGGATAAAGTCAGACCGATGCTGTTTGTCGTTACGAACCGAAAGTCCGATGTGAGCGTAACGACGCTGCCGTCCGCAGTTATTCCGTCGGGGAGCTCCTCGGGCGGGATCGGCTCGCCGTCTTTGCTGTTTTTGTGAAATCCCGATTCGGGATCGTAATATAACGCGTAATCGGCCGCCTCCACCGGGTCGGCGATAACGCTTATCGGGAAGTTGTCGTTAACGTAAAATGCCTGATTGTTGGCGTTTTCAAGCTGCTCATCGGTGAGGTCGAGATCGTCGTAATCCCCGTTCATTATCGAGTTAAAGAGCCTGTCAAGCATTGCCGCGTTGGAATAGCACTTATCTTGAAGAGCCGCGATCTCCTCGGGGAGCTCGTCGCTCGGCGCGTCGGGATGTTCCGCGCGATAAGCGGCAAGAGCGGTTTCGTATTCGTCGATCATTTGCTCGGCGCTCTCAAGAAGATCAAGGTATCCGATCGACTTCAGGAAATCGGTTCCCATCTGCTCGCCTTCGGAGAGCACGTCGCTCCAGTCGTTCCACGATACCGAGCTGTCCTCGGCGGTGCTTCCCAAATAGCTCTCGCCGGGATTCACGACCGATTTCGCGTAAACGTACGGGTACGGAGAGTCGAAAGACGAGGCCATTACGCTTCTTGAGATAAGCTCGCCCTCGTTGCGGTCGCTGACCAATTCGTATTTCCCATCGGCTGTTTTGTTGGTCACAACGACCGAGAATACTGTGTCCGCGGGGATATAGAGCGGCTCGGCAAGATCCACGCGGTGATAGCCGCCCAGCTCAAATGTTTTTGTCTCGCTCGCGAGCAGTTCGCCATCGGTGGGCGTCTCGCTTTTTTCGTTCAGCTTATACACCTCAAAGGTTGTCGTGGTGTTCGGCGTGTTGGTCTGAAAAGCCAGAGTGCGAATCATTCTGTCATAGTAGGTTAAAAAATTATTCGCCATGTAGCAGGGCTCGTCGTAGAGATGATACTGCGTGTCGGGGTTCGCCGGCAGATAGTTATATTTGAAGTCATAATACTTGCTGTTTCTGTACTCGCTTGACGTGTCAAAATCCACAGCCTCATAGCTGTCGATGGTGTGGTCGTAATATGACAGATAAAAATATCCGTCATCGCCCCAAGTATCATGATCCGGGAATTCCCTGCTCTCGGCGCCGTAGCTGTTTTTAACTATCCATGCGCCGTTTTCGGGCGGAAGCTCATTATCGGCGCTGAAATTTTCCCTCGGATAATCATCGTCCCAGCCCACGACCGTGACCTGATGATCCGAGTAGACTGAGCTGAGCGGATCCTCGCTTTGGCTCGTTGGTGTGTAGTGCGCCCACGTTTCCTCGTTTGTGAATTGCGGGTCCGAGCAGTAGCCGATCTGCAGCGGCCGTCCGAGCATAAGCTGCTTCTTTGCCGAGTTTACCGCCTCTTGATTAAATACGAATTTATAATCGCCCGTGTTTTCGTCACGCTCAAACTGGGCGGACGCGGGTATTAAAAAGCTTTCCTCAAGCGCCGCGACCTGGCCGAAGCGCTCGCTTTCGTCAATGCTCCAGTCGTCTTTGTCGCTGTAGCAATAGGGCATATAGCCTTCGCCGTCGGTATAGCTTAAAGTTTCGTCCGGCGTTAAATACATGATATTGCCCTCTTTGCCGCGATACGGATAATCCCGCTCAAGCATGGGGCCTATACCGCAGGAAAATACCGACGTGGCCGTGGCGGTAAGTCCGCCCGCGTTCATGACCCTGCTCGTATCTTCATCCGCTCCCGGCACATAAGTACCCTCGCCGTCCTGCCGGCCGGCAGAGCCGCTCGGCAGAGGAACAAACGCGAACCAAGCGAGATGGTGCTCGGACAGGTCCGGTTCATCTCCGTAAGTCTCTTCCCACTCGTCGCACGAGAGTCCCATTTCGCTCAAAATGGACGACTCTGTCGCGGCTATGGCGGCAAAGCCCCAGCATGCACCAAAATTTCCCTGATTTTTTACGGGAGTGACGTAATTCTTTTTTTCTCCGCTGCCGTCAAGATCGGCGGCGCGCAGATCAAAAGAGCTCGGGAACTCCTCGGCCTCGGCCGAATTCGCGGTCTCGGGCAAATAAAGACCCGTTCCGTTTTTGATAAACTCTCTCGCCGCTTCCTCGGCGGTGATTTTTGTTCCGCCATTTGAGGCGGCGAAAGCCCCCGCGGGAACAAGCGATATCGCCATGACCGCCGCGATAACACATGATAGAATTTTTTTAAATTGCCTCATAATTTCGACCTCCGTTATATTATAGATTTATGTTAACTGCTTAAAAACATAATACCATAACAATTATATCACACATCTCGGAAAATTTCAAATTTGTTTGCGCCCGCAAACAGGAGTTTTACGTCAAAAAATCCGCTTTTCACGCCGCAACATCAGGCTTATAAATCTTAAGCGCGGTAAATTCAAAAATTTTGTTTGAATTCAAATAGACTTTTTGATTTAATTGTAGTATAATGAATTGCAAAATCAATAAAATTTTAAAGCAAAGAAAGGAATATTGTAATGAAAAGAAAAATAATCAAAATCAACGACGAAAAATGCAGCGGCTGCGGCATTTGCGCCGAGGCGTGCCACGAGGGAGCGATAGGCATGGTTGACGGAAAAGCGCGTCTGCTGCGCGAGGATTACTGCGACGGGCTCGGCGACTGCCTGCCCGCCTGCCCGACGGGAGCGATCACGTTCGAGGAACGTGAGGCCGCGGCTTATGACGCGGCAGCGGTTGCGGCGGCGAAGAACGCCCGCTCGAAAAGCGATACTCTGCCGTGCGGATGTCCGGGAACGAACGTTAAGGAGATCAGTCATACATACGAGGATGACCGTAAGCCCGCCGCAAAACAGCAAAGCCGACTTTCTCAATGGCCGGTTCAAATCAAGCTCGCGCCGGTAAACGCGCCGTATTTCGACGGCGCGAATTTGCTTGTCGCGGCGGACTGCACAGCCTACGCGTACGGGAATTTTCACGATGATTTTATCAAAAATAAAATCACTCTCATCGGCTGCCCGAAGCTTGATATGGTAGATTATTCGGAAAAGCTGACCCGGATCATCGCTCGGAACAATATAAAAAGCGTTGCGATCGCGCGCATGGAGGTCCCGTGCTGCGGCGGTATTGAGAATGCTGTAAAACAAGCGCTTATGGCAAGCGGTAAATTTATACCGTGGCAGGTGGTGACGATCTCAACGGACGGAAAAATTTTGGAATAAGGATTTTTACGACAGAAAACCTGCTTTTCGCGCCCGAATATACGACACGTCGGTCGTAATTTGAAAACCGCTTCTTAATATGCGTTATTTCGCAAAGGCGGGATAGACAGTTTCAAAGTTTTGTGTTATAATATACGTGATAAATTCTGAAAGGACGGATATTATGAATAAAAAAATTATCTCGGCAATTTTGAGCGCGCTATTGCTTTTCGGAGCGCTAAACATGCCTGTGCTGGCCGATGACGAAAAAGTTACGCTTATAGTTGAAACCGAGGGCGCTCCGCTTTTAGGAACCAAAGAGGCCGCCTTGATGGGAGCATCCGAATTTTTGAAAACCGACGAGGCAAAGGAGACCGAGGCGCGGCTTTTAAGCGAGCAGGACAAAGTCAAGTCGGCGGTCAAAAGGCGCTCGGGAGCCGACGCCGACAAGGGCTTTACCTACACAAGCGTTTTTAACGGTTTTTCAATGGAGGCCCGCGAGAGCGATATTGAAAAAATAAAGTCGATAGACGGCGTCAAAAACGTGTATATATCCGAAGCGGTCGATATCCCCGATACGCCCGCAGCTGACGGAAACGCTGAACCCGGCTTTGGCGGTCAGATGATGAACGCGCAGGCGATGTATGACAAGGGCTATAACGGCAGCGGACAAGCCGTGGCGATCATAGACGCGGGATTTGATGTCGTTCACGAATTTTTCTCATCGACTGCGGAAGACCCGAAATTATCTAAAAGCTACGTAAAAGATCTTATCGAAAACAACGAGCTTAACGCGAAGGCCGAGGCAAATCAGGTTTATAAAAACTCGAAGATACCGTTTGCCTATGATTACGGCGACAATGACGCGGATGTGTATTACCCTCAGCTGTCACACGGCACTCATGTGGCGGGCATCGCGGCGGGCAAAAACGGCGTGTTTGAGGGAACGACATTCTCGGGCGTCGCACCCGAGGCTCAGCTTGTCTTGATGAAAATTGCCGACTCGGAAGGCAGCACATATAACTCCGTTATCATCGCCGCTATGGACGACGCGGCGAAAATGGACGTGTGCGCGGTCAATATGAGCTTGGGCTCAACGCTGGCGAATTCCCCGGCATACACAACCGCCTGTGATAACATGAGAAACGCAGGGATCGCGGTCATCAGCGCCGCCGGAAATGACGACAGATACGCCGAGACCGCCGAAAACCCCGATTACAGCTATATCGAATATCCGGCAGTTTGCTCGGCGTCGACCGCGGTCGCGTCGTGCGACACGGACAAGAGGTGGCTCATAGGCGGCGGGATAACTCTCGCCGACGGGGAGAAGATCATTGTTGACGAGGCGGTGTACAGCGAGCTGTTTTTTAAAAAATTCTCGGACAAATTTTATGACTATGTGTATGTGGGCAGCGAGACAACTCCGCCCGAGGATGTTGTGAAAGGAAAGATCGTTATCTCTGTTTTAAACAGCGGAATAACAAGCCGGTATCTTTTAGATTGCGGCGCCATTGGAATGATGTTTGTGGAAAACGACGAGATCGACGGCAGACTGCATACCGTGAGCGACGAAATACCCGGCTTGGTGGTGCGCAAGTCCTACGGCGAAAAGCTGATAAACGCCGAGGACAAGCGGCTTAAGACCGACGCGGAAATATGCACTCTCTACGCGGAATTCCCCGACGCGGGAATATCCTATTTCAGCAACTGGGCGACCGGTCCAAGTCTTGAGCTAAAGCCTGAGATCACCGCGCCGGGCGGCAATATTCTGTCGTCGGTCAACGGCGACGAATACGAAAACAACAACGGCACGTCCATGGCGGCTCCGC
>CANQLT010000136.1 GCA_947624775.1 uncultured Monoglobus sp.
CAATTCATCGTGCACCTGAAGTATCAGCTTTGACTTGAGCCCCTCGTCCTTGAGCCTGCGGTAAACGCTGACCATGGCGATCTTTATTATGTCCGCCGCGGTGCCCTGTATCGGCGCGTTGCGCGCCACCCTCTCGCCGAACGCCCTCGTCACCGCGTTGCTGGCCTTGAGCTCGGGCAGGTAGCGACGGCGGTTGTATTTTGTCGTTACATAGCCGTCGGCCTTTGCCTTTTCGACTATGCTCTTCATGTACTCGTCAACGCCGCTGTAGAAATTTAAGTAGTCATGGATATATTGGTCGGCCTCTTTTCGGCTGACCTTTATGTCCTGCGCCAGCGAGAACGCGCCTATGCCGTACACAATACCGAAATTGACCGCCTTTGCCCGCGTTCTCATGGTGGAGGTCACCTCGCTGATCGGAACCTTGAACACCTGAGCCGCGGTTCGTGTGTGGATGTCGTCATTTTCGATGAAAGCGTCGCACATATTTTTGTCGTTTGATATGTCGGCCAAAACTCTCAGCTCGATCTGGGAATAATCGGCGTCTACCAAAATCTTGTCACCCTCGGCGGCGAACATCTTTCGTATCTCGCGGCCCAGCTCGGTGCGGACGGGTATGTTCTGGAGATTGGGTTCGGTGCTGCTGATCCTGCCCGTGGCGGTCACGGTCTGGTTGAAGCTGGAGTGGATGCGCCCCGTCTTTTTGTTTATAACGCCGATCAGGCCGTCAACATACGTTGAGTCCAGCTTGGTGAGCGCGCGGTACTCTATCACCGCCTCGATTATCGGGTGCGAGCCGATCAACTTTTTCAGCACGTCAATATTTGTCGAATAGCCGCGCTTGGTTTTTCTGCCGTGGGGCAGCGCCAGCTTTTCGAACAGAATATCTCCCAGCTGGAAAGGTGACTTTATATTAAATTCCTCTCCCGCGTACTCGTATATGTCCTGAGTCAGAACCTCGATGCGCGACTTGAGCTTGGCGCCGAAATCCGACAGCTCCTTTCTGTCAACGTACATTCCGACGATTTGCATATCGGCGAGCACCTTTATCAGCGGCAGCTCTATGTCAAAATACAGGCTCTCCTGCCCGTTCTCTTTGAGCTTTCCGCGGAATATTTTTTCAAGGCCGATTATCGCGGCCAGAATCTCGGCGTCCCGTTTGTCTCCGCCTGTGCCCGCGTCCATCGAGATCTGCTCTCCCTCCGCCGCTCCGACGTCCGAACCCAGCCTTCTGCCCAAATAATCGAGACAGAGCAGGTCGATATCGTACTTGCTGCGGCTCGGGTCGTCTATATAAGCGGCGATCAGCACATCAAAGCCGAGGCCCTCAAAGTCGATGCCTCTTGAGTTTAAGTACAGAATGTCGCTCTTTAGGTCATAGCCAATCTTTTTGATATTTTTGTCCGCGAATATATCTCGCAGCGCTTCGGCGTTCGGCTCAAACGCGTATATCCTTTCGCCGTCTCCGAGCGAGAACGTGAGCCGCCCCGTGTCGTGATTAAGGCAAAAACGCACTTCTCCGCTTTTTTTGATGAGCCCGAGCGCCGCGGGCTCCTCGATCCCAACGCTTTCGGCCGATATCGCCTCGGGCGCCTTTTCGGCCGCGGGCGAGAAATTAAAGCGTTTCATAAACGACTTGAAGTTGAGCCGCGTGAACAGCTCCTTGAGCTTTTGGCCGTTTGGAGTTTTGTACTTGTATTCCTCAAGCTCAAAATCTATCGGCGCGTCGCGGACGATCGTCGCCAGCGTCTTGCTGAGATAAGCTTTGTCCTTATCGTTTTTAAGCTTTGTTCTCACCGAATTTGTGACGTCGATATCGTCTATGTTTTCGTAGATATAATCAAGGCTCTTGTATTTTTGTATCAGCGAAAACGCCGTCTTTTCGCCAACGCCCTTAACACCCGGAATGTTGTCGCTGGGGTCGCCCATCAGGGCCTTGACGTCAATATACTCTGTCGGCGTCACGCCGTATTTTTCAACAACCACGGCCTCGTCATAGGGCGTGGTGTCGGTGCTGCCTCTGCGGGTCACCACAAGCTTTATCACCGTGCTGTCCGAGGCCAGCTGCAGATCGTCCTTGTCGCCTGTCAGTATGCTGCACGCGATATTTTTCTCGTCGCATATGCGGGAGACCGTGCCGATAATGTCGTCAGCCTCGTAGCCTTCAAGCTCCACGCACTTGCAGTCCATCGCCCCCAGCACCTCTTTGATAAGAGGGAGCTGCGCCAGAAAGTCGGGCTCGGGCGGCTTGCGCTGCGCCTTGTACCCGTCGTACATCTTGTGGCGGAATGTGGGCGCCTTTAAGTCAAACGCCACGCCCAGATAGTCGGGCGTCTCCTCGTCCAGATACTTTAGCATAATATTCAAAAATCCGTACACCGCGTTTGTCGGCGTGCCGTCCGGCGCGGTCAGCGGCCTTATGCCGTAGTAGGCGCGGTTCAATATGCTGTTGCCGTCGATTATCAATAATTTTTTCTCGTCCATATCTTTCCCTCTCTTTTCATTCGGCTGTTTTCAGCAGATTTATCATTGTCTCATATGCCGCGAGTATGTCGCGCTTGTCGACTATCTCCGAGGCGGTGTTTTTGTTCCGTATCGGTATGTCAAGCTCGGCGCAGCGGATCCCCTCGCCCCTGACGCTGACGCTTGAAATATCGCCCGCGCTGTTCTTTTTGGCGAACGGGATAAGCTTTCCCGCTTTTTCCGCGGCCTTTCTGAGGCTCCTGACCGCGCTTTCGTCGGCGCAGGTCTCGCCTATCACGCTCGGCGCGGCCACGCCTTCGCCGAGCTTTGCCCGCTCGTCCTCGATGCAGTCCAGCGTAAACGCCGCGGAATACTTTGTTTCGTCAAGGCCGAGGCTCGTCTTTGAGCCGCGCAGCCCCGTCTGTTTCTGCGCCGTGAAAACGCAGGTCACTCCGCGCCCGAAGTCCTGTTTGAGCAGCTCGGCAAGCACGGCGCAGCATACGCTTCTCATCAGCGCCTTGCCCGTGATTTGATTTTCGCCCAACTCGGCGAACGCGCTTTTAAACGCCGCGCAGTCGCCTATCATGACGCTTTTCTCCGCGTCGGATCTTTCGTCGGCTCCTATGTCGATAAACAGATCCTTCAGCGCCGCGGGCTTTTCGCGCTCCTCTTTGGTGGTCAGATGCACCGCCTTGAGCGAGATTATTCCGGGCAGCTTTTTGCCGCCCACAATAACGGCCTGCGATATCACCGAGTGTGGTTTCACCGCGCCGACAGCGGCGAAATCCAGAAACGCTCCGCCGCCCTCTTTGATGTTTGTCACGATAAATCCGGGCTCGTCCATAGCGGTCATGAGCAGTATCGGATCGGCGCCGTTTTTTTCGGCTATAAGGCTGCCCAGCGGATCGCGCCGTACGCTGTCGCAAAACGGCTCGATCTCGGCTCTTAAAATATCCCTGACCTCGTTCTCTCTGCCCGAAACTCCGAATGCCTCGGACAGCTTTTTTATCAATTCAATATTTAATTTTCGCATTATTCGCCCTCACCGTCCTTCGCGAATTTTTCGACCGCGGCCGCGGCCAGCTCGGCCACAGCCTCAACGTCGGCTGTCTTGACGACCTCCACATTTGTGTGCATATATCTGAGCGGAACCGAGATCAAAACGGTCCTGACGCCCTCGCCCGCGGTCTGGATAGCCCACGCCGTTGTGCCCGACGCGCCGCCCGCCGCCTCGATCTTGTAAGGTATATTGTTCTCTTTCGCGATCTCGATAAGCTCAAGGCTCAGGTCGTAATCAACGCTCGGGCCGCGGAGTATGACGGGGCCGCAGCCCAGGTCAAACACGCCCGGGTCTTTTTCGGAATCCACGGTGGTGCCGTGGGTCACATCGACGACCACGGCGATGTCGGGCTTTATCGAAAACGCGCCGGTATACGAGCCGCGCAAGCCGACCTCCTCCTGAGTTGAAAACAGGGTGTATATGTCGGCGCCGATTTCTTTTCCGTCGAGCTTTTCGAGAACCGACAGCATAGCCGCCATTCCGGCGCGGTTGTCAAGTGCGCCCGAACAGAGGTTTCCGCAGAGCAGGCTCTCGGTTTCGTAATCAAAGGCTGCAAAATCGCCGACCTTGACGAGCTTTTCAGCCTCTTGTTTGCTTTCAAAACCCGCGTATATTTTCATGTTTTTGATCTCGGGCGTCTTTTCGGGGGCCTCGTCGTCGACCGCAATCACGCCGGTTATCGTCTCGCCGCCGAATATCTTCACTCTCAGCCCGGGCAGTATTCTCGGGTCAACGCCGCCCACCGCCGCGAATTTGAGACTGCCGCTTTCCTCGATCTCGGTGACTATCAGACCCACCTGGTCCATGTGCGCCTCCAGCATGATCTTTAATTTTCCGCCGCCGTGCCTTATTCCGAGGAGATTTCCCATTCGGTCGCGCCTCACCTCGCCGCAGTATTTTTTTAGATACTCCTCCGCGAGCTCGGCCACGGGTTTTTCGTTTCCGCTTATGCCCCGCGGCTCGGTCAGCCGCCGAAGCAGGTTTTCGATATTCATAAGTTTCAATCCTTCCTGAATTTTTCTGTGTTAAAATGTATGCCGCATAAAAGCGCCGCCTTTTGAATATTATTAAACATTGATTTGATTACTCATGGGGGCGCGTTATGAACAAGCTTGTTAGATCCGATGTGTATTATCCGACCGTTGTTCCTTTAAAAGACAGCCGCTCGGCGGGAGGCAGGAACAAGGCGGCCGCTGCCGCGCGCCGTTTTTTATTCAAAAACAAGCGGCGGATATTGCTGTGCGCCTGTCTTATAGCCGTGGGCGCGGCCTTCGGGGTTTTCGCCTATATCCGCATGTCCGTTGAAAACAAAAACGCGGTGTTCGCCTATATGCAGAACTATTTCAGCGGCTCGGTGCTGCTGGGCGCGTCGCCGGGCGAAATCTTCAAGGCGGCGTTTCCTCCGCTGATAGTGACCGGAATTATTATGGTTCTCGGCGGAATACTGCCTCCGATGCTCCCGTTCGCGCTGGCGCGGCTGGTGTTCAGAGGCTTCAGCATGGGCTTTTCGACCGCGTTTTTTATCGCCAGATACGGGCCCAAGGGCGCCGCGTTCGCGCTCGTGTCGGTGGTCCTGTGCGGCGCTCTGCCGCTGTGCGCCTCGGTCTGGCTTTTACTGGAGTGCCGTTCGGCCCGCGGCGAGACTCCGCCCAAACGCGGAAAAAAGCGCCTTATCTCTTGGTTTGCAATAAAACCGAAAGCGCTGCTCAGAGCCGCCGTCTGCCTCGCGGTGTTCGCGTGCGCCGCTCTCATCTCGGCGCTTTTTGACAGCGTGATCGGCCACGGCATGATGAAAAGCCTGTACGGGATATTCAGCGCGTTTTAGGGCTCACTCGATCAAATGCCTGTACTTGTTGGGCGAAACGCCATACTCGCCCTTAAACGTGGTGGCGAAATAATTGCTGTCGCTGAAACCGCACTTTGCGGCGACGTCGGTTATCGAGACGAAATCCGGGCTTTTCAGCATGTCCTCCGCTTTGTGCAGGCGGAACTTGCATAAGTATTCCTTAAAGCCGATGCCTGTCTCCTTTTTGAATTTCTTTGAGAAGTACGTCGAGCTCATGTGAACGTAATCTGCGGTCTTGCCGAGGGTGATATCGGCGCTGAAATTGATT
>CANQLT010000137.1 GCA_947624775.1 uncultured Monoglobus sp.
CAGACTGGCGGCTCCGGCCGCAGTCCCCCTCCCCCACTATCGCAGGGGAGGCAAATTTGGAAGGCTCCCCTTCCGAAGGAGGGGGAGCTGTCAGCGAAGCTGACTGAGGGGGTGGCGTATTCGTTAATTTCTAATCACTATGTTGGAGGAATGATATATATGAAAAAGTTATTATTGTTATTATTATCCGCAGCGGTGGCATTGACCGCGGTTTCGGGGGTCACGGTCTCGGCGGCGGGGCGGTTGACCGCGAAGGATATAAAGGAGCTCGCCGAGGTCACTCTGCGCGAGGAGCCCGATTGTAAAGCGATCCTCGGCACGGCCTATATCCCCGAGGACGGGGACATAACAAGCACCGCGATATACGGCGATGTTATCGACCCAAATTCCGCATTTTTGGTTTACTCAAGCGCGGAGGCCTACACGCGGCTGATCGGAAACGGAGCCGACACGCTTTCGGAGGCGATCGAACTTTGCGAAAACGGCGCAAACAACGGCACCCGCTATGACAGCTCGTGCGACAGGTGCTACTATCAGCCTCTGCCCGGCTACCCCAATTGCGCCGACTATCCGCAGCTCAGCGGCGCGGCTGCCTACAGACTGCGTCTGAGAGACGGGGAACCCGTCGAGCTGGCGGTGCAGCCGCTCTACGACTTCGCGGCGGAATATCAGAAAGTTGCCGACGTTATGAACGAATACGGCTTAGACAAGCCCGACGCGGTATATCTGTTTTCGGGGAGCGCGTCATTCGGCGGCCCGCTCAAATCGGCGTCCTTCGGCATCTCGGTCGGCGGCGAGGAATACATAATTCCCGTCGGCCAAGACATCGAGGACAAGCAGGACGGCTCGGACCTTGAGACCTATAGGCTCTATGACATTATCGACTACAACGCGTTTTTTAACAGTCACCGCGCAAGCGTCGAGGATATACTCGAAAACGCGGAGAGGGAACGCCTCGAGCGCCTGCCCGGAGTCCGCACCCGCGAGCAAATCGAGGAGGCGGCGAAAACCGTCGGCACAAACGACACCGACAGCTTTTCGAGATACATCGGCACTGCGCCGAAATATTCAGACATAACCGCGGGTCAGGCGGCAGTGACGAACCAGCTGACCGAGCTGGGCGTCATAAGCGGCTTTGACGGGAAATTCTGTCCAAACGACAATGTGACAAGAGCCGAGACCGCGGCCATGCTGTGCAGGATGTTTGATATAAAAAGCGCGCCCGAGGGAACAGCCGCGTTTTCGGATGTGCCGCAGGATCATTGGGCGGCGGGCTGTATCGGAGCCCTCGCGCAAAAGGGCGTGATAAGCGGTCTCGGGAACGGCGCTTTCGGCCCCGAGCAAAGCGTGACGTATGAGCAGGTGTTCAAAATGATAGAGCAGCTGCTGGGCTACACCGGACAGATGCTCGTGAGCTGCGGCGGCACCTATCCCGAGGCCAATGTGCTGGCGGCCGTGAAGCTGGGCCTGACGAACGACCTTAAAAGCTATGATTCTGCCGACCCGATCACAAGGATAGAGCTGGCCTGCGTGCTGAGCCGCGCGCTCGACGCCCACACCGCGACCGTTGAGGTTTACATCGACAACCTGACCGAGGGAGTTTATTACTACACCGACGCGACCCTGAGCGACATCAAAAACGGCGCGGAGCCCGCCGGAAAGCTGTGCGGAAGCGACGACGAGTTTTGGGAGTACACCCGGGCGCTTAAGTCGGAATACGCCGAAAAGACGCGCGACATCATCGACGCGGCTGTGTCGCAGACCGGCGGCATGGGCATAGATCTCGGCGGCGGCATAACGATACGCGCCAACCCCAAAGCCGACATCCCCAGGATCACAAACTGAAATACCCGTTCATTATATAAACATTGATTTAATAAAAGTCTTGACAAAAATATAAAAGTAATATATAATAATCATAGAAAGAGAAACGGCAGAGCGTAAAAACGGTCAGCCGTTTCGGTTGGGTTTATAACAACCGCACCTGTCGGCTAAACTGGGAGCGGTTGTTTTTTTACTGCACTACTGTTGCAAAAATCGCGAATATTACGACAATTACAAGCAATGCAATGAAAATTCTGAAAAGATATTTTTTCATAATATGCATCACCCCTTTCTATCAGTCTCAAACACAAATTTGAGTGCTCGGAAAGGAATGAAACAGCCAACCGTCCTTACGTCTTTAGTTCTGCCTTTTACGATCACACGTTTTATTCGCGCAAAGGTGTTTCTCCGCGCGGAATACTCTGCACTTGCAGTTTTTGCTGCCAAATATATAATACCATAATTTTACAAAATGTTCAAGTAACATTTGCATTACAAAAAATTCGTCAACGCGAAAACGGACAGATGTTTTTTCTGTCCGTTTTGGATTAAATTATTTGCTAAATCTTATATCGGGTGGGTCATGTCGCTGTAGTCCACCATGTCTTTGTCGATTTTATATTTATCGGCTTTTCTCTGCTCGAAGAACTTTACCGCCACCTGCTCAAACAGCGCGTAGGACAGCACATCCTCGGGCTGCTCGGTCCACTCGGCGCATTCCTTTTTGAGCTTTTTGAGCTCGGGTTTTATAAGGTCGGCGGGGCGGCACTTGATGGCCTTCTCGTTTCCGATAATCTTTTTTCTGAAGTTCTCGTCGATGGGCACCGGCGTTCTGCCGTACTCGCCCTTGCATATGCCCTTGGTCTCTTTGGTGACCATTTTGTATCTCTCGCCCATCAGCACGTTGAGCACCGCCTGAGTGCCGACGATCTGGCTCGTGGGCGTGACAAGCGGGGGATAGCCCAGGTCCTTGCGCACCTCGGGCACCTCTTTTAATACCTCGTCGAGCTTATCCTCTTTGCCCTGCTGCTTGAGCTGGGAAACCAGATTCGACAGCATTCCGCCGGGCACCTGATATTTGAGCGTGTTGATATCGACGCCCAGGACCTTGGTGTCGAGCAGACCGCTTGCGAGATATTTCTCGCGCAGAGGCTTGAAATACTCGGCGATCTCTGTCAGCAGGCTTAAGTCTATGCCCGTGTCGTACTCGGTGCCCTGGAGCGTGGCTACAAGCGGCTCGGTGGGCGGCTGCGACGTGCCCAGAGCCAGCGGAGACAGCGCGGTGTCTACCACGTCGACTCCCGCCTCGATCGCCTTTAGATAAGTCATCGAGGCCACGCCGCTGGTGTAGTGGGTGTGGAGCTGTATCGGCACCTTGACCGCCTTTTTGAGCTTCTTTACCAGCTCATACGCGGTGTAGGGCGTCAGCAGTCCGGCCATATCCTTTATGCAGATCGAATCGGCGCCGCAGTTCGCGTACTCCTTAGCGAGCTTCACGAAATAGTCTGTGTTGTGCACCGGACTGATCGTGTATGATATAGCCGCCTGAACGTGGCCTTTCTCCTTTTTGGTGGCGTTGATAGCCGTCTGGAGATTGCGCACGTCGTTTAAGGCGTCGAATATTCTGATTATGTCTATGCCGTTTGCGATCGACTTCTGAACGAAGTATTCCACCACGTCGTCCGCGTAGTGGCGGTAGCCCAGCACGTTCTGGCCGCGGAACAGCATTTGGAGCTTGCTGTTGGGCGCGGCTTTTCTGATTTTTCTCAGACGCTCCCACGGGTCCTCGTTGAGGAAGCGCAGGCACGCGTCGAACGTGGCGCCGCCCCAGACCTCAAGCGAGTGGTAGCCTGCCTTGTCCATCAGAGGCAGAGCCGGAAGCATCTCGTCGGTGGTCATTCGGGTCGCGATGAGCGACTGGTGCGCGTCGCGGCATATAGTTTCGGTAATTCCAACTTTTGCCATAATATTATCCTCCTAATCGGTTGGTATTCAAAATTTAAGCGAACATCGCGAGGAAAACTCCCGCCGCCACCGCGCTGCCGATAACGCCGGCAACATTGGGGCCCATAGCGTGCATGAGCAGGAAGTTAGAGGGGTTCTCCTTCTGGCCGACCTGCTGCGATACTCTCGCGGCCATCGGCACCGCGGAAACGCCCGCCGAGCCGATGAGCGGATTGACCTTTCCGCCCGTGAGCTTGCACATCAGCTTGCCGAGCAGCAGTCCGCCCGCCGTGCTGAAGCAGAAGGCGATAAGGCCCAGAAGCACGATTCCCAGAGTGGCGGGGGTCAGGAATGTCTCGGCCTTGGCCGTGGCTCCGACCGTGAGCCCCAGAAAGATCGTGATGGTGTTCATAAGTCCGTTTTGCGCGGTCTTTGCCAGTCTGTCGGCAACGCCGCTCTCTTTTATCAGGTTGCCCAGCATGAGCATTCCCACCAGAGCGACCGCGTCGGGCACGATTAGCGCCACAACGATGGTAACGATGATCGGGAACAGTATGCGCTCGGTCTTGCTGACCGGTCTCAGCTGCTCCATAACGATCGAGCGTTCCTCTTTGGTCGTCATGAGCTTCATTATCGGGGGCTGGATAACCGGGATAAGCGCCATGTAGGAGTATGCCGCAATCGCTATCGCGGGGAGCAAAGCGGGCGCCAGCGTCTTTGTCACGTATATCGCGGTGGGGCCGTCGGCTCCGCCGATTATGCCTATCGACGCGGCCTCGTTGACGCCGAACCCGATCGAGGGTATCAGCGCGCCCATTGCCAGCGCGCCCAGGAACGTGATAAACACGCCGAACTGCGCCGCCGCGCCCAGAAGAATACTCTTGGGGTTGGCGATAAGCGGGCCGAAGTCGGTCATGATCCCGATGCCGAGGAATATCAGCGGCGGATAAATTCCGAGCTTCACGCCTAAGTACAAGAGATCCAGCAGTCCGCCCTCGGCGAAAATACGCTGTATGTCAAGGTGCCCGTCGATCATATACTGCGGGTCGGTGAAGAACTCGGTGTGCATAAGTATCGCGCTTGAGTTTTGGAACATCGGCAGATTAGTAAGGAGCACGCCGAAGGCGATGGGGAGCAGCAGCAGCGGCTCGAACTTCTTGACTATCGCCAGATAAAGGAGCAGGCACGCGATGGCTATCATCAGCGGCGTTCCTATTACCTCAAGAAAATTCTTTCCCGAGGCGACCGCTGTCGTCATGTTGTTTATCAGCGCCGCGATGCCGGTGCTTCCTAAAAAGCTTGAAAAAGCGTCTAACACAAAATCACCCTTTCGTTGTTTCGATTTGATTTAAGTATGTTTCTCGCAGGAATTTTGCTTAGCCGATCGAGATCAGCGGATCACCCGTGTTGACGGCCGCGCCCTGAGAGGTGCATACCGCGGCGATCTTGCCCGCCTTGGGGGCCATGATCTCGTTTTCCATCTTCATTGCCTCTAAGATGCAGAGCACATCGCCCTCGTTTACGGTGTCGCCCGTGTTTACTTTAACAGCGACGATAGTGCCGGGCATGGGCGCCTCGACGGTGGTCGCGCCCGCGACGGGAGCCGCGGCTGCCTGAGCTGCCGGCGCGGGTGCCGGAGCGGGAGCGGCGGGCTTTGGAGCCGGAGCCGCCGATCTGGGAGCGGGAGCCTGAGCCGCCGCCTCGGCGACCTCCTCCACTTCTACCTCGTATGTTGTTCCGTTAACGGTCACATTAAA
>CANQLT010000138.1 GCA_947624775.1 uncultured Monoglobus sp.
TAAAGGGCATAACGATCCCGAATTGTAGAGAAGGACATTATGGATATTCAAACAATAACTGACAAGATAAACTACAAGACAAATCGCGTGAAAAAACTCCAATCTGAAATCAAAGCTCTTGAAACAAAGAGAGAGCAGCTTGAAAATGAGGAAATCATAAATACAGTCAAAAGCATTGATATTCCAATCAGCGAACTAAAAAATCTACTGACATCACTAAAGGAAAGGAACGATGCAAAAGGAAAGGAACGATGCAATATGAAAGTTAAAAACCTGTTATCTGCGGAGCTTCCGCAGATAACGCTTACCTTTGAAAGCGGCAACACTACCTACCGTTTCAGCGGTGTGTACGCCGGACACAAATCCCTGCCGTCAAAATTGTTGAAATTGATGGCTGAAAATCCCGAAAAAGGCGGTGACAAACAGAATGAAATATGATATACTATTGATACAATCCTGTTTGGCAGGCTGTCGGAAAGAGAGGAATATATGAACAGACAGTCTGAAAAGATAACAGCGTTATACTGCCGCCTCAGCCGCGACGACGAGCTTCAAGGCGACAGCAACAGTATTGTGAACCAAAAGGCGATTTTGAGCAAATACGCGAAGGATAATAATTTCAAAAATCCGCAATATTTTGTTAATGACGGAGTGAGCGGAACGACGTTCAAGCGCGAGGGATTTCAAGCGATGATAGCCGAAGTAGAGGACGGCAATGTCGGGACAATTATTGTCAAAGACATGAGCTGTTTCGGACGTGACTACTTAAAGGTCGGCTTTTACACGGAAATTCTTTTTGTTGAAAAAGGCGTTCGCTTTATCGCGATCAACAACGGAGTGGACAGTGCGAATCAGACCGACAGTGATTTCACGCCGTTTCTGAATATCATGAACGAGTGGTATGCGAGGGATTCTTCAAAGAAGGTGCAGGCAGTATTCAAGGCGAAAGGTGAATCGGGCAAGCCGCTTACGACCACGCCGCCGTATGGATATATGAAAGCTCCCGACAATCCTAATCAGTGGGTAATCGACGAGGAAGCTGCTGAGGTTGTGAAAAGAATTTACAGCCTTTGTATGGCGGGATACGGCACTTCGCAAATATGCAATCTGCTCGAAAAAGAGCAAGTCTTGTGTCCGCGGGCATATTGGGTAAAGAACGGATTTTACAACTACGATATGCCGGATAAGCCGTATAAGTGGCATCCAAACACCATATCGGGTATTCTCTCAAAAAAAGAATATCTTGGTCATACGGTAAACTTCAAAACTTATCGTAAGTTGTACAAGTCAAAGAAAAAGCTCGACGTTCCCGAAGAAAATCAAATGACATTCGAGAATACGCACGAGCCGATTATTGACCTTGATACTTGGGAAAAGGTGCAGGAACTCCGCAAAAACAAACGCAGACCGACGAGAACGGGAAAGACGAATATGTTTTCGGGTATCGTCTACTGCGCCGACTGCGGGCAAAAGCTGTACTACTGCACAAGTCGGTATCTTGAAAGCAGACAAGACCACTTTGTATGTTCGACTTGCAGGAATTAACGCCAACAATTCTAAATGATATGGTACAAAGGGTTTACGTCCACGCGCCGGAGAAGAAAAACGGCAAACGGACACAGCAAATTGACATCTATTATGACTTGGTAGGCTTTCTGCCAATGTCGCTGTTTCAGAATGAAAATCAGGGTAAGGTCGCATAACGCGACCTTACCCCACAAAAACATACTTTACTGTTTTATCTCACACCGCCCTATGCCGCCATTTTTATTACGCTGTTTTCAGCGAAGGCGTTTCAGCACCTCAAGCACATAATTCCACGTTCGGGCGACGGAGGCGACATCCATACTCTCGTTGGGGGTATGAATGTCCTTCATATCCGGGCCGATGGAAACGCAGTCGAGCCCGGGCAGCTTGCCCGCGAACAGGCCGCACTCCACGCCGGCGTGAATGGCCTCCACGCCCGGCTCGCGGCCATAAAGCTCTTTGAACACCTCGACCATCAGCGTGCGAAGCTTGGAGTCGGGCTTATACTCCCAAGCGGGGTACGCGCCGTCACATTCAACCTTGCCGCCGAGGATCTCCATAAGATT
Source organism: uncultured Monoglobus sp. (assembly GCA_947624775.1). Lineage (GTDB taxonomy): Bacteria > Bacillota > Clostridia > Monoglobales > Monoglobaceae > Monoglobus. The sequence continues at coordinate 2,094 of CANQLT010000138.1, forward strand.
TGCAAGACGGCTGACGAGCTCGTCCTTTTCGGTGCCGACGCTGCTGCGCACGGCAAAGCTCATCGTCATTTTGTCGGCGTGAGTTTGGAGTATGCCCATGTTGAGCGAGGTCTGCACAAGGCCGGGTATATCGGAGCTCATGCGCTGTATGCCGCCGGGAAGGTTCACAAGGGCGGCTATCATGCGCTTTTTGGAGTCCGCATCCGCGGCGGCGGCGAAAATCCCGCCGCCGCCGTCCTCGACGCTCAGGCTCAGCCCCGGGTCACCGACGCGGTACTCGGCGGCGAATATCGCGTGATATTTTTCCCCCACGGCCTTGACGGTTTCCACGTTTTTTGCGTCCACAACGATTTTGGCCCGACATTCCCTCGGAATGGCGTTGTCCTTAAGCCCGCCGTTTATCGAAACGAGGCTGAAATCCACGGCCTTGGCGAGCTCGTTCAAAAGCCGCCCCATAAGACGGTTCGCGTTGGCCCTGCCCTTGTGTATCTCCACGCCGGAGTGGCCGCCCGTGAGGCCGCCCACTTTTAGCGTCAGTATGCGGCCCGCCACGGTTTTGCGCGAAATGGGCAGAGTGCATTTCGCCGTAACTCCGCCGGCGCAGCTCACCAGCAAAACGCCCTCGTTTTCGGAGTCCAAATTCAGCATGGTGCGGCTTTTCAGCGGCGTGCAGTCGATGCCCGCCGCGCCGTACATTCCGGTTTCCTCGTCAACGGTGAAAATCACCTCGAGGGGCGGGTGCGGAATGTCCTTCGAGGCCAGCAGCGCCAGCCCCATCGCCACGGCGATGCCGTCGTCGCCGCCGAGAGTGGTTCCGTCGGCGGAGATTATCCCGTTTTCGAGCCTCAGGCGAAGGCCGTCCTTTTCAAAATCAATGTCGCAGTCCGCCGTTTTCTCGCACACCATGTCGAGATGCCCCTGAAGCATGACGGGCTGCGACCTTTCGTAGCCCTCGGAGCCGTTCTTGAAGATTATCACGTTGTTGGTGGGGTCTTGAATATAGCGGAGAGAATGTTCCTTGGCAAAGCTGACGCAGTAATCGCTTATGGCTTTTGTGTTGCCGGAGCCGTGCGGAATGGCGCAAAGCTCCTCGAAATATTTGAAAACCTCTTTTGGTTCAATGCCCGAAAGTACGGCCATTGTTCTCACTCCTTACTTACTTTTTTTGCGGTAGCGGCCCTTGCCGGCCTCCTCAATAAGTCCGCAGCCTGAGTCATAGTCGAAGCTGACCTCATACAGCAAAATCAGATTTTTGTAGGGCCAATACCGCGCGGAATACGTCGGTATTCCGAGTGATTATTTCCTTGCCTGCAAAAAAATATCCACCCGCACGGTCCGAAGGAGTTTACGGCGGGCGAAAAATTTTTTCAGGCAGGGCAAAAAACGCAGGAAAGCCGTCGCCTTCCGCTATAAACCGTCGCGGGGTCGGCTTCCCACTATCTAAATTGCACGAAATAATTGTACAACTTACAACTCTATTATACAGCGGTTTTTGTTGAAAGTCAACAAAAAAATCGGAAAATATAGAATATTTTGAATATTTTTCGCTCCCGTTTCCGTGCGAACATACAAAACCGCCTCAAACGGGCGGGACGGCAGCAAAAATGCCTCTTGCAAACGGCGGGATTTTATGGTAGAATATCAAATTAAAAGGATTAGGATTGTTTTTGAAGAGAGGCACAGGGAATGAAACGGAAAAGCATGGATATTCTCGGCGGAAGCATCGCCGACAAGCTGCTGATATTCGCGCTGCCGCTAGCGTTCACGGGTATGCTCCAGCAGCTTTTCAACGCCGCCGACGTGGCCGTGGTGGGCCGCTTTGTGGGCAAGGACGCGATGGCCGCCGTGGGCAGCAACGGCCCGGTCATCGGGCTGCTCGTCAACGGCTTTATGGGCCTCGCGCTGGGCGCGAACGTTGTTATATCGCGCTTCACCGGCCAACAGAACGACGAGGGCGTCAGCCGTTGCGTGCATACGTCGGTGCTGTTTTCGCTTTTGGGCGGCGTTGCGCTCACCCTAATCGGCGAGGCGTTCGCCCCGGCCATACTCCGCGCAACCTCCGTTCCCGCCGACGTGCTGCCGATGGCCACGGCCTACCTCCGCGTGTATCTGGTCGGTCTGCCGGTAATCTTCCTTTATAATTTCGAGTCCGCGATTTTCCGCAGCCAAGGCGATACGCGCACGCCGCTTTTGTGCCTTGTTGCGTCGGGGCTGATAAACGTCGCGCTGAACCTCGTTTTTGTCTGCGGGGCGGGCATGGCCGCCGAAGGCGTGGCCCTCGCCACGGTAATATCGAACCTCGCGAGCTCGGCGCTTTTGTTCGCCGCGCTATGCCGCAGGGACGACCGCGTGAGGATAGAGCCGCGCAAAATAAGAATACATAAGGACTCCCTTTCAAAGATTTTCGTCATCGGCCTGCCGGCGGGTTTGCAGAGCATGGTGTTCTCGCTTTCCAATATATGCGTGCAGTCGGCTGTCAACAGCCTCGGCACGGACGTTATGGCCGCAAGCTCCGCCGCGTTCAACATCGAGATACTGGCCTACTACCTCGTCAACTCGTTCGGGCAGGCCTGCACCACCTTCGTCGGGCAGAACTACGGCGCGGGCAATATCAAGCGCTGCCGCAGGGTTGTGCGGATAAGCCTCGCCTTGGACGTGGGTATAACGCTGGCAGTGTCGCTCGTGATACTGCCCTTCGGCCGCCCGCTGCTCTCGGTTTTCAACCGCGACGCGGCCATCGCGGCGATAGGCATGGTGCGGCTTAGGTTTATCCTCGCCGCCGAGGCCGTCAACGCCGTTATGGAGATCATGTCCGGCGCGATGAGGGGCTACGGCAGCTCGCTTACGCCCGCGCTCATCACCTTTGCCGGCGTCTGTGGTATCCGCGTGGCGTGGGTGTATACGGTGTTCCGCGCCGCTCCGCGCTTCGACGCGCTTATGCTCGTTTACCCCGTTAGCTGGGTCGTCACCGCCGTCGCGCTCGTGATTGCCTATGCCGTGTATATGCATAAAATGGTCGATAGAGAGCCGGTGAAGCTGTAAATTATAAAGCCCCTCGTTTCTCACCCGAAAGGTGACGGACGAGGGGCTTTTCATATATACAAAATAATGCTCATGCGGGGTTCTATAATTTATAGGTATTTTGCGTTGCATCTCGCGCGCCGAAACTTCAAAGTCAAGACCACCAGTTGAACCGGTGTGGATGTATACTAAAAAAGTGGACAAGAAATATGTTAAAATAGTAAACAAGAGAGACTAACTATGAAAAGTCAATAGGAAAATGAAAAAAAGTTAGGGAAAAAAGGGGATGTAAAGAAACGCATGGCAAA
>CANQLT010000139.1 GCA_947624775.1 uncultured Monoglobus sp.
TTCTCGACCTCAAACACGGCTCCGACCGCTGTTCCGACATCCGACGCGACAGCCGCGCCGCAGACAAGCGAGCCTCAAACACCCGACATAAACCAATCATCGGGAAGCGGACTGCCGTTTGCAGACGTCAGCGCCTCGGACTGGTTCTATGACGCGGTTTGCTCCGCGTATAACGGCGGCCTCGTAAACGGCGTTAGCGGCACCGAGTTCGGCCCCGACCAAAATATGACCCGCGGCATGCTTGTGACGATAATCGGACGCATGGAAAGCGCGCAGTCAAACGGAGCCTTGATGAGCGACGTTGACCCGAACGAATACTACGCGCCGTATGTGGCCTGGGCGGCTGAAAACGGCATTGTGACGGGCTTTGAGGACGGCACGTTCAGGCCCGAAGAAAACGTGACGCGCGAGCAGACCGCGGCGATACTCTACAGATACGCGCGCTATAAGGGCGAGGATGTTTCGCAAGGCGAGAGCGCGGATATATCCGGCTTCACCGACGCGGCAGAGATCAGCGAGTACGCGGTGCCCGCCATTCGGTGGGCGTGCGGAGCGGGAGTTATAAGCGGCTACCCCGACGGCACTCTCGCGCCCGCGGCAAACGTGACCCGCGCGGAGTTTGTGTCGATGCTCGTTCGGCTTGAGCCGCAAAGCTCGGGAGTTGATTACTCCGATTTGGCAAACTGGGCGTATTTCGAGAGCGGCGATACCGACAAGGCGGCCGATGTGTTCTTTGTCTGCCCCACGGTCTACATGGGCGGCGACAACATGAGCCTCTCGGATGAGAAAACCAAATCAAATTTCCTGGGCGCGACAAATATGGAAAAGGGAATATATGATGATGACAGCCGATTCTTCGCTCCGTACTACCGCCAGGCGGGTCTTGATGTCTACACAATGAGCGACAGCGAGAGAGAAAAATATCTCGCGTCCGCTTACGAGGATATAAAAGACGCGTTTGAATATTATTACAAAAACGTAAATGACGGCCGACCGATAATACTGGCCGGATTCTCTCAGGGCGGCGATATGTGCATAAGACTTGTGAGAGATTATTTCGCGGACAAATCGGCGCAGGATCAGCTTGTGGCGTGCTACGCAATAGGCTGGAGGCTCACCGAGGACGAGACGAAAAAATATCCGCAGCTCAGACCCGCCGAGGGTGAGAGCGACACCGGAGTTATCATCGCGTTCACCTGCGAGGCGCCCGAAGTTGAGGATTCGATAATCATACCCAAGGGCACAAAGTCACTCGCGATAAATCCGCTCAACTGGAAGACCGACGGCACTCCGGCGGACAAGAGTCTTGATCTCGGCTCATGCTTCACGGACTATAGCGGAAACATCAAAAACGAGGAACCCGCTCTGACAGGAGCGTATATCGACGATGCGCGCGGCGCGCTCAAGGTCACCGACGTCACTCCCGAGGAATATCCCCCGGGACTTGACGTTTTCGAAAGCGGCGTGTACCACCTGTATGACTACCAATTCTTCTATCGCAATCTTGAAAAGAACGTGCGGACAAGGCTTGACGCCTTCAAGAATAATCGCGATTGATAATATAATTTATTCAGAAAATATAAGGAGTTGATTTTATGACAACATTTTTTATCGGACTTGCTCTGCTTTTGGTCGGCGGCGCCTTATACGGAAAGGTGTGCGAAAAGGCCTTCGGCCCCGACGACCGCAAAACGCCCGCCGTCAGACTTAACGACGGCATGGACTACGTGCCCATGCCCAAATGGAAAAACTCGCTCATTCAACTTTTGAACATAGCGGGAACGGGTCCTATTCTTGGCCCGATACAGGGTATTCTTTTCGGACCTATCGCGTTTCTGACTATCCCGATCGGCTGCGTGCTGGGCGGCGCGCTTCACGACTACATGTGCGGCATGATCTCGGTGCGCGAGGACGGCGCTCAGATGCCCTCGCTTATACGCAAATATCTGGGAAAATATACATACCCGCTCTATAACGTGTTCGTATGCCTCACGATGCTGCTGGTTGGCACGGTGTTTATCTACACGCCGGGCGATCTGTTCATAACGCAGATCCTGAGGACCGACAACGGCGCGGGCAACCCGCTCGTATGGGTGGTATACGGCGCGATATTCGTATATTACGTTATCGCTACGCTGTTCCCGATAGACAAGATAATCGGCAAGGTTTACCCGTTTTTCGGCGCTCTGCTGGTGCTGTCGGCTATCGGCGTGTTTATAGGATTTATCGTCAAAGGCTATCCGCTTGATAACATTTGGGTGACCGGTGTTTCGGGCGTTCACCCCGAGGGTCTGCACTTTATCCCGGTGTTCTTTGTGACCGTCGCCTGCGGCATAGTCTCGGGCTTCCACTCCACGCAGGCCACGCTCGTTTCCCGCACAATAGGAAATGAGAAAGAGGGCCGCATGACGTTCTACAACATGATGATCGCCGAGGGCGTTATCGCGATGATATGGGCCGCCGCTGCTATGGGCGTTCTGAAACTCGGTCTCGCCTCTGCCTCCACAAGCGCGACCGACGTTGTGGGCATTGTGGCGAAAAACCTGCTCGGCAGCGTGGGCGGAATTATCGCCGTTATCGGCATTATCGTTCTTCCTATCACCTCGGGCGACACGGCGCTGCGCTCGCTCAGGTTGATAATTTCCGAGGCGCTAAAAATCGACCAGTCCAAAAAAATGAAAAGGCTGGGCGTCTCAATCGTGATATTCGCGGTCGTGGCGGTCATACTGGTTTTCGCGAAGGTCAACGCGGGCGGATTCAACGTGCTCTGGCGCTACTTCGCGTGGGCGAACCAGACTCTGGCGGTATTCGCATTCGCTATGATAACGGTCTTTATGATGCGGAACAAGCAGCCGTTTGTTATGTCGCTCGTGCCGGGCATGTTCTATATGTTTATAATCTCGAGCTTTATTTTAAACGCCGCAATCGGCTTTAATCTGCCCTGGCCCGTAAGCTACACAGTCGCCGGAGTTCTCACGATCGCGTACGCCGCGGTCCTGCTGTGGTGCGGAAAATTGGGAAAGAAAAAGATATAGGATTTATTGAAACAATAAAAAAACAGATCCGCAGGTTTTTATGCCCGCGGATTTTGTTGTTAGGGTAATAATTCCTCCCTCTCAGTCAGCTTCGCTGACAGCTCTCCCTCCAAAGGATGGCGAGCCTGTCGAATTACCAAATGGCGACTCTGTCTTCGGGGGCTACCCACATGCCGTCGTTTTCGGTTATGTCGTAGGTCTCGAAGAACTTATCGCAGGTCTCAAACAGTCTGTTCACGCGGACGCTCGGAAGGCTGTGGACGTCGCTCGTCGCGCACATTTGCAAATAACCGCGATACGCAGCGGAAAGCTGAAGGTGGGCATAGCTTTCAAACATTTGCTTATAATCAAAATTTTCGGTCCTTGACGCAAGCTCAGCCACAACCGACAATCCGCCCATGTCGGCGGTGTTTTCGGTAAGAGTCAGTTCTCCGTTCATAGCGATTCCCGGCGCCGCCTCATAGCCGTCATAGAAATCTATAACGCTTTGGCACAGCTTGTCAAAGGCAGCCGCGTCCTCTTCCGTCCACCAATTCACCGCGTTTCCGTTCTCGTCATACTGCGAGCCGTTTTTGTCAAACGCGTGACTGATCTCGTGGCCGACGACCATGCCTATCGCGCCCAGGTTTCTCTCATAGGGGGCGTCGGTGCTGTATACTCCGGGCACCTGCAAAAATCCCGCGCAGATAGTCACATCATTAAATGAAGGATCATAGAAAGCGTTTATCGTCTGCGGAGTCGCTACCCACTGACTGTGGTCTACCACGGTGCCCTCTCTGGCTATCATGTCTTCTTCATTCGCCTCGCTTATTGTTATCATATTTTCAACGAGGCTTCCGCCCTCGGCGTAGGTCTTAAGCTCCTTTGAGTCAAGGGCGACCTCGGGGTACTCGTCGGGGCAAGCGACCTTTATGCCCATGGTGTCAAGCTTTTTTATCGCCTTCTGCCTTGTGGCTTCACTCATCCAGTCGTTGTTTTCAAGTCTCTCGCGATAGATCCCGATCATGCCCTTTATCATTTCGGTCAGGTCGGTCTTGGTTTTCTCGTCAACGTATTTGTCGCTGTACAGCTCGCCGAGATAGTCCGGAACAAGGCTGTCTATGCAGTTCACGGCCTTCGTCTCTTCATCAAGAGTTCCCTGAGTGCCCATGATCGCGGAACTGAGTTCGGTTTCCGCGTTTTCAAAATCCTCGCTCATATATTGAACGTTATTGACGAGCAGAGCGAATTTGGCGTAAGTCTTTAAGGCGTCGATATTTTTGTCATCAAGCAGCTCGGCTGTCTTTTTCATCGCACCTACATCATAAACCATAAATCTGTCTTTGAGCTTAAAGCCGCTGTCTTCAAACACCTTTTCAATGTCAATGTTTTTAAACTCCGCGGATATTTCATCAAGCGAGTATATGTTGTATGTTTTGTTTATATCATAGGTATCGATAAGCGAAAGGCTTGCCTCGGCTATTTGAGACTCAAAATCAAATACCGTGTCGGCCGCGGCTTTGGCGTCTGCCTCGCTGTAGCCTATAAGGGTGAACAGCTTCGCGGCAAAATTGAGATATGCCTGCTTTTGGTTGTCATCCTTTCCCTCATACATATCCTTTGTGTTTACCGACGGAGTGATGAAAGTGTTAATATATTGGCTCGAGTCCTTTTGATCGATCTCATTCCGAAAACGGATGAAAGTATCGATCGCTTCGGTGCCGATAAAGTCAGAGACGGTCTTTACCGCGTCTATCTCGTCGAGGTACGGCTTTACAGGCTCATAGCCCTGCGCGTTTCTGGCCTCTTTGTTCATGTAGTTGTCGTAAATCGTCTTGATCTTGCCCGCCTTTGAGTTTTTGTCGGGGTTTGAGGAATCCGCTTCCTTTACAACGGCTTTAAGCTGGTCGCTGACCTGATCGCCGTGTGTGGTGCCCGTGACGCTTTGTCCGTCCGGGATCACGGCGCTGTCGAGTTCGTCGTGATTGATCGTCTGATAATAGTCGTCCTTGAGGTTTGTTCCGAACACGCGGTACATGCGCTGAATAAACAGCTGCATCTCGTCTTTGGTCACGTTGTCGTCGGGCGCGAATATGCCCTCGGATATACCCGCCACTATGCCCGCGGCGAACACGTCCGCAAGCTCGGTCTGAGCCCAGTCGGGAATATCGGTGAACGTCTCGGCGGGGAAAGCGATGTACTTGTTTGCGCCTTTGATCTCGGGGATCTCGCCGAAAGCCCTCTTC
>CANQLT010000140.1 GCA_947624775.1 uncultured Monoglobus sp.
CGCTCCTTGATTTAATTATATCATTCTCTTTTTTGCGTGTCCACTTTTATTATACAACTTTCTTACTATTCGCTAATTACTAATCACTACGTTGGGCTCCCATAAAACGCCAACGGAGTGCGTTTCGCGGGAAAAGCGCCGAAAAAGGCGGCTAAAAAAGAAGACCTTGCTTTGCAAGGTCTTCGTAAAGCGCCGCCATCAGGGCTCCCGAAAAGTCCGAAGGACTTTTTGGGAAAAGCGGAAAAACATTCGCTAAAAAAAGAAAGTCATGCTTTGCATGACTTTCGTAAACGAGCGGACAATAGGGCTCCCGCGGAACGCCAGCGAAGCGCGTTTCGTGGGATAAGCGGAAAAACATCCGCTAAAAAAAGAAAGTCATGCTTTGCATGACTTTCGTAAACAAGCGGACAATAGGGCTCCCGCGGAACGCCAGCGAAGCGCGTTTCGTGGGATAAGCGGAAAAATGACCGCTAAAAAAAGAACACCTTGCTTGCAAGGTGTTCGTAAAAAAGCGGTCATTTTTCCGCTGGTGGAGGGAGATGGATTCGAACCATCGAAGTCGTTGACAACAGATTTACAGTCTGCCCCCTTTGGCCACTCGGGAACCCCTCCGAATTGTGTTTGTAACGCCGCCATTGCGCCGCCCCGCGGCTGACGACTTGACTATAATACCACAATCGGCGGCGCTTGTCAAGGGTTTTTTCGAAAAAATTTAAAAATTTCGGCGCATTGCGCCGCCCCGCCGCTATTGACTTTTTGTGAGAATACGGTTATAATAGAGCGAGAAAAGGAGGCGGGGTCTTGGCTGATAAGGATAACGGGCGCAAAATTATCGCCCAGAACAAAAAAGCGTACCATGATTATTTTGTGGACGACGAGTACGAGGCCGGAATCGAGCTTTTGGGCACCGAGGTCAAGTCGATTCGCGCGGGCCGAATTAACCTTAAAGACAGCTATGTCTCGCTTAAAAGCGGCGAGGCGGTGCTTATCGGGGTCCACATCAGCCCCTACGAGCAGGGCAGCATATGGAACGGCGACCCGGAGCGGCCGAGGCGGCTGCTGCTGCACCGCCGCGAGATCAACCGTCTGATAGGCCTGACGCAGCAGCAGGGGTACACGCTGATACCGCTCAAGGTGTATTTCAGCGGCCAGTACGTCAAGGTCCTGCTGGGACTGTGCCGCGGCAAAAAGAATTACGACAAGCGCGAGGATATGGCGCGGCGCGACGCGCAGAGGCACATGGAAAGGGCCATGAAGAACTACAGATAAGATCAAATAAGGAGTGATAATATATGACAATAAAGGAATTACAGTCGGCGATGGTTGCGGCAATGAAAGCGCGGGACAAGGCGCGCAAGGACACGATATCGAGCCTTATCGCGGCGGTCAAAAAGACGGCTATCGACGCGGGCTGCCGCGACGATATCCCCGAAGATATGGTAGACGCGGCGGTGCTCAAGGAGCTCAAGACCGCCAAGGAACAGCTTGACACCTGCCCGCCCGACAGGACCGAACTGCTCGACGAGTACAAGGCGAGAGTAGAGGTCATAACCGAGTTCGCGCCCAAGCAGCTTTCAGAGGCTGAGATTGAGGCGGTCATCAAAGAAAAGTTCGCCGACGTTATAGCGACAGGCAACCGCGGCATGATAATGAAGGCGGTCATGGGTGAGCTCAAGGGCAAGGCCGACGGCAAGCTGATAAATAAAATCGTGTCGGGGATGATCAAGTAATTATGCTGGCAAAGACATTTGACATAATTCCGGACTATGCGGCGGCCGGCGTTGCGCCGCCAAAGGATAAGGCCATGCTTTCGTCCTATATCCTGTCGTCCGATCTGTTACAGAAAACGCGCATAAAAACCCGCCCCGCGGTGATCGTGTGTCCGGGCGGCGGCTACGGGTTCCGCTCGGCCAGAGAGGCCGAGGCTGTGGCGCTCAAATACTGCGCTGCGGGATTCCACGCCTTTGTGCTGAATTATTCTGTGGAGCCCGCGGAGTGGCCGATCCCGCAGTGCCAGCTGTCAAAGGCTGTGGCGCTTGTGCGCGAAATGGCGGAAAAACACGGTATAGACAAACAAAACATATATGTTTGCGGATTTTCGGCGGGAGGACATCTGGCGGCGTCGCTGGGCGTGCACTACGACAAGCACAGGATCGCGGCGGCTTCGGGCGGAGAAAACCGTCCCGACGGTTTGATCCTCTGCTATCCGGTAATAATAGATGAGGACGGCAAGACCCACGCCGGCACCAAAGAGCGGTTTGTCGGCAAAAATCCTGGGAACGAAAAATATTTCGGCCTCGATAAATTTGTCACCAAAAACACGCCGCCCTGCTTTATCTGGCACACCTTTGAGGATGGCTCTGTTCCCGTGTACAGCTCGATGCGATTTGCGCAGGCGCTGCTCAACCACGGCGTGGAGTATGAGCTGCATATTTTTCCGAAGGGCAGCCACGGACTGTCGCTGGGCAGCGAGCTGACCGCCAACGAGGATAAGCATATCGAGCCCTCTGCCGCGGCATGGTTTGATTTATCCCTGAGATGGTTATACGACAAAACCAATCTCGGCATGTAAAACTTTCGATATTCTGGGGATATGTTGAGAAAAACATCCAAAACAAAAATCGATATGGAACAATTTATTCCGAGGATGTATTGAAAAAATATTCCAAATCAAAAATCCGGATGTAACAGTTTATTCCGAGGTTATGTTAACAAAAACATCCCAAACCTAAAAATGGGATGTAAAGGTTCTGTTATTCCGGTGATATATTGAAAAATGTATCACCAAATTCGGGATGTAACGGTTTTGTCGGTACAAGAATATGTTGACAAAAATATCCCAAAATCTAAATCGGGATGTAAAGGTTTCGTCATTCCGGGGATATATTTGAAAAATATATCCCCTAAATATAAACTTGGGGATGTAAAGGTTTCGACGGGGCCGCAGAGGCTTAAGGAGCGAGCCGTGGCGGGAACCACGTAAAAAGCCCAACTTAAAATTAAACGCTAACAATAATAGAGTAGCACTGGCCGCCTAGCTGCGGCTTGTCCGCCCGGGTTTACCGCGGATCCGGTTCCGGGCATCAACGACGCGGTGAACGTGAGACGCGAAAGCTTTGACGCGTCCATGAACCTATGAAGCTACCGACCGGGTCGGCTTGTCAATGAGCCTGCCCGTGGGGGAATCCCAATCATTGACTACGCTCGTAGCGCCTTTTGAGTAAGCGGTTTCGGACAGGGGTTCGATTCCCCTCATCTCCACCACGTCGCGGCAAGTCCTTTGGGCTTGCCGCGACTTTTTAACAAAAGTCACGGCTGTGCTTTACGGACTGCCGCTCCTTATTCCCAAAAAGTCCTTCGGACTTTTCGGGAGCCCTATTGATGGCTTATCCCACGAAACGCGCTCCGCTGGCGTTTTATGGGAGCCAACGTAGGGACTAGGAAATAGGATCTAGAGACTAGGCTCGCCCCTTGGGAAGAGCTGGCGCCGAAGGCGACTGAGAGGGGTTCCTAATCACTAATCGCTAGTACCTATGTTGACCCCTCTCCGTCAGGCTGTGCCTGCCACCTCTCCCCAAGGGGCGTGGCAAAATAGGCGGATAATATCCATATTCCGGCCCCTTCCACCGCTGTCGCGGTCCCCTCCCCCACTTGCGCAGGGGAGGCAGGATTAGGCTCCCCTTCTTTAGGAGGGGGAGCTGTCGGCGGAGCCGACTGAGGGGGAGGCATTTTCCCCATATTGTTAGTTTCCTGTAATTCCTCACAATATCACCGTTCATTTTTTGCATAATAAAAGCACCCGTTTTCATGGGTGCTTATTCCTCGTCTAAACCCTCGTCCAAATATGCGTATTTATCGGACATAGCCTCTGCCATCATTTCCGGCGGTATCGCATTTAAAAATGCTTCCATTTCCGTTTTCTCTTGTTCTGCTGTTCCGTCTAATCTGTTCGGAGACGGCAAATTATCAGACCAATGTTTACTTACGGCCACTTCAAATTACACCTGCCTTTGTTGTTGATAATATTTTTTACAGTTCTTTTTTCATGTATCTCGGTTCATATTCATAATACCCGTTCTTTGGATAGAATGAATAGGATTCAAACCACTGCTCCTTTGGAAAACCAAGATGAACTTTTGATGTGGTTACGCCGTTATCACGCATTGATGATTCGGCGATCTTAAGAAGTGCAGTTCCTATTCCTTTCCGCTTTTCAGAGGGTTTGACATATAGTCTGTGGAGAAACGCTTCTGTTGTATCGGCTGTTTTAGAATATCCAACGCACCCGATCACTCTGTCATTTTCATCGACCGCGATCCAAAACATATCGCCACGATCTATGTAATTTGCCTTTATATCCAATAAATCCTCGTTAATTGTCGGCTTCCTTCCCAGTGCATCTTTGGCCTGTAAAACCATAAAAATCAAATCATCTCGATAGCCTTCATTAAATGTCTTGATTACCATTCTATCTCCTCCAAATTACTGCTTATGAGGGCGGACGCCCCCGATTTCAATTCATCGAGCTTATTCTTATTCAATTCTCGGTGATCCGTCATACTCATATTTATATCCGTTATTGCATTCCTTGAGCTGCCTTACATCAATATCGCTCTCAAAAAACTTTAAAGGTATCTCATCGGGGAAAGCCTTGCATCTCGGCATACCGTAACTGCCTGAGATCGGGATCGCGTTTTTACACATTGAACACGGATGATTAAGTATAAATGACATCTCTGTTCCTCCATATATTTATTATATAGCGCCTCTGCGAGCACCCTATTTGCTGTTTCATAACCATTACTCTATGGGTGATTATTCTATTACATCAATTGATCTAATCTCAGGCAGAGTAATACCAATCAGCCCGGTTGAGTATTTTTCGGTTAATTTGATCACCCTTAAAATATGTTTGCCTTGTCATCATTATACTTTATGCCGGGAAATTTGTCAAAGATTTTCGGCGTGTTTTCCGATTTGAGGTTTTTACATATCCGTCATATCCGCTCGCGTCTGAGTTTTATGCGGTGACCGCCGAGAATTCGGATCCGCGCTGCGGCGAGGTGATAGATTGGATATTGTCGGAACAGGGCGGGGAATTGATCGAGAAAACGGGCTATACGCCGATAAGGTAGGGCGGGCCCAGTCCCTACGTCCCCACCTCCGTCAGGCTTCGCCTGCCACCTCCTCCCGGGAGGAGGCGTTAATTAGGCGCCCCCTTGGGGGAGCTGG
>CANQLT010000141.1 GCA_947624775.1 uncultured Monoglobus sp.
CTTTTATTATACAACTTTCGCCTAATCACTATTCCCTAATCACTAATCCCCAAGGGGCGAGGCAGAATGAGACGCCCGATCAAATAAATATATTGACTGTTTCGCAAAAATGAGATATAATATAAATATCAAAACATAGGAAGTGGTTGCCGTGACTGACAACAAAAAGATATTAAAACGCAACGTCAAAGACAGCGTGTTTACCAGTTTGTTTCAGGACACAAAATATATAGTGGAGCTCTACAAAGCCCTGCACCCCGAGGCCGACTATGTGACCGAGGATATGATCGAGATAGTCACCCTCAAAAACATACTCACCGACAGTCTGTATAACGACCTTGGCTTTATGATGGACAAAAGGCTGATAGTTTTAGTCGAAGCGCAGTCCACATGGACGGTGAACATAATAATCAGAGGCCTTATGTACCTTGTGCAGACGTATCAGGACTATATCGAAAAAGAGGAGCTTAACATCTACAGCTCAAAAAAGCTGGAGATACCGAAGCCGGAGCTTTATGTAATCTACACGGGCGACAAAAAGGTAGAGGAAAAAGAGATAAGCCTGAGCGAGGAATATTTTGGCGGAGACACAACGGCTTTGGACGTCAGGGTAAAAGTAATCACCGAAAGCCGCGAGGGCGATATAATCAACCAATATGTGATGTTCACGCATATCTTAAATGACCGGGTAAAGGAATACGGCAGGACGAAAAAGGCGATAGACGAAACGATAAAAATATGCAAAGACAGAAATATCCTGAAAGAATACCTGTCAAACCACGAAAGCGAGGTGCATGATATAATGTTTTCACTGTACGATGACGAGCAAATACAAAAAGCCATGATGAGAGACGCCCGCAAAGAAGGCCGCATGGAAGGCCGCATGGAAGGCATAGACGCGATGATAGCGAATATGCGCAAAGCAGGAATAAGCGACGAAATGATACAAAATATCAAGAACATGTCACAAAGGCCGACTTCCTAATCGCTATTCGCTAATCACTAATCACTATGTTGGGGTGCATGATATAATGTTTTCACTGTACGATGACGAGCAGATACAAAAAGCAATGATGAGAGACGCCCGCAAAGAAGGCATAAAAGAAGGCGAAATGCGTGGCCGAATGGAAGGCATAGACGCGATGATAGCGAACATGCGCAAAGCCGGAATAAGCGATGAGATGATACAAAATGTCTCAAATATGACTCAGCGGCCGACTTCCTAATCACTACGTTAAAATTCCCCTTTGCCACTTGACAAAGGGGAAAATAAATGCTATAATAAACTTAATAAAAAGGCACCGCAAATGCGGTTACAGCCTTAAAAGTATTACATGAAATATGTAACCGTTCTCAGCCGAGGGCGGTTACACTGTTTTTATCGTGAACAACACGAGAAACAATATCGTCAGAAATATAATTCTAATCAACTGCTTCACAGCATATGCCTCCTTTCATAAAGACTCTTGAGTTAGGTCAAAAATCACATGGAAGAAGTCACCTCCCTTCTTTAAAAAGATAGGGAAGGCTGTAACCGCTCTACTTTACCCGATATTAAATTTATCAAGCATCCGTGTATATAATACCATACTTTAACAATATTTTCAAATTAAGAATCTGTTACAAAAATCCCTATTCCCTACATTCCCACCTTCGTCTTTCCGCTTTCGCGGAAATCCACCTCCTGCCGGGGTGAGGGAAACGGGCGGATGATATCCGCCCCTACAGGTGTTGGTGGCAGGTGTTGGGCATAGCAAAAGAGGAATCCCGAAGGATTCCTCTTTTTGTAGTTTGGTGATTATTGAGCTTTCTGGATTGAAAAATCAGTAACTGTTATATTTCCGCCACCGCTATTGGCTGTTTGCAGAAGATAAATGTCACCAAATCCGTTAAACGCTTTTGAGGTTTGCTGATCTACCTTGTAATTGATAAATCTCTGCATAACATTGCCGTCACTGTCGGTCACGGTATAATCACAGATAGAATCTTTAAGCTCTGCTTTCAAATCCCAAATTGCTGTTATAGTATACACTTTATCAGTCGTGTAAGTTGCTTTGTCACCAATACTGATTCCGCCCGTCATGTCAGGGTGTACCTCGAACATATTGCTCTTGTTAAACTGCAGACGAGTGTTGTCCTGTTGGCCCTTGATGAAGCTTGTGTTCGCACTGGGAAGACTATCTTTAGCTTTAAAGCTTACACTGATCTTATATTTTCCCGAAATTATCGGACTGGACGCCGGATTGTACTTTAAGCTGTACTGACCATTGGAGCTGCCAATTGTGTCGAGCACATTAATCTCCACGCCGGAGGATTCAGATACAGTCCAACCGTCATTTGTTGTGGGATTTTTATCACTCTTGGGTAATGAAATACTAACATTTTCATTATCCTTAGAGCCGAACAAATAGTCAACTTTTCCGCTTTCAGAAGATCCAGTATACTTAAGCTCTTTAGTTTTTGTCGTGAGCTCGCTGATCTTGCGAACATCTTGCCAGGTTGCCGTCTTTTCACCGCTGAAAATGAAGTAGTCGAAGTTACCTGTAGTGCCATCGGCTGCTTCGGCATCAACGCACTTGAGATAAACATGCTTTTTACCGGTTTGAGGAGAGTCAATCTTAGCAATCAAATTGCCTGTGCCGGTAATGCTGATCGTCGCAATCTTGGTTGTAGGCTGATACTGGTCAGTCTTTTCATTGGTAGCAGATAATGCTTCACTCTCAGCATAAACTTCAATTGAGTCATTTCCAGTAGAATTCTGGACGTTTGAAACCTGAAGCGCTATCGCATTCATGTCGGTAAGATCGATTTCGCCGTAGTAATAAACATCCTTTCCGCAGGTATAATTAAGGTAGCGCTGTCCGCTGTAGCTTAAATCACCAATTATTTCGCCTCGCTTGGTATATTTAAACTTATTATCGTCGCTTCTCAATCCATTCTGCGCGGCTTCTGCTTCAACTTTTATAGCTTTTACCGAGCTGTTATCAATTACCTCGGCCTCAGCCTGAATAGGATCAAGTTTGATAAACTCAACAGCATTTCTGAATGTCATTGCAGGCGTCTTTGACGTTTCTGAGGCGTTAGGTCCGGTCGAGTCAACCTGAGGCGCCAGAATTTCAGCGCTTGGTGTCTTATCACTCTCTTTCTCGGTGCTGAGGTATGCTTTGATATATTTATCACCTTTTCCATCAACATCGGGAGCGGGAATGTTATGTCCTGTCGCTTTTACTGTGTACTCATTTTCGGCTGTAAATTCATCTTTGGCGACTTCAAGAGCAGGCAATGTAAATTCGTTATTTGTTGTGAACCTTACGTATACAGTATCACCGCTTATTTCAGATTTTACATTTTCTGGCACTTTAACATCAACCTCATAGCTGTAGGTCTTAGTCGCTTCAATATCATTTGTAACGGCTGTTCCATCGGCAGTTACCTTAGCGGTTGCGCCTTTTGTAAGGTTATACGTATTTTCGCCCTCTTTTACGGTAACATTATAGGTTTTGGCTTCCTTGGGAACCTTAGCGGTATATGCCAAGTTTTGGTCTTTCTCTGTGCCCGTAATTGTGGCATCAATGGGTGCGCCCGATCCTTCTTGAAGCTGAATCTTCAGATCATCGTTCGTCAAAGTATATTTATCGGCTTTCTGGGCATTACTGCTGTTCCATTGACCTGTGATCTTAATTGTACCGGAAACGGTGATATCTGTTTCAGGTACTTCACTGGGCTCGTTTGAGGGCTCTGTGCTGGGAGCTCCGGAAGGCTCGGTTGAAGGCTCGTTCGAAGGCTCGCTTGAGGGTTCGGTCGAGGGAGCTGTGCTGGGAGCCTCGGAGGGTTCAACAACGCCCATAGCTTTTGCGCAGTCGAAGGTTACGTTGGTGTAGTGCGGACTTGTTCCTTCGATGCCGTTTTCGAATACGGCAACGTCGAACTTGTAATCCTCAAATCCGTCAACTCTTACCAGGCAGAGGAGAACGCCGTCGTATTTATCAGCACCGGAGGGCTTAACATCAAAAGCATTTTTATCAAAGCTGTAATAGTCCTTATCGGAAGCCGCAGCAAGTTGAACAGCTCCGTTGGGCAGTTTAGTACCCGTGGGTTTTGAGGACTCGATATAAACTATCGACTTCTCGCCAAGGTTGGTAACCGCGAAGGGCAGATAGTGACCTTTTGCGTCATCGCCGCTAAAGCCTTTGTCAACTTCCACTTCGTTCAGTGAACCGCTAACGGTAACAACGCCTTCGGTTGCGGACTCCATCTCGGGAGTACCGAAATCTTCGATACTTCCGTCCGTGAAGAAAGTATTTTCGAAGTTTTCAAATTCCGTGGCATGAGCCTCTTTGATCGAATCAACAGAATTAACTTCCGCCGTCTGCTCAGGCGCGGGATATATGATCGTCAGAGTTTTAATGTAGTTGCCCGATGTATTAACGATCTCTGTTGACAAAGCTTCACCCGTATATTCATAATTCGTAGAATTGGCTGTTTGTTCATCGCCTGCAATAGTATATTTCATATTGCTGCCATCGAAAACAACATTGATATGAGCGCCTTTTATAACGGGAACGATAAGCTTTCCGCCTGCGTTAAACTGCGCGCGCGATGCATTGGCGTTCCAGATGTTATCCAGCTTCTTGTCGGACGCACCGATTGCTACCTTATCATCCTTATCATTATACGAGATAAGGTTGCCGTTGGTAAATACGGGATGTCCGCCCTGCGCTGTATCGTTGCCGAAATTCCAAGTTTTAGTTGTACCGGCAAGATCAAGAGTGTAGTTATAGTTTTCTTTAGCGGGCACCTGGCAGAAAGCCTGAATGGTAACCGTGCCGTTGTCGATATCGGCCTCTGTGAATGTAACGCCGTTTTCTGCGTTATAGTCGATCGAGCCGGTAGCACGTTTGGTGATACGATACCAATTAAGCTCATAACCCTCGTTGGGTATCACGCCGTCAATGAATATTTTTTCGCCGACAGCGGCTTTTTCTATTACGTCACCGGCCTCGTTCTTAAACTGAATCGTGCCTGTACCGTTAAGAATTTCGCCTTTCAGAGTGTATGTGGGAGCAGGCGTATCGGTAGGAGCCGTTGAGGGACCTTCCGAAGGAGCTGTCGAGGGACCTTCCGTGGGCGTCGAAGGTTCTGTTGAGGGGCCTTCCGAGGGAGC
>CANQLT010000142.1 GCA_947624775.1 uncultured Monoglobus sp.
ACGATCAGCTCGTCCTGTCCGTCGCCGTCGATATCCGCGTAATAGTCGGATATGCGCTTGTTTTTGCAGGCTACGCTCGTTCCGTCCTGCTCTATCGACTTAAACTGATCGATCTGGGTCATAACGGTCGCCGACTCAAAATCGTTCGCCAAAAAGTCTGAGAACACCTTGCTGCGATCCACGTCTTTGTTTTCCGCGGGCTTTTCCGTGGGCGCCAATGTGGCGACCGCCTCCGCCGGGGGAGCCGCCGTCGGAGCCGCGGGCGCTACCGAATCTATGAGGATAGTGTCGTCCTTAAAGTCAACCGTGAATCCTCCAACCGCGTCGGCGATGTCGCGCAGCTTGAAATATGTGCGATCGTCGATGTTATAGCCCTCGATCTTTTTCTCAACGCCGTTCACCTTGACGGGGAACCTGTTGTCAACCACGGTGCCGACCGCGAATCCTCCGATCGCCGTTCCGAGGACCGCTCCGATCACAATTCCGCTAATTAATTTTTTCATGTTTTATCACTCCTATCGGAAATGTTTGTTAAATTATCTTATTTATAATAAATATATCATAAAAAATTAGTTAATGCAAGGATTATTTTCAATGTCAAAAAACAATCAAACAGAAAAATAAAAATTTTTGTTTACTTTTTAGGCAGAATGTGATAGAATATAAGACGCTACATATTATGAATTTCAAAAGGATAAATATTTCGCCAATTCTCTGAATATGTATTTTTCGAAAAAATGCATGCTTTGAGTTTGGGGAATTGGCTATTGTCCTTAATAGATCTGATTTTCATAATGTGTAGCAGCATTAAAACCAAAGCTGCGTTTTTATGCGCGGCTTTGCCGCGCATTTTTGTTGCGGATATTTCTTGGAGGGCCGCCATGCATTGTGTTAAATTGATTGATAAAAACGGACGAATCGTTATCCCTAAATATATGCGGGAGAAAATCGGCATAAACAGTGAAGAAGAAATGGATGTGCTGCTTATGGATGATATTGAGCAGATCGTTCTTAAACGAAGAGAGGCGCGCTGCGCGATATGTTCTTCGCCAAAAAATCTGAAAAAACTCGATAACGGTTATATTTGCGCTTCCTGCGCAAAACGGGTATCCGAACTTATATAACATCTATTGACTTTATCAAATCGTTGTGCTAAAATCTTATTTATGAATAAACGCGCAGGGGCGGTTTTTAGCCGCCCGTTTTGATTGGAACGCGCCGAAATTATAAAAAGGAGACAGAAAAATGGCAAAAAAACAATTCAAAACCGAAAGCAAAAAACTGATGGACCTGATGATCAACTCGATCTACACCAACAAGGAGATATTTTTAAGAGAGCTTATCAGCAACGCCAGCGACGCGATAGACAAGCTTTATTTCAGGAGCCTGACCGACAGCTCGGTCGGCCTTTCCAAGGACGACTTTGAGATTTTAGTCACCCTCGACAAGGATGCGCG
The DNA here is from genome assembly GCA_947624775.1 of uncultured Monoglobus sp. Classification (GTDB taxonomy): domain Bacteria; phylum Bacillota; class Clostridia; order Monoglobales; family Monoglobaceae; genus Monoglobus. Next base: position 1,458 of record CANQLT010000142.1, read on the forward strand.
CACTATCAAGGTCGCCGATAACGGTATCGGCATGACCCGCGACGAGCTTGAAAACAACCTCGGCACGATCGCCAGAAGCGGCAGTCTCGACTTTAAGACAGACAACGACCTTGAGGACAAGGTCGATATAATCGGCCAGTTCGGCGTTGGCTTCTATTCCGCGTTTATGGTTTCCTCGACCGTCACGGTCGTAAGCCGCGCTTTCGGCTCCGACGAGGCGTGGATATGGGAGAGCTCGGGCGCTGACGGCTACACTATAACCGAGACCGAAAAAGACACGGTCGGAACCGAGATAACCATGACGCTCAAGCCCGACACCGACGAGGAAAACTACGGCGAATTTCTGGACGAATACAGAATTTCGGGAATAATCAAAAAATACAGCGACTATGTGCGCTACCCCATAAAGATGTACCGCGAAAAGACCCGCGAAAAGGAGCGCCCCGCGGACGCGGGCGAGGACTACAAGCCCGAATATGAGACGTACACCGAGCTTGAGACGATAAACAGCATGATCCCCCTCTGGAAGCGCCCGAAAAAGGACGTTACCGACGACGAGTACAACAACTTCTATAAGGACAAGTTCATGGACTTCTCGGACCCCGCGCGCGTTATCTACACCAACACCGAGGGCGCCATCTCTTACAGCGCGCTGATGTTTATCCCGTCAAGAACGCCCTATGACTACTACACAAGGGAATACGAAAAAGGCCTTCAGCTTTACACCTCGGGCGTTATGATAATGGACAAGTGCGCCGACCTGCTGCCCGACCATTTCAGCTTTGTTAAGGGCGTGGTCGACAGTCAGGACCTGTCGCTCAACATCTCCCGCGAGATGCTGCAGCAGGACAGACAGCTGGGTATAATTCGAAAGAATCTCGAAAAGAAGATAAAAAACGAGCTCAAGTCGATGCTGACCGCAGAGCGCGACAAATACGAGGAATTCTGGAAGAACTTCGGCAGACAGATCAAATTCGGCTGCTACAACGCGTTCGGGCAGAACGCCGAGCAGCTCAAAGACCTGCTTATGTTCTACTCCGCGAGAGATAAGAAGATGATCACTCTCGATGAGTACACCACCGCCATGGGAAGCGAGCAGAAATACATCTACTACGCGGCGGGCGACTCGGCCGACCGTCTGGCGAAGCTGCCCGCGGCGCAGACCGTTCTCTCAAAAGACTGCGATCTGCTGCTTTTGACCGAGGACGTTGACGAGTTCTGTCTGCAAGTCCTGCGCGAGTATAACGAAAATGAATTCAAGAACATAAACAGCGGAGACCTGGAGCTTGAGACCGAGGAGGAAAAGCAGGCCGCCGACAAGGCCGGAGAGGAGAGCCGCGAGCTGCTGGACGCTATCAAAAACGCGCTTGACGGCAAGGTAAAGGACGTCAAGATATCAACGCGCCTCACCGACCATCCGGTGTGCATCACCGCCGACGGCCCGATCTCGATCGAGATGGAAAAGGTCCTGGCGTCGATGCCCGGAAACGAGGGCGAAAAGCCCGTCAGCGACAAGGTGCTTGAGCTCAACGCGAGCCATCCTGTATTCGAAAAACTGAAAGCCGCGGACGGCGATACCCTCAAAAAATACGCCGAGATACTCTACAACCAGGCGCGCCTTATCGAAGGCCTCCCCGTCGAGGACCCGATCGAATACACCAAACTGGTGTGCGAATTATTTTAAAATATGAATACAAACAACCTCAAAACCCCGTGCTATATATTTGACGAGGGAAAACTTATCCGAAATCTTGAAATACTCGGCGGCGTTGAGCGTGAAACGGGCGCGAAAATACTGCTGGCACAAAAGGCGTTCTCGATGTACGCCTTTTATCCGCTTATCGGAAAATATCTGTCGGGCACCACTGCAAGCTCTCTCAACGAGGCGCGGCTGGGACGCGAGGAAATGCCGAATACCGAGACGCATATCTATGCCCCGGCCTACAGCGACGCCGATTTTGACGAGATAGTTAAGCTCTGCGATCACGTTGTGTTTAACTCGCTCTCCCAATGGGAGCGGCACAAATATAAATGCGCGGACATCGAGTGCGGCATAAGGATCAATCCCGAGTATTCCGAGATAGAGACCGACATGTATAACCCGTGCTTTCCGGGCTCAAGAATGGGAGTGAAGATCTCCGACTTTCCCGAAAAGCTCCCAGATGGCATAAGCGGACTGCACTTTCACACAATGTGCGAGCAGAACTCGGATGTTCTGTGGCGCACGGTGCTTGAAGTTGACAAGAAGTTCGGCAAGATACTGAGCCTGCCGCAGATAAAGTGGCTCAACTTCGGCGGCGGACACCATATAACCCGCGCCGATTACGATATAGAGACGCTTATCAAGTCGATCGAGTATATGCGCGACAAATACGGTCTGACTATATATCTGGAGCCGGGCGAGGCCGTGGCGCTTAACGCGGGCTATCTTGTCGCCGAGGTCATGGACATCATAAACAACGGCATTGACATCGCGATAGTCGACGCCTCGGCGGCCTGCCATATGCCCGACGTTCTGGAAATGCCGTACCGTCCTCCCCTTTTCGGCAGCGGCGGACCGAATGAGAAAAAACACACCTACCGCCTGGGCGGCCCAACGTGCCTTGCGGGAGACATCATAGGCGACTACTCGTTCGACAGGCCGCTCAATATAGGAGACAAACTGGTGTTCGGCGACATGGCAATCTACACCACCGTGAAAAACAACACCTTCAACGGAATAAACCTGCCAACGATCTATATCAGGCGCCCAAACGGAGCCCTCGAACTTCACAAACAATTCGGCTACGAAGATTTTAAAGCAAGATTATAAGGCCTCGGTTTGGCTCCCCTTCCTTTAGGAGGGAATAATCAGCAAGCTTGCTTGCGGGTTCAAAGCTATCTTTCAAAATTGCTTGCAATTTTGACCAAGAGCTTCATTAATGCTGGCGCCGAAGGCGACTGAGGGGGAGGTGCATTCTACATGACAAATATCCAGAACAAAATCAAAAATTTCTTAATTGAAAACGGCGCGGGGCAAGTGGGCTTCTGCGAGCTCGGCGACGATGAGTTCGGCAAAAACGAGTTCGGCATGACCCGCGCGGTGTCATACACCGTTCCGCTGTCAGACGCGATAGTGGACGGCATCAAGGACGCGCCGACCCACACCTACTTCCACCACTATCGAACCGTTAACGCGCTGATCGACCGAAACTCGCTTATGGTCGGGTTTATTTTAAGGCGCGCGGGATATAAGTACGTCCCGATCCCCGCGTCGCAGTCGGTGGACGGGCTCAGGGGCGCGTTCTCGCACAAATACGCAGCGGTGCGCTCGGGACTCGGATATGTGGGCAAGAGCGGACTTTTTATCTCAAGCGAAAACGGGCCGCGCATCAGGCTCGGCACTATCCTGACCGACTGCACCGAGTTTGAGGTGAATCAACGGATACTTGAGTGCGGGTGCGGCGAGTGCAATTTGTGCATGAAGGCCTGTCCCGCTATGGCAATATCGGGCAATCTTTGGAAGCCCGGCGAGCCGAGGGAAAATATCGTGGACGCACTCGCGTGCAGCAGGCATATGAAAGCCGCGTACCAAAAAATCGGACGCGGCGCCGTGTGCGGTATTTGTATGCGTGTATGCCCTCGAGGTAAAGTAGAAAAATAACCCTAGGCAAACGGATACCCCTTCCACCGCTAACGCGGTCCCCCTCCCCCACTATCG
>CANQLT010000143.1 GCA_947624775.1 uncultured Monoglobus sp.
ACGAAATGGGTATCATAAGCGGCGAGACGCCAACCATGTTTGTCCCCGATGACAATGTGACCAGAGCCGAATTTGCAAAGATGGCGTCGCTGCTGTTCGGTTTGACGGCTCAGAGCGGGGCATCACGCTTTGCCGACATAGAGACGGACGAATGGTATGCGCCGTATGTGATCGCGGTAACCGATGCCGGGATCGTGAACGGCACGAGCGAGACGACGTTCAGTCCTAACGATAATATCACTCGCGAGCAGATAACGGCTATAATCGGCAGACAGATGGGATGGGCCTCCGAAAACGCGTCAGGTTACAGCGACGCGGCAGAGATCGAGGATTACGCCCTGCCCTATGTGACCGGACTTTCGGAGTTGGGTATTCTGACGGGAGAGAACGGAATGTACAGACCCAAGGACAACGCCACCAGAGCGGAGGCCGCGGCTATCATCGCCAGAGTAAAGAATCACTAAAATATTTTCGGCTCCCCCAAATCGGGGGAGTTGATTTTTGTATATATTAACTCGCAAAATATAATATTTTTAAATGCTCTTAAAATACCTACAGATAAAAAGCTCTGTAAGATCCCGGAGCAAATAATATATTGACTGTTTCGCAAAAATAAGGTATAATAAGTATATTAAAACATAGGAAGTGCTTAAAATGCCGACGGATAAAAAGATACTAAAGCGCAACGTCAAAGACAGCGTGTTTACCAATCTGTTTCAGGACACAAAATATATAGTGGAGCTCTATAAAGCCCTCCATCCCGAAGCCGACTATGTGACCGAGGACATGATCGAGATCGTCACCCTCAAAAACATACTCACCGACAGCCTGTATAACGATCTGGGCTTTATGATGGACAAAAGGCTGATAGTCTTAGTCGAGGCGCAGTCCACATGGACGGTTAATATAATATTAAGAGGTCTTATGTACCTTGTGCAGACATATCAGGACTATATCGAAAAAGAGGAGCTTAATATCTACAGCTCAAAAAAGCTGGAGATACCAAAGCCGGAGCTTTATGTAATCTACACGGGCGAGAAAAAGGTAGAGGAAAAAGAGATAAGCCTGAGCGAGGAATATTTTGGCGGAGACGAAACAGCATTAGACGTTATAGTCAAAGTGATAACCGAAAGCCGCGAGGGAGATATAATCAACCAATACGTAATGTTCACCCATATATTAAACGAACAAGTAAAAGCCAACGGCAGGACGAAAAAGGCTATAGACGAAACGATAAAAATCTGCAAAGACAGAAATATCCTGAAAGAATACCTATCGAACCACGAAAGCGAGGTGCATGATATAATGTTTTCACTGTATGACGATGAGCAAATACAAAAAGCCATGATGAGAGACGCCCGCAAAGAAGGCATAAAAGAAGGCGAAATGCGAGGCGAAATGCGAGGCCGAATGGAAGGCCGAATGGAAGGCCGAATGGAAGGTATAGATGCAATGATAGCGAATATGCGCAAAGCAGGAATAAGCGACGAAATGATACAAAATATCAAGAACATGTCACAAAGGCCGACTTCCTAATTGCTATTCACTATTCGCTAATCACTAATCACTATGTTGGGGTGCATGATATAATGTTTTCACTGTACGATGACGAGCAAATACAAAAAGCCATGATGAGAGACGCCCGCAAAGAAGGCATAAAAGAAGGCGAAATGCGCGGCCGCACAGAAGGCCGCATGGAAGGCATAGACGCGATGATTGCAAATTTAAAGAATATGGGCGTGAGCGAAGAAGTATTGCGAAATGCTGCAAACATGTCGCAGTCACAGCGTTCCTAATCAACGATAATAAACCACCCCTCGGGAAATTCCGAGGGGTGGTTTTTGTGTTTTGTTTTTATATCTCGTCGGAATTGATGTAGATCCGGCAGCCGAGGGGGTCGAGATTGACCTCGAGTATGTTGTCGCGACAGGGAGTTATGTCGGGATTTTTGATTCCCTTGGCGAAATACTTGAAGTCGCCCAGCACCGATATGTCGAGGTCTACGCGCCTGCGCTCAAAGCTGCGGTTCACCGCGCACACCGCCACGCTGTTTTTGGCCTTTTTGCCGAACGAGTCTTTGCCGTCCGAGGTGTAACGGGCATAGATATATATGTCGCCCGAGGCGTACAGCGTTTTGTATCTGCCGGTTTTCAGGCAGTCGAGCTTATTTCTCAGAGCGCCCAGGTCGGCGTACCACTGCCTAAGATCGGGATCGACCGCCCGCCAGGGATAGGTGCCGCGGTTAAACGGGTCGCCGCCGCCCTGCATTCCCACCTCGTCGCCATAGTATATGCAGGGCACACCCACATAGGTCATCTGAATGAACGACAGGAGCTTCAGGCGGTAGGTCGCCAGCTCCTCGTTGCCCGAGCTGAGCTTTCTGGTTCCGCAGTCCTGCGAAAGTCCTCCCAGCAGGGTTTTTATCCTCATGGTGTCGTGGGTGCCGACAATGTTCATCAGAGCGTGGACGGTCTCTTTGGGATAGTTTTCAAATATCGACATCATGCGCGCGTTCAGGGTGGCGGCATCTATGCTGCCCATCAGGAACGCCAGCATGTTGTCTTTGAACGGATAATTCATCACCGAGTCGAGCTCCTCGCCGAACAAATATTCCCTCGGTATATCGTAGGAAACCTTGTTTGACGCATCCTCCCACACCTCGCCGATTATCACGGCATTTTTGTTTTGGCTCTTGACCTCGCGGCGCAGGATCTTTATAAACTCGTCGGGCAGCTCATCCGCCACGTCGAGCCTCCAGCCCGAGGCGCCGCGCCTCAACCAAGTCTTTATAACCGAATCTTCGCCGCGCAGGATGTAGTCGAGATACGACGGGGTCATCTCTTTGACGTTCGGCAGGTTGCTGCAGCCCCACCAGCTCTCATATTCGGGATAGTTGGTGAACTGGTACCATTCGCGGTACGGACTGTCGGGATTTTTGTAAGCGCCGACATCGCTGCCGTAGCTGCCGTACTTGTTGAAATACACGCTGTCTGAGCCGGTGTGGCTGAACACGCCGTCAAGTATTATTCGGATATCGCGCTTTTTCGCCTCCTCGCAAAGCTGTGTAAAGACCTCGTTGGTACCGAACATCGGGTCGACATTCATATAGTCGGCGGTGTCGTACTTGTGGTTGGAATACGCGTCGAATATGGGGTTTAGGTAAATAACGCCCACGCCGAGACTCTTTAAGTAGTCAAGCTTTTCGATTATACCCTTTAAATTTCCGCCGTAGAAGTCGTTGCAGGCGGGGCCCATCTCGAACGGATGCGAGTTGAACGAAATCTGCTCGTACCAATCGTTGTGTATCACGTACTCGTTGCGCTTTTTAGGTATGGCGCCGCCGGTTTCGCTGTGGTCGCCGAAAAAACGGTCGGTGAATATCTGGTACATGACGCGTCCCTTGAACCAGTCGGGCGTTTTGTAGTTTTTGTCATAAATCGTTATCTGATAGCTGTTGTCCCGCGGCTCGGTGTCGACCTGGCCGACACCGCCCAGTTTTTCGCGGTTGTTGGTATAGTATATCGTCTCGCCGCCGATCTCGACAACAAAGTAGTACCAGATGAGCTGGCCGGTCTCGGGGGTCGGAATTTTGGCGGTGTACATAATGCTGTTATCGTTCCCTTGCGCCAAAGTCAGGTCGGGGTAGTGGGGCGTGGTTTTAACGGCTTTTTTTGCCGGGTTCATTTCGAAAAAGACCTCGTTGTCGTCGACCCAAAAGCGCGCGCGTACCCTGTCAGGCTTTACATCCGAATCAATCTTTATTCCCAGACGCACAAAGCTGTCTGTGGGCGCCGCACCGAACGGTGAGCGGTACGCCGTATCGTGAGAATTATGGAACAGCTGCATGTCTTTCCCTCCAAAATAAATATATTTTTAACATAGGACTATGGTTTAAAAGGCGCCGCGCGTTTGCGCGGCGCCTTTGGAGCTGCCTAGCAGATTCGAACTGCCGACCTCTTCCTTACCAAGGAAGTGCTCTGCCTGCTGAGCTAAGGCAGCGTTGGCGATCCGGATGGGGTTCGAACCCACGACCTCCAGCGTGACAGGCTGGCATTCTAACCAACTGAACTACCGGACCACGAACAGCTATACTATAATAGCACATCAAAGCCCGTATTGTCAATAGTTTTTTGAAAAATTTTTGGTTCCGACTGTATACTATTTAAGGATTTTCGGAACAGGCATTATTGATGCCAAGAACGCGGCGGCGAGTATGTAAATAAGATTGCTCACGGGGAAACACAGCAGAAGCAGCAGCGCAACCGCCAGCGGTTTTCTCATAATAGTGGTCATGACCGCCGCGGCCGATATTGAGACCGCGAAAACAGGGTCTATACCGAACGCGGCCGAGCAGGCGTAGCCCAAGCAGACTCCGGCAAATATTGACGGAAAAAAGCTTCCGCCGCGCCAGCCGAAACGTATGCACATATTTATTAAAAAGACCTTTATAACAGGTATTATAAACAGCAGATACACCGGATATTGAGTGTATGTCTCGGTGAGCTTTTGAATCTCCTCCTCGCCGGAGAACATTGCAATCGGGAACACGGCGCCGATTATTCCCAGAACAAGCGCCGCGATAACCGCCATTATAAAATATCTTTCTCCGAGTTTTTCCGCCGCCGCTTGTGTCAATTTGTCAAAAACCATGTACACATAGCCAAGGACAACGCTGATCGCCAGCACAGGCACGGCAAACAAAAGCTCGCCTCTCTCTATCGACACTTTTTCAAAACGCGGCATTCCGGCGCCTGAACCAAAAAATTTGCCCAGCAGCATGAATATACCGAAACCCGCCAATACGGCGCAGAATATCGCGGTTGTTTTTGAGGCTTTCGGGAGAACGAACTCATCTTCGTCATTCTCGATCGGTTCTATAAATCCAAAAAGCGGGGAACGGAACACAATACCGAGAGTTGCTGAAATTCCTATTTCCGGCAGCTCGGACATATACTTGCCCGCATATTTAAAATTATCTCCCGCCCAGCAGCACAGTCCCACAATAACTCCCGTAAGGCCTGCCTCGGGGCCTATCGCTCCGCCGAATATCAGCGGCATCAGCGCGGCGATCAGCATGATCAAAACGTTATGATACGGATACCTGCCGTCTCGCTTGTACTTTGCCATGACCTGATGAAGGTCATCGGGACACGG
>CANQLT010000144.1 GCA_947624775.1 uncultured Monoglobus sp.
GCCAGCTCCCCCTCCTAAAGGAAGGGGAGCCTCATTCTTGCCTCCCCTACCGTAAGGTGGGGGAGGGGGACCGCTTGCGGTGGTAGGGGTATTTTAATTATTTCACCTCAACTACTGCGATGGTGCTTCTGGTGCTTTCGCCTTTTTGGTTGTAGGCGAGGGCTGAGATGTAGTGCTTTCCGGCCTCGGCGTTAACTATATTAACATTCACCTTATCTGTTTCATGCTCGGATATTATTTTGTCGCCGTCGTATATCACTATCTTTGTTATCGGACTGTCTCCGATCGAAGAAGCCTCGGCCAAAACCGCTATGTTATTACCGCTTGCACTTGCGTTTGCGGTAACATCGGGATTGGTCGGATTTTCCTGCTGCTCCGTCCACTCGTTGACATATGCTTCGATCCACGTGTAGCCTTTCCACTTGCCGTTCGGAACTATGTCGCCCTCATAGGCGCCTCCCATGCCGTTTGCGTCTTTCCACTCCTGCGGGATCTCGAACCAGCGATACACGGTCGGGTATTGCATAACGCCGCCAACCTCGGCCTCGTTGTCGATTATTCGGCCTTGTCCGTTTCTTACCTCGCTGATTATTCTCGCGTCGGTCTCGTCGCGCCTCGGGAGCGACGCTCCGATGTGGTCGAGCAGAGTGTTGTATGTCTCCTCGGCGGTCTGCGTAGTCACCGGATAGTCGTCCTCATACTTAAAGTGCACGGCTTTTGCCTCGTCGGTTATATTGTCCTTTGTCCAGACATAGTATTGAGCGACTGTACTGTCGTGATCGACGCCTTTGCTGTTGTCGGCGGTCACGCTCTGGTTTCCGTCCATATAATTTCCGTCGACATACAGGTCGGTCGCCCATTTTGAGGTTATACCGTTTCCGGTGGACGTCGTCTGAAATATTCTAGAGCGGTGGCTGGTTGTTGACGGGCCGGGTTTGTAGTAGCTGTTAATTATGTTCGCCGCCATCGCGCCCTGACCACCGTAGGCCGAATTGCCGCCCCAGTTGTAGATTATGTTGTTGCGAAGATCGGTCAAAGTCACTTGCTCGCTCATATCATAATCAATGTCGCCCTCTAAACGGCCCGCCGCGAGTCTCGGGTTTCGGCTGTCGTGGCTCGCCAGCAGGTTGTGGTGGAAACTCGCGTTCGTGCCTCCCCAGATGCCGCCGTAGCCGTGGGCGCCCTTGGAGTGGCCGCCGTTTTTGAGGCTCTCGGAGCTTATGCAGTTCTGGAGCGTGAAATCGGTGTACTCATAGAACGAAATACACTCGTCAATGCTGTAGCTCACCGAGCAGTGGTCGATCATCGTTCGCGTGTCGCCGTATCCTCCGAGGCCGTCGGCCTCAATCTTGTTCTTAAACGTCGGCCTTATTCTCAAATAACGGATAATATTGCCGCCGTCAAGCTCAAGGTTGGCGCCGGTTATCGTTATTCCGTCGCCGGGCGCGGTCTGACCGAGGATCGTCACTCCTCCGATATACCTTATCGACTTTTCAAGATTTATCGTTCCGCCCACGTCAAACACAATTATTCTGCCTGGCTCAGACACCGCGTCGCGGAACGAGCCGGGGCCGCTGTCGTTTAAGTTAGTGACATGGTAAACCTCCGCGCCGCCTCTTCCGCGTCCGCCGGTGGAATATTTTCCTCCGCCCTCGGCGCCGGGGAACGCGGTGAGAAGCGGGGTCGTCGTGTACGGCAGAGCCAAAGGCCTGCAGCCGTCCGTGCTGTCCCACAGCATTATTTTTATATACTCGCCCTCGCCGGTAACGGACGGAACACTGCTCAAATCGGCATAAAAGCTCATTCCCGCGGGGCACTTTGTTGTCAAATCCTCAACGGAAACGTCGATCAAAACATCATCCTTGTATTTCGCGGCAATCACGGTGAAAGGCGTTCCTTCCTCGGCGCTGTCGCCTACGGATATACTTATCGAGTTTCCGTAAAAGCTGTTTATTTTCCAAGGCATTGTGTCCGTCGGCTCGGCGGTCGCCGGAGGTCTGGTCGCTCTCGGCGGAGCCGTCGGAGGCGCCTGCGTGGGTTTCGCCGTGGGTGTCGGCGTGGATATCGGTGTCGGCGTCGCGTTCGGCCCGGGTGTGGGCGTTACAGGCGGCGATGTTACATCCGGTGACGCTTCATAGTTTATTTTAGCTCTCAACAAAATGTCATTACCGCTCTCGATAACTATGTCCGCCCATTCAGTTTCGCTTCCGAGATAATACACTTCGGTTAATTTGCGGCACTGCGCAAAGGCATTTAATTTTATATTTTTCACACTTTCCGGAATAACAAGGAAAGTGACTTTAGAATTAAAAAAGCATTCTTCCGGTATGGACGTTACTCCGCTTCCGATCTTAATACTTTCAAGCGAATCGCAAAATCTGAACGCTCCTGTTTTAATATCGGTCACACTGTCGGGTATTTCGACTTCCTTAAGAGCATAACAATTTAGGAACGCGTTTTCCCCTATTGAAATCAATCCATCAGAAAACTCAAAATCAACTAAGGATCGATTTCCATAAAATGCGAAATTTCCTATGGTTTTTAAATTCGATAATCCTTTAACACTTGTGAGATTACACCCATAAAAGGCATACGCGCCAATATTTTCAACTTTTGTCAGCGCGCTTATATCCGATAGATATTCACAGGAACTAAACGCTCTGTCTCCTATATTGACCAAATTCACAAATGTATTCAGCTCTTCCAAAGAAGATAAGTAAAACGCGTATGCTCCGACATCGGTTACATTTTCAAATCCGCTTACACCTTTCAAAGCGCTGCATTGATAAAACGCGCGAGAGCTAACGGTTTTAACATTCGGCGTGCCTGTTACCGCATTTATATTTATATTATTGTAAAACGCGTAACTGCCGATTTCCGTTACACTGTCCGGGATTTGGAATTCCGAAACGTTCTTTCCGCTCGGAAATCTGATTAACACGCTTTTATCAATTGAATACAAGACGCCGTCAACAGACGCAAAAACGGTATTTCCCGCGCTGACATCGATCGTTGTAAGATTGGAGCAATCAACAAGAGCGCCGTCGTTTATTTTTTCAAGAGTTATAGGAACCACATATTCACTCTCCGTCTTTGCCGACGGATAATATATCAGTTCCGTTATTCCCGCATCATATAATACCCCGTCTTTTGAACCGTAAATTGTGTTTTCGGGAGCAACTTCTATTTCTGTCAGATCAGCGCAGCCGCTGAACGCGTTTGCGCTTATGCTTGCAACATTCTCGGGGATCAAAACGCTTGACAGACCTGTTGCGTTAAACGCGTTTGCGCCAATAGTAATCAGACTATCCGGGAAAGCTGCCGATGTAAGGGCCGAGCAGCCGGCAAAAGTCGCGGCTCCTATTTCTGTAAGACCTTCCGGAAAGTTGATTTTACTTAAGTATGGACAGCTTCTGAACGCGCCGTTACCGATATATGTGATCGTATCGGGCAAAACCACCTCAGTCAGATTTTGAACGCGCGCTACACTGTTAAACAAACGACCGTCGATCCTCGTTACTGTCATTCCGCCAATTTCCGCCGGTACCTCTAATATTGTCGGCGCATTAGAAGTAGAAATGTACGCTGTGAGCGAGACTGTGTTGTCATCGTTGACAACATATGTCCAATTCTCATATATGCCGGTATCGCCGGGCGATGATGTCGGCTTCGGCACATCCGTGGGCATAGGCTCCGATGTCGGCATCGTCGAAATATCCGCAAACGGAATATTGTTTTGATTGGCGTAGGTCTCGGCGTATGAGCCCGCTGCGCCGTATATTGTGGTTGTGCCGTTTAAGGTTTTAGTGACCACGTTGATCCCTATTTCTGTCACGCTCTCGGGTATGGATATCGCCAAATTATCACATCCGCTAAACGCGAAGTTTCCAATTTCCTTAACGTTCCCGCCGACCTCAAAGCGTTTCAAGTTACGACAGCTTTGATAAATTCCGGTGGGAATAACGGTAAGCGCGTCCGGAAGCTTCGCGGACGTAAGATTGTAACATTGCAGAAAAGCGTAATTCCCGATATTGGTCACGCTGTCCGGAACTATGGCGGTAATAAGATTTTTATTATTGTAAAACGCGTAATTGTCGATCGAGGCGACCGTCTCGGGGAGTTTCAGCTCCGCGTCGGTTTTCTCGTCGGAATAGACCAGAAGGCGCGTCATATCGGCGCTGTACAGCACATCGTCCGATATCACAAAATCTTTGTTATCGTCGGACAGAACGATCTCCCTCAATTTCTTTCTTCCGAAAGCGCCCGTGCCGATTTCCGTAACGCCGGGCGGAATATTCACGACAGCGGCGCAGTTTGCGAAAGCAGTGTCCTCTATTGCCTGAAGCCCTTCGGGCAGCGTGATCGCCTTTATTTCCGAGGTATTCGCAAACGCCTGAACGCCGATCGTTTTAACGCTGCTCGGCACCGCGTATGTATCCGCGGATTTTTTCCTCGGGCAAACGATGAGCCGCGTCTTCTCCTTGTCAAACAGTATTCCGTCCGCGCTCGAATATGTTTCGTTGCCGTTTGACACGGTTACCTCGGTGAGATTTGTCAAACCCGTTATTGAGCCTCGAGTAATATTGGTGACCGAATCCGGGATCGAGATGCTTGTGATATTAGCGTTTCCGTTTGAGATCTTCAGGTCGGTCACCTTGTAACCGTCGATCTCCGGCGGTATGACAAGCGCCTCATCCCGGCTTGTGCACCGAGTGATCGCGGCCGTTGCGCCGTCCGGGTTGATCTGATACTCAAAATCACCCGAGGTTTCGGCAAAAACCGCCGCGCAGACCGCCAAGCTTAAAATCAGCGCCGCCACCAAAACCAAACACATTTGTTTTAACTTCATACAATTTCCTCCTTTTTTCTTTATGTTAATATATTTTTTCTTTTTACATCATCCGTTCATTTTCCACGCCCCAAAATCCGTAGGAGACGGCGCCCTCGACGTCCCGCGGCACTAATTTAGTTACTATGTTGTAGGGCCGGATGCCCACATCCGGCCGGCGGCTTGTGGGCAAGCCGCCCTACGAACGT
>CANQLT010000145.1 GCA_947624775.1 uncultured Monoglobus sp.
CAGGCTGTCGCTCGCCGCTCTGCACCGCGACGTTGGGTATCGCGCCCACAAGCTCGTCGCCCTTTACCACCGAGTAATTGGCAAAGCCGTAGTCCAGCAGCTTGGCGGCGCTGCCGAAGCGTTCCGCCGTGCTGGGCGCGCCGAGAACCACCGCGATGAGCTTCATTCCGTCGCGCTCGGCCGACGCCGAGAGGCAGTATTTGGCGATGCTCGTGGAGCCGGTTTTAAGTCCCGTGGCGCCATTGTAGGATTTCAGCAGCTTGTTGGTGTTTGATAGGCCGAAGCTGCCGCCGCGCAGACTGTCCATCCATGTGGTGGTGTATTTGAAAACATCAGGGTGCTTTGAAAGCTCGCATGAAATTTTCGCCACATCGCGGGCCGAGCTGTAGTGGTCCTCGGGCTCGTCAAGCCCGTTGCAGTTTTGAAAGTGGGTGTTCTCGCAGCCGAGGGCGGCCGCCTTTTTGTTCATCATCTCAACAAAGGCCTCCTCGCTGCCGCCCACAAATTCCGCCATCGCCACGGCCGCGTCGTTGCCCGAGGCTATGGCTATCGCCTTGAGCATGTCGTCAACGCTCATCTGCTCCCCGGGCTCCAGAAAAACCTGCGAGCCGCCCATCGACGCCGCGTGCTCGCTGACGCTGACCTCGTCGTCGTAATGTATCTTGCCGCTGTCCAGCGCCTCGAATATCAGCAGCATGGTCATGACCTTGGTGACGCTGGCTATCTGCGTCCTTTCGTCGGGATTGAACTCGTACAGCACGTTGCCCGATTCCGGCTCCATAAGTATGCCGGATTTTCCTGTGACAAGGTTTGCCGAAACGTCGGTGTCTACCTGGCTGGCTATATCGAGATTCTCGGCGCGCGCCGCGGGCATAAACGAAAGCGCCAGCGCCGCCGCCAAAGCGCAAATTTTCTTATATTTTTTTATCATAATTATCACTCCTGTTTGGTATTATAAATTTTTTCTCATATGGTTGAGGGCGTTTTTCTCAAGGCGCGATACCTGCGCCTGAGAGATCCCGATCTCGGAGGCCACCTCGGTCTGGGTCTTGCCCTGGAAAAAGCGCAGGTTTATGATGTGCTGCTCCCTCTCGCTCAGGCGGCTTATCGCCTCCTTGAGCGAAATGCTCTCAAGCCACGACTCGTCGATGTTCTTCTCGTCCTTGATCTGATCCATGATGAACACCGCGTCGGTGCCGTCGTGGTAGAGCGGCTCCTGCATCGAAACGGGGTCCACGATAGCGTCCAGCGCGATCGAGACATCCTCGGGCGGCAGACCCATCTCCTTGGCGATCTCGGCGATGCCGGGCTCCTTGCCGCTCTCGGCGGTCAGCTTTTCCTTGACCGACAGCGCCTTGTACGCCGTGTCCCTTATCGAGCGGCTGACGCGTATGGCGTTGTTGTCCCGAAGGTACCTGCGTATCTCGCCTATTATCATGGGCACCGCGTAGGTGCTGAACTGCACGTTGTGGCTTGTGTCAAAGTTTTCCACCGCCTTGATAAGGCCTATGCAGCCTATCTGGAACAGGTCGTCTATATTCTCGTTTCGGTTGCCGAAGCGTTTTAAAATGCTCAGCACCAGCCGGAGATTTCCGTATATAAAACGCTGGCGCGCCTCCATGTCGCCCTGCTTGATCTTCTCGAACAGCTCCCGCTTTTCCTTTGCTGAAAGCACCGGAAGCTTTGAGGTGTTCACTCCGCAGATCTCCACCTTGCCGTTTCCCATCTGTCCGCCTCCTAAATCCTTGAATTGAGTCTAAATACAGTATTTGCAGCCTCGGGAATAATATTCAAACAAATTTTCAATCTGTACAAAACAAGAACAGTATGGTATAATTAATAAAAATCGGGAAATCTTATTTTAAAAAGATAAAACGAAAGGAAAAGGCTTATGAAATCTTATATAGGAATAGAGGACATAAGGGCGAGGGAGATACTGGATTCGCGAGGCAATCCCACGATCGAGACCGAGGTCTACACCGACGACGGAAGCGTGGGCAGAGCCTCGGTGCCCTCCGGCGCGTCGACCGGCGCCCACGAGGCGCTCGAGCTCAGAGACGGCGACAGCGCAAGATATATGGGAAAGGGCGTTTTAAAGGCGGTTCGGGTCGTGAACGAACACCTGCGCTCAAAGCTCCGCGGCATGAACGTCATCGACCAGAGGGCGATCGACAAAAAGATGATCGAGCTTGACGGCACCGACACCAAGTCGCGGCTGGGTGCTAACTCGATACTCAGCGTGTCTCTCGCTGCTGCCAACGCCGCGGCTAACGCGCTGGGTCTGGGGCTCTATCAATATATAGGCGGTGCGGCAGCCGCGAGACTGCCCAAGCCGATGATGAACATAATCAACGGCGGACGCCACAGCGACAACAACCTGAGCATACAGGAGTTTATGATAATCCCGATCGGAGCCAAGAGCTTCGAGCAGGGACTGATGTGGTGCGTCCGCGTGTATCAAACGCTGAAAAATATCCTCACCGAGCGCGGCCTCGGCTCCGCCGTGGGCGACGAGGGCGGATTCGCGCCGCTGCTCCAGGGCGACGAGGAGGCTATAAAGCTGATAATGAGCGCGATAACCCGCGCCGGGTTCAAGCCGGGCTTTCACTTCGCTCTGGCTCTCGACGCGGCGGCAAGCGAGATGTTCGGCGAGGCCGAAAAGGTCGGCGAGAGCGGACAGTATTATTTCTGGAAACAGAACCGCATGCTCAGCCGCGACGACATGGTGAAGCTCTGGAGCGGCTACTGCCGCAAATATCCGATCGTATCTATCGAGGACGGAATGGCGGAGGACGATTTCGAGGGCTGGGAGATGCTGACCGACACTCTCGGCAAAAAGATAAAGCTGGTGGGCGACGATCTGTTCGTCACCAACGCCGCCAGGCTGAAAAAGGGCTTTGATCTGAGGATCGCCAACTCGATACTCATAAAGCCCAACCAGATAGGAACGCTGAGCGAGACGCTCGACGTGATAGAGCTGGCAAAAACCAACGGATACGCGCCGATAATCTCCCACCGCAGCGGCGAGACTTCGGATGCCGCGATCGCCGACATAGCCGTGGCGGTGAACGCGGAATATATCAAGGCTGGCGCGCCCTGCCGCGGCGAGCGCGTCGCGAAATACAACAGACTTTTGAAGATCGAGCGGGAGATGAACGGATGATATGAAGAAGATAATTATTTTTGACCTTGACGGAACGCTGCTCAACACCATCGACGATCTGGCCGACGGCGTTAATCATTCCCTTGAAAAATTCGGATATCCGCCGCGGACGGTGGCCGAGGTCACAAACTTCGTGGGCAACGACATAGGCAACCTGATCGCCCGCGCCCTGCCCGACGGCAGGGAGAATCCCGACTATGAAAGGGTGTTCGGCGAATTCCGCGCGTTCTATTCCGAGAACTGCGCCGTGAAAACAAAGCCGTATGACGGAGTGCCCGAGCTGCTTGGGGAGCTTAAAGCAAGAGGCGTAAAATGCGCGATAGTCTCAAACAAAAACGACCGCGCCGTGCGCAGCCTTGCCGAGAAATATTTCGCGGACACGGTGGAAACGGCTGTGGGCGAGCGCGAGGGCATAAAAAGAAAGCCCGCGCCCGATTCGGTGCTTGAGGTGCTTCGGCTTTCGGGATTTGAGAAAAAGGACGCACTGTACGTCGGCGATTCCGAGGTGGACATACTGACCGCCGAAAACGCGGAGCTCGACCTTGTTTCCGTGGACTGGGGATTCCGCCCGAGGGAGGTACTAAAGCAAAACGGAGCGGAAACAATAATAAGCAGGCCGAGCAGCCTGCTTAAATACATATAATTATTCACGAGATTTTAAAAAGAGGCAGGCGGGCAGGCTGCGGCCGGAGCCGCGAAGCGGGTTCGTGGCACTAACGTATTCCGATTGCACAAATAAATGAGGCCACAAATCATTAAATCATCTAGGACATGCGAGTCGTCCGCCCCTACGGCATTTTGCGTACTACAGTCGCAACGGAGATATTAGGCTCGCCCCTTGGGGATAATCAGCAAGCTTGCTTGCGGGTTCAAAGCGACCTTTGAAAATCGCTTGCGATTTTCACCAAGCGCTTCATTAATGCTGTCAGCGTAGCTGACTGAGAGGGGTTCCTAATTACTATTCGCTAATTACTAATCACTATGTTGCTGCCCGGCGTGAAATATTTAATATTCCGTTTTGAACCAATCGAAGTCGGCGGGGATCTTTTTGCCGTTGGAGTGGGCGAAAACGCCGGTCATTGTTCCGGTGTGGCGCTTGCGGTCGTTCGGCACGCCCTCGTCGCACAAAAACGTGCAGGGCTCGACCGTGCCAAGCTCGGCATAGCTTTCTCCGTCAAAGCCGTACAAAAATCTGCGGGTCTGATACTCGGTCTCGATCCTAAGATATATTTTGCCCGTCGTTATCTCGGTTTCGGCTATAAGCTCCTCGCTCTCGTTTCGGTTTATAACCAGCTCCAGCATATTTTTGCCGCCGCGCTTTGTCACGTTGAACCTGATATAGGTCGCGGTGCTGTAGTAGCAGGTCATGCCCGCGCGCGTTCCTTCGGCGGGCTCGAATTCCATAAGCGTTTCGGCCGCGCCGCAAAGCTCGCTTTCGCGGCACACCAGTATGTTTTTCGCCTTTACCTCATACATGTTGCCCGGCGCGGTATAGAGCCGCAGTCGGGATTTTTTCTCATCGTTCAGCGATATGTACTCATAATTCGGGTTGCGCACAAACTCCCAGCGCGGCCCGATCTTGTTTTGCTCAAAGTCGTCGAAAAAGCTTTTCGGCTCTTCCTCAAAGGGCGGCAGATCGGGCGCGGTCTGTTCCTCGCTGGGGCCGTTTCCGCCGTTTATCAAAAACCAGCCGTCCTCGGTCCACGTTACGGGGTCGAGCGCGGTCTCGCGGCCGAGGGTGGTATAGTTGCCCATGTTGCGCCTGCCACACAGATACGCGGCCCACCAGTCGCCGTTTTGGTCCTCC
>CANQLT010000146.1 GCA_947624775.1 uncultured Monoglobus sp.
GCTAAGCCCGACGAGACGGCTAAGCCCGACGAGACGGCTAAGCCCGACGAGACGGCTAAGCCCGACGAGACGGCTAAGCCCGACGAGACGGCTAAACCCGACGAAACGGCTAAACCCGACGAAACGGCTAAACCCGACGAGTCAGCTAAACCCGACGAGACGGCTAAACCCGACGAGACAGCTAAACCCGATGAGACAGCTGCTCCCACGGTAAACGGTCCGTTTATCGCAGACAAAGCGCTTGGCGATAGCGATGTAATCAAGAACGGCACGATCCTCATCAACGATGACAGCGTTCTGATCCAGACAGATGTCAACGATTCTAAAGACGGCGCCGTAGCATTTGATCAGCCCGATTTGACAAATCTTAAGTCAACGAAGTCGATCCAGGTAAGAGTTGAGGCTAATCCGAGCGCGGATAATCCTCACGGTACGCTTCGTGCAGACTGTGCGCCGCTGGTTGTAAAACCCGCGAAGGACGGCACGCTGACTCTGTATTACAGAAGACAAAGCACAGGCGGCGAAACTGACTTTGCGGCGGCTGACGGCAAGGACGTAAAGGTTTCATTGGCCGGTACTGCTGATCCTATCACAAACGGTACGTTTGAAATAGCAGGCACATTTGAGAATAATGGCTGGTACGCTTACGCAAAGCAGACATTCAAGCTTGAGGCCGGCAAAGAGTATGTAGTTTGGGCAAGAGGCACAACGATCCAGCTCTGCATGGCCGAATATACAGCTGATGGAACAACTCCTTCGGAGACAGAAAAACCCGACACATCGGCAGCGCCTGATACATCGGCAGCTCCCGATACATCGGCAGAGCCCGATACATCGGCAGAGCCCGACACATCGGCAGAGCCTGACACATCGGCAGCGCCTGACACATCAGCAGAGCCCGAAGTGACGGCGGAACCCAAGCTTGTGGCCGTGGATGATAAGCTTGCGACAACATTCGATATCGCTTCGTTTACAGCCGATGATTATAAGGAGAACGTAATGTTCGCCGACAATACCATCAAGATCTATGCAAATTCCAGCAAAAATGTTGTAGTTGAAGCAAACGACATAGACCTCAAGGGCGGCGCGACATTCGGTGATAATCCCGCCAGAGCGATCGAGATCGAGGTACCCGTAAGCGGAACACTTGAAGTTATCGGAACCGGTAAGGACGGAGAGACCAGAAATCTGGCCGTTTACAACAACGGAACAGATATTACCGCAAAGGTTACAGGCAATCCTCTCCTCACGGCTGCCACAACAGTAACCGTTAAGGTAGAAGCCGGCAAGGTACTGTTCGGAAGCTCACACAGCGGCATAAAGATCACAAGCATCAAGTTTGTGCCCGACGTAGCCGAACCCGCTAACATTGTTGACAGCCCCAAAGTTGAGGAAATGCAAAAAGACGGAAGCGCTTCTACGCAAAAAGATAAAATGATTGCCAACGAAGACACGGCCAAGAATTATACAGATGATCTTATAGCTATCTTCGGTTCGGACTTCTCAGCCATTAGCGACACAAAGATCCAGGGCTTAGGCACCAAAGGCGAAACACAGACGAGTTACGACGGAAGCGTTTCTGCGGAAATTGATATTCCCGAGGACGGAGACTATGAATTTGACGTTCTCGCTTCCTACGGAAGAGACACGAACCGTTTCTCCTTAACTCCCGTCGCTGTCGGCGCTTCGCTCAGTGAGGAGGCAGGTTTCGCGGACGTTCAGCCCACCAGAAGTGCAAACCTCGGAAAGTTCGGCACTCAGGATGTAAACAACTACAGGCATATAGCGTACGGTCTTAAAGCCGGAAAGTATACATTCAAGTATTATGCGGCAGCAAACAGCCAGGCTTCCGACTTCATAGCTATGGCGGTTGTACAGCTCGCGGCTTCCGAGCCCGAAGAATCGGCAGCTCCCGAAACATCGGCCACTCCCGAGACATCGGCAGATCCCGAGACATCGGCAGCACCCGAAACATCGGCAGCACCTGACACATCGGCTGAACCTGAAACCTCGGCCGAACCTGAAACATCGGCGGCTCCCGAAACATCGGCAGAGCCCTCAGAGGCGCCCAGTGCAGAACCCTCAGAGGCGCCCACGCCCACGCCTAAGACATACAGCACAGATTTGTTTAAACTGTCAGATATGGGTAACATTGCGTCATTCGTGGTGAAAAAGGACGGACAGCCTGTATCAAGTTTTTCAGCGGGCGACACGCTTACCTTTACCTTTACGCCTACTGATGAGAAGTATTCTTCGGTATATACCGACTTTAGATTGACCGGTGAGAAGACTGATCAATTTTCCGGCGCTGATTCCAGAAAATGGAGTCAAGATTTGGAGATTGAACTGAAAGTTCCGGAAGCTATCGACGAAATGGCGGAACCTGCCATCTCGGCTGACGCAACATGTTTGCTCCCCGAAAGCACAACTATGACAAATGGGTCTGATCTTCCTGATGCCACAACAATTAAGTGGACATTCGGACCCAAGCTTACCCAAAGATTCTTCTATCGCGAAGGAAATTACGGCGGAACTTACTATGATGACGACTCGGGTAAATATTATGTTTCCGTAGAGGGCAATAAGCTTGACGGCAGAGCAAATAAGTTTACTGACAGTGATAATATGCAGTGGAACTACAAGGATGAGAGCCAAGAGGGTAACCATAACACAAAAATCAAGGTTCCCGTTAAAGATGGTGCGATCGTTAAGATTGAGACCGCAGGTACAGGCGAGGTTAAGGTAGATAGTGCAGCGACATCGGACAATAATGCAATAAAGACCTATACATCTAACAAAACCGGCCAAATTGTAATTGAGCCCGACAGCGCAACTACAAAAAATCTCAAATCTATAACGGTTATAACCAAAGTAGCCGGTGAAGCCTCTTCATATAGCAAGACTTGGGATTTCCAATCCGAAAATTGGACGGAAGGCAACATTATTGAAAGTGGTCCGAAAACAATCGTTATCGAAGATTTGCAAGTATACAGTAGTGGCAAAGAGGTAATAGTAGAAAAGTCTTCATCATACAACGAAAATAAAAAGTACCTGAATTTGTCTAAATCTGCTTCAAACTACGTTGAGTTTTGCGCACCATGTAACGGAACATTAGAGGTTAAAGCTGCGGCATCAAGCGATGATCCATCTACAGTCAGAACAGCTCTGGTAAATGTAAACGGATCACTGAAGGATACAATTAACTTTGATCAGAATGCGGGTGACCAAAAGTCCAAAAAAGGTGAGGCTACAACTAAAACAATTACCGATATCAAATTCGGTGACATTGTTCAAATTAAGGGCGGCACAAACGGTTTTTGGCTCTATTCACTTAAGTTTACAGGCGTAGCCGAGTAATCTTGCAACACAAAAAGAGGAATCCTTCGGGATTCCGGAAAACAGTAATGTTTTAAATTTAAACAGAGGCATGGTTTATCTGTGCCTCTGTTAATTTTAAGGAGACAAAAACATGACAAATCAAAAAACAAACGAATACTTAATGCTGCGCGAAGAAATTATGTATGATTTAAAAGCACAACAGAAATGTTCAACATTTGCCATAACTGCAACAATAACCATTATTGGTCTGGCATTACAAACTACAAATTCCGTATGCGAAATGTACCTGCTGCCGTATATAGTATTACTGCTATCAGCGGTAAAAGTAAATAATTATAAAACCGGCATGCAGAAAATTGTCGGTTATATGCTTGCAAACCTTGAAAGCCCGGACGGGTTTTATTGGGAAAATTCTTTATACATTTTTAGGAAAAATGATGAGAATAACACAAATACAATTTTCAAAAACGTGCGCAGCTTTTTGGAAACTCAGGAGTTTACATTTATGGCAGTAATATGTCTGATTTTATATATAATTATGTTGATAAGGGCAAAACCGCACTTTATTGTTTTGCGCGCTATAATATGTGTGACTCTGGCTGTTTTCTCAATCGTGATTATTTTCAGAGTATCAATGAATTATTGGAACTTAAATGCGAAAGATGTGGAATATTTTAAAAATACTTGGAAACAAATAAAAAAACAACAAACATAAGTTAAGTTTCATGATCCCGAGGCTTCCCCTTGAGGGGAAGCTGTCGGCAAAGCCGACTGATGAGGTGTCAGGCTCCCCTTCCTTCAGGAGGGGGAGCTGTCGGGCAAAGCCCGACTGAGGGGGTAGCCTATTCGCTATTCGCTACGTTAAAATTCCCCTTTGCCACTTGACAAAGGGGAAAATAAATGCTATAATAAACTTAACAAAAAGGCACCGCAAATGCGGTTACAGCCTTGAAAGTATTACATGAAATATGTAGCCGTCCTTGGCCGAGGGCGGTTACGCTGTTTTTATCGTGAACAACACGAGAAACAATATCGTCAGAAATATAATTCTAATCAACTGCTTCACAGCATATGCCTCCTTTCATAAAGACTCTTGAGTTAGGTCAAAAATCACATGGAAGAAGTCACCTCCCTTCTTTAAAAAGATAGGGAAGGCTGTAACCGCTCTACTTTACCCGATATTAAATTTATCAAGCATCCGTATATATAATACCATACTTCAGCAATATTTTCAAATTAAGAATCTGTTACAAAAATCCCTATTCCCCACGTTGGCTGAGGGGAGGAACCCCTACCACCGCAAGCGGTCCCCCTCCCCCACTATCGCAGGGGAGGCACACATCAGGCTCCCCTTCCTTCAGGAGGGGATAATCAGCAAACTTGCTTGCGGGTTCAAAGCGACCTTTGAAAATCGCTTGCGATTTTCACCAAGCGCTTCATTAATGCTGTCTGCGGCCGGAGCCGCGTTAGCGGGTTCGTGGCACTATCGTATTCCGGTTGCACATATAAACGAGGCCACAAATCACCAATATAAGCGGATATGGGGCCAAGCCCGACTGAGGGGGTAGCCGAAACTTGTCAAGATTAGTGGACAGATAAAATAGTGAAAAATTCATTCGGTGCATGATAA
>CANQLT010000147.1 GCA_947624775.1 uncultured Monoglobus sp.
GTTGCTATGTCTCTGATAGCGGAATCGGACAGATCGTATTTTGGGAAATCCGTACAGTCGAGCTCGTCCGCTACTATTGAATAGTCGGGACGAATAAACTTCGTGCCCGGCAGGTTGGAATTATAATACGTCTTTGCGTAAACCCCGCCGCCGTTTGCGATTATCGTACTGCCGCCCGATGTATTTCCCTCAACCGTTGAGAACGGGTCACCGCCCGCATTCGCCGTGAACGTTACCAAACCTGTATGAGCAAACTTTCCGCTACGCCAGAAGTCAACAATATCTCCTCGCAGCGGATTAGCGTATAAGGTAAACTTCTTCGATATTTCGGGACAGGATATGTACGGATAATGCTTTAACATTTTCTTAGTGTTCTCTTTGCCAAATGCCATAGTGAAACACCATGTTACAAATACCGCGCACCACGGCAAGCCCTGATACTCGGGGGCTATATCCCGCCAATATTTAGTATAGTTCGCGTCACCCGCGTTGGTTGTTTTATCGTCAAGGTTATTGCCGTTTCGTTTTTCAAGATAGCCTATCTCTTGCTGAGCTATCGCTATAACTTTATCTATAGCCTGATCAACTGTCAAATTAATCAGCTCCTTCTCCTAATTTGTTAATTATCTCGGACTTTAAAGCGCTCGAGGATGAGAAATTTATCCCAACGCTATTCATATTGCTTATTATATTATCAAAAACAACGGGATAAACACTAGATTCTGTATATTAACGATAAAATGAGGCGGATCGTTATTCCAATATTATATTAAATGCAGACGGGGAAACCAATAAATCGGTTTCCCCGCTTTAACAGAATCATTTCGCATTGTCTGCAACAAAGCGGCGTTTAATCTGTTCGATTATAAGTCCGTATACAGGGCATATCTTTGTTTATGTATTTTTTATGCTTTTTGCTCTTCCAGCAAAGACACCACATATTTTGATGTCTTTGTTTCTTTGGCTTGTGCCGCGTATTCGTTAGCCCTTTTTTCGTCAACAGGAATTTGTGTCAACATAGAAATCAGATCCATGTCGTTGGCGTCGTTGCTCAATTCTAAGTTGATTCCGTCATTGTCCGCTTTGAGTTTCAGCAGATCAAGGAGTTTCTTTTTGTAGGTTATGATATCGTCAATGGTAGCCGAAGACCCGAGAAATCTGAAAATCGCATCATTAAGCTCATCCTCGGAAACTTTCGTGTGATCGATAACAGAGCGGGCGTATGTTATGGCAACTACACTCTGACAATGTTTGAAAAGTGATGAATCTTGCTCTGCGCTCTTCCAGATCTCGATGTCATACCTGACAAGAGAGACTCCTTCCAAAATCACAATAAAAAGGCGCTTGCTTTCTTCTGTGGCTGACACAGAGGCAAATATTGAATGCAGTGCGTTTTCAATAACTTTGCAAACGATAGTTCGCGTGTCACTGTGCCCGATCAACATAATTGATTCGACAAGTTCTTTTACGGCGTTTGAAATATCGCCGTCGCTGTAATTAACTCTGTACTCGCGTGAAAAAGCTCCCATTCGATCTCCGACAATTTCCAGTTGAGCCTCCAGTTCCCTATTGCGGAACATATCCCTGAACCTTGCTTCGATCACGTCCAGTTTTGCGGTTGCCAGCGTGACAAGCTGCGAGACCTCTCTTTTCGCCTGATCTCGTTCCTCTGCTTGACCACTGAACTTTTCGATGAATTTTTTTACTTCTGCCATATTTTTTCCTCCTTGCAGAATAGAATAATGTTATCACTTAGCAGGAAGATCTATGAGACATATAATATAGAATTTTAGCATATCTCATATAATGCTTTCTGCATTTGTGAATTGACAATAACGTTTTTGTCTATTACATAATATATTATTTTTTTTGAAAAAAACGGAAATAAATTTTGACTTTTATTAATTTCTTGTCATTAAAAGAGGAAGCCCCATTTTGTCGAGTGTATAATTAATTAATTCTAACAGTTTTCTCCCGCGTGTTTTACTATGACTGTTCAAGAACCATCTGATTACTGCGTCTGCCGCTATGCTTTCAGACAGACAATATCCGTATTTGCGCAGTATGTCTTCTATTTCCGGTCTATCCATATTCAGCGCGATTGTTATAGCAAGCAGCGCCTGTTTTGTCGGCGTTTTGTATTTATAATATCTTAGCATTCTGTCGCTGATTACAGCGCTGTCGCACAGATCTTTAGGTTTGCCGGAATACTTTAAATTTTTCAGCAGCGCGCCTCCCTCGTAACTGAGCGAAAGTCCCGCGCTGTTTGCCAACGCCTCGGCATCAATATCACTTAAATTAAATAGAACAGCGGCATTATGTATTACATTATACACGGATTTTTTGAACTGCGTACTCTCTCGATGCAGTTCCCAATAAGAAATGTTTTGTTTTGAACATCCCAATAGGGCGTAGATTTCAGATAATGGGATATTGTGTTTTTTTATATGTTTTAGCGTAGTTCTTAAGCAGATCAGCAAATCCCGCTTTCAGAGTAATTTGCCGTTCCCGCAGCCAAGCATTAGTATATTTGTAATCAAGCATAAGAAACACCTCAATAAACTTATATAATTGAATTACTGAATTTTTTAATATATTGCATGATGTATTAAATATTGTGTATACACTTTGGTTATTTTTTGTGTTTAGTTGTATTTTATTTTGGAATGTTAATTGTATAGCCGCCGTTGTGACGAGCCGCACGGGTGTATTTTTAAGTTTTACAACAGGACAGTATTCCGAAATTTTATAATATTATGAAATAAAACCGGATGAAATAATTACTGTTTTGAATAATATATCAACTTTAGAAAATATCGAAAAGATACCATAACCAATGGTTGACTTAATTATTATATCATAGTTATTTGATTTTAGCAAATTTGGAGTACTTGTCCGATAATATTAAACAAAATCTAAATCATAAGAAGGAAGCGGAATATTGCAGCACACTTGTGTCATAGTTTAAAAGAGCATCTGAGGCAGGCTTTTCGATGTTGATTTAACCAAAGTGATTGACTAATTCATTTTATTTAATAAATTTTATAAAAGTGTTTACTTTTCACTTGTTTTGGTGTATAATATTGAAAAAGAGCGGCATAAGCGCCGCAAATTTTCAATAGGAGGACGGATCATGGTTATTTCAAGAGAAATATATTTAAACGCTTTAAAATTACGGATGCACAACGGTCTTATCAAAGTTGTGACAGGCATACGCAGGAGCGGAAAATCGTTTTTGATATTCAATATTTTCAAAAACTACCTTTTGGAGATCGGAACGGAGCCGTCGCATATAATCGAGATACAGCTCGACTTGAGACAAAACCGAAAATACAGAGATCCCGACGTCATTCTTGAATATATATCCTCGCTTATCAGGGACAGTGAGCGGTATTATATTTTGCTGGATGAGGTTCAAATGCTTGAAGAATTTGAAGAAGTGCTCAATTCGCTTCTTCATATACAAAACGCTGACGTGTATGTCACGGGCAGCAATTCGAAATTCTTGTCAAAGGATATTATAACCGAGTTCAGGGGACGCGGCGATGAGGTGCATATCTATCCGCTCTCGTTTAAGGAATTCATGAGCGTGTATGACGGTGATGTTTATCGCGGATGGTCCGAATATGTAACTTACGGCGGATTGCCGCTTACCGCTGCTCTCAAAACCGATGAGCAAAAAATACAATATCTGACGACTTTGTTTGACGAGACCTATATCATAGATATCGTCGAGCGAAACCGCATAGAAAAGGTACAGGAACTGAATGATCTCATCAATGTTTTGGCTTCCTCTATAGGCTCGCTTTCGAATCCGTCAAAAATCGAGGCGACGTTTAAAAGCGTTATAAAGTCGGACATCAGCTTAAATACGATAAGGCAGTATATCGAGTATCTGAAAAACGCGTTTATCATCAGCGAGGCGCAAAGATACGATGTGAAAGGCAGAAAATATATCGGAACGCCGCTGAAATACTATTTCGAAGATGTAGGACTGCGCAACGCGAGGCTGGGATTCAGACAGATCGAGGAAACGCACTTGATGGAAAATATCATCTATAATGAGTTAAGAATACGCGGTTACGCGGTCGATGTCGGCGTGGTGCCTAAAAGAATGGCCGATAAAGACGGGAAAAAGACCAGAACGCAGCTTGAGATTGACTTTGTCGCCAACAAAGGAAGCAAGCGTTATTATATCCAATCCGCGTACAGCTTGCCGGACGCCGAAAAAATCAAACAGGAAAAAGCGTCGCTGCTCAGCGTTTCGGATTCGTTCGGCAAAATAATTATCGTCAGAGATGCGGTAAAATCGCACCAAGACGAAAACGGCATAACGATCATGAATATTTTTGACTTCCTGCTCTCGGGCAGCAGCTTTGGCCTGTAAAATATAGGGAGCAGCACTTGTTTCGGAAAATTAAAATCAAAAAGCGGCTCGAATTAGAGACGTTTTTTTCGCTATAGTATTATGAAATTATATAAAAATGATGCAAAGGGAACAAATATCTGGATTGTTATTATGGAAATGGTTCAAGCAATTCGTGCTTTGTTTGTATTCAAACATTTTGGGTTCATCTCGGTTATAATATTGACATCTTCTTATAAAAAATTGAAATAAATTGAAATAATTAAATAACATAAATGTGTATCTGTCGATAAATGAAGAAAATAATAAAAATTAAGTTTAAAATAGTGTAAAAATGTCAATTTTACCTTGACTTTATTTTAAAAACATGGTAATATAAATAAGGTCGATAAATAAAGGATAACTTTAAATTATAGTGAATTTAAGTAGGTAAAATAATATGGATA
>CANQLT010000148.1 GCA_947624775.1 uncultured Monoglobus sp.
GACGAGGTAGCGACGATATTCTTCAGAATGTTGACCGACGATTCGAGAGCGGCATACTGGACGCAGACAAACGCGTACAGCGATGTACCCGCCGACCTGTGGTCCAACAACGCGGTATCGACGATGAGCAACGCGGGGATCCTGACCGGATATCCCGACGGAAGCTTCATGCCGACGGCGAATATCACAAGAGCGGAGTTCGCGGCGATAGCGGCGAGATTCGACAGCGGAAGCGGAGAGAGCCTTGACATGTTCAACGACATAAGCGGACACTGGGCCGAGTCGTATATCGAGAGAGCGGCCGCAAAGGGCTGGATAAACGGCTACGGAGACGGAACGTTCAGACCGGATCAGTATATAACAAGAGCGGAAGCGATGACGCTGGTTAACAACATACTGGACAGACATGTGGGACTTGAAGGACTGCATGAGGGCATGATAACGTTCAGCGACAACAGCGACACAAGCGCATGGTACTACACGGCGGTACAGGAGGCGACGAATTCGCACGACTACGAGAGAGCGGAAGGAGTCACCAACGAGACCTGGACCGGAATAAAAGCGCCGCGCAACTGGGCTGAGCTTGAGAAAGAATGGTCGACATCCGGCAGCGCCGGACACGAAGATTCGGTATACGGTAGCAACTAGAAAATAGGACCTATGGACCGGGCGAAGACACCTCATCCGACTTTTTGCCCGAATGGGCAAAAAGCCACCTTCCCCTCAAGGGGAAGGCAAGAGAGGCTTCCCCTTGAGGAGAAGCTGTCGGCGGAGCCGACTGATGAGGTGTCACCTCGACGTCCCGGCTCGCCCCAAGGGACGAGGCAGACGGGCGGCCGAGGTCGTCCGCTCCTACGACAAGGGGGCGAGGCAAACGGGCGATCGAGGCCGTTCGCGGTCTTAAACAAAAGAGCGTTTCCCAAATTTGGGGGCGCTCTTTTGACTTTGTCCATCAAAAAATTTTACAAAAATTATATTTACTTTTTAAACAAATTATGTTATAATAAACAAGTGTAAATAATTTGCCGCAAGGGCGGCGTAAAAAATAAAAGAGGAGAGTGTAAATATGAAAAAGAAGTTAGGGCAAATGCTGTGCATGGCGCTGGCCGTGATGATGGTTTTTACAATATTCGCGGCGTTTCCCGCATCCGCCGCGGGTGAGGAAATATGGCAGGTAAAGGCCGCCGCGACAAAAGGTCAAAAGATCGAGATAATCAAGGGTATCACCTTAGAACCCGCTGAGGACAATAAAAAGAGCAGCGGAACCGAGATCGACGGTATAAAGTTTGAGGCCAGTATTCAGGGCGCAAACAACGCGTCTGTCACCAAAGACGACGCCACCGGCGAGATAACCATGACAGGCGCGGCTTACAAAATCGAAACGCAGCGCACGGGCAAGCTCTCGATACCGGTAATCTTGTCAAACGGAAAGGGTATGTGCGTCAAATCCGCCTCGGATTTTGACAACTATATTATCGATTATAAAAACGATACAGGCGCCGATGTGGCGGCACTCCACAGCTTTAATATCACCGCCGGAGAGACATATTTTGTCTGGTTCACGGGCACAAAGCCCCGCGTTTATGGAGCGGTGTTTAAAGAGATTATTTCAACTCCCGCCAATGCCGGCGAGACCGTGACGGTCAAGGCCGAGCCCAATGAAAACGGCCTTTTGGGCAATGTGCGCCTTGATGATGAGAACGTTGAGCTTTCAAAAAGCAAAGACATGACCCAAAGCACATTCACCATGCCCGACAAGGACATTACTGTGTATGTTGACTTTGTGAGCAAAGATGTGCAGAAGGAAGTTGACGCTGTGTCTTTTGACGAGATCAAGGGCGCAAACACATCTGAAAAAGAGGTATATGACAATCTCGCGCCGTTCGACGGTTGGCAGACCTCGATAGGCTACGCGGACGTAAGCTGGGAGTCCTCAAATGAGGAGGTTATCAGCAAATCGGGCGAGGTCAACGCAAAGGCTGTTGACACGCAGGTTACGTTTACCGCGGTGTTCTCGTATCAGGACTATCCAAATATTTTCCTCTACAGACACTTTGAGTTGACAGTTCCCGCGGATACCGACGACGAGGACGCCGTAAAAGCGGCGGCCGATGCGCTGACGCTGGGCGACACATCGGCGGTCAAAAAGAATCTGGAGCTGCCGATAAAGGGCAGAAGAAACACGAGCATAACATGGACCAGCAGCAACCCCGATATAGTGGGAGCCAACGGAACGGTCAATCCCTCGTTTGACCGGGACAACACCGTAACGCTCACCGCCGAGATCACCAGAGGCGCGGCAAAGGCCACAAAGGAGTTCACGATAGTCGTTCCCAAGATAGTGCCTATCGAGTTCAGAAGAGCTGCGGTATCAAACGCGGACGGCAATGTGGTAATGGCGCTTTCGGACGGCTGCTATCTCAGCCATATAGTATTTATAAACTCGATAACCAACCTGACCGGAAACGAGACGATCACTGCATCGGTAACAACGGGCGGCGAGACAAAGACGGCGGATTTCAACGTTAAGGAAAGCTGCGCCAAAGCCGAAAATCAAAACGGCGACGAGACCATAATTTATGTTGACAAAGCGGCTCTGCCGGTCGGCGCGGACAGCAAGATCACGTTGACCGCGTACAATGACAGCGCTAAGACCGAAGTCCTGCCTCAGGGAACTTATGAATACAGTCAGAGCGTAGCAAATGGTGCGACGATCTATGTGGCCGGCGACTCGACGGCCTGCACCTATCCTGCGACCGGCGGCAACAATCGTTTCCCGCAGACAGGCTGGGCGGCAGTTTTGGGCGACTATTTCACGGGTGTGACCGTTAAGGATCTGGCGCTCAGCGGCAGAAGCTCTCTTGACTTTTTGAAGGAAGGCAACTACAACACGATCAAGAACGGTATAAAGGCCGGAGATTATTTTATAATCCAGTTCGGACATAATGATTCCAAGGTGGAGGACACCAAAAGATATACCGACCCGAAGGGAGACAGATTTACCGACGGCGCGTATAAAAAGAACATGACCGACAACTATGTGAATATAGCTCTTGACAAGGGCGCGTATCCCATACTCACAACCTCGATCAGCCGACGCAAGACAAGCGACAGCAGTCTTGAACAGTATGTGAACGCCACCAAAGAACTGGGCAAAGAGCTGGGTCTTCCGGTTGTAGACCTCTACGGCAAGGTTGTCGCTTACAACACCAAAGTCGGAGTTGAGAGCGCGAAGGATATATATAACTATGTTAAGGCGCACGACTCAAGATTTTTAAATGTCGCGGCCGGAGAGTTTACCAAATCGCAGTATTACGCTGCCGGCACGACCGACGACACGCATATCAACTACTTCGGCGCGCAGCTGATCTCGCAATGGTTCTGCGATGAGCTGACGAGGCTCGGCCACGGTTTGACAACAAAGAGAAACACGCATACCATGACAGAGGCGGATGTTCCGTCTTTCGCGGAGGCGCAAAGCGCCGCGGCTGAGGCGGCAGCGGAGCCGGCGGCTGAGGAGCAAAGCGGCGTTGTTACGGTTGCGGCAAAGCCCGCGATGACCGTCACTGCGGCGGATGGCAGTCATGCTGTGATCTATGAGTATGACGATGCTTTCGGCAAGGTTGAGATAATAGTCGGCGGCGAGCCGCTGCCTACGGATGAACCGAAACCGAGCGATAAGCCGCTGCCGAAGTCTTACGAGATAACCGATGCAGCGTTTACCGATGCCGGAGTTAAGGTTGACTACACGGTGGGCGACGGCGAGGCGGTTATAGTTATCGCCACCTATGAGAATGAGGCGATCACCGCGGCAAGCATATTTGATGCCGACAAGAGCGGAAGTCAGACGCTTGAATACGCGAAGCCCGCGAGTGGCGAAACCAAAGTGTTTATCTGGGACAGCCGCGACAATGTTTCACCCCTGTGCGAGCCCTATACGATTAAGTAAGAAATAAAAAAATCCGTTCCCGATCAAATCGGGAGCGGATTTTTTACGGCGTTTTCCGGCTCCCCTTCCTTTAGGAGGGGATAATCAGCAAGCTTGCTTGCGGGTTCAGAGCGACCTTTGAAAATCGCTTGCGATTTTCACCAAGCGCTTCATTAATGCTGTCAGCGTAGCAGACTGAGGGGGAGGACTATTTCTTATCACACTATGTTTATTGCGTATATTTTCAGCCATTCGTTTATCATGTACATATAGGCAAGGATCTGCGGATAGTTCATCAGCTGGCCGTACCAGGGTTTGGTGAACATGGCGGCTTTTGTGTCGATCAGCTCTTTCAGCTTTTTATATTTCACGATCTCAAATATCGGCGATTCTTTGTCGCTCAGGATATTTAATACTTTGTTTTCCACGTTTTTGGTGTAGACCGGATTGTGGCTCTTGGGATATGGACTCTTTTTTCGGCTCACTATCTCATCGGGCAGGATCCCCTCAAACGCTTTGCGAAGCAAGCCCTTTTCTCTGCCCGCAAGTCCCTTCATTTCCCAAGGTATATTATAGGCGTATTGAAGTATGCGGGTGTCGCAGAACGGAACGCGGACCTCAAGGCCGCTGTACATCGAAGAGTGATCCTTTCTTGAGAGCAGTGTTTGCATGAACCATTTGTAATTCAGCATGGTTATCTCTTTTATTCGTGCGTTGCCCGGTGTCTCAAGGCCGGTTTTGG
>CANQLT010000149.1 GCA_947624775.1 uncultured Monoglobus sp.
CATTCAGGCATAAATTATCATGCACCGAATGAATTTTTCACTATTTTATCTGTCCACTAATCTTGACAAGTTTCGAGCCACCCCCTCAGTCGGGCTTTGCCCGACAGCTCCCCCTCCTAAAGGAAGGGGAGCCTGATATTTGCCTCCCCTGCCGTTAGGTGGGGGAGGGGGACCGCTTGCGGTGGAAGGGGTCTCCCTCTAAGCCGCCATAGCGAATAGAAAAACCCTCTCGCGGGCGAGA
Source organism: uncultured Monoglobus sp. (assembly GCA_947624775.1). GTDB lineage: Bacteria > Bacillota > Clostridia > Monoglobales > Monoglobaceae > Monoglobus. The sequence goes on from CANQLT010000149.1 coordinate 242, forward strand.
GGGTTTTGTTTTATGGCATTTCGTAGGGTTTGGCGGTTTCGGGGGTTCGGTACTCGTGTTTTTCGTAGTACCCGATAAGCTCTCCCGAATCGCCGCGCAGGGCGACCATGTAAACGTCCTTGTTTTCTTTTGTGTTGCGGAACGTAAATACCGTGTTGTTGTCTTTGCTTTTTTTGAACCACGCGACGACCTTTTCGATCGAATCCCGCGACTTCGGGCTGTGACAGTCCATCAGGCTTTGGCCGACGAGCGCCGCACCTCCGCGCTTTGAGTACCGCTCGCAGGCGGCGGGATTCATGTAAATTATCGTGTGGCTCAGGTCGCAGATAACCACGGCGCACTTGTCCGCGTCGATCACGCTTTTGAAATATTGTGACAAATTGATATCCATAATGATTTCCTTTCTTGAATCTTTTTATCCTCTTACTCTATCGTCACCGTGCCGTCCGCCTCGTCCCACAATACGGTACGGTCAAGCGCCTCAGAAACCGCGCGCAGCGGCACGAATGTCACATCGTCAATCAGCTTTGCCGGAGCGTCCAGAATTATTTCTTCGCCGTTTTTTGCCATAACGTCGCTGTCTATCTCAAGGGTCACCGAATCGCCGCTCTTTAGCGCCGTAACTTTTTTGTCCTCGTCGTCCCAAAGCACATCGCAGTCCAGCGCCTCAAATATTGCGCGCATCGGCACCAGTGTGCGGTCGTTTTCGATAACGGGCGGCTTTTCGAATTCCATTTCCACACCGTCCAAAATCACTCTGATCGTTTGCGCGTAATTCACGTCAAATTCCTTGCTGTCAAGCACGGCGCCGCCCGACAATTTCTGCACCGTCAGCTTATGCTTTCCGCGACTTAAATTCTCTCCGCTCAGCGTGAACGAGTAGGGCGGATAGCAACTCTCGAAAACGTTTTCGCCGTCGATCAGGTACCGCGTCATCAGATACAGCGCCTTCGGCTCGTAGGCGTATGCCGAGAGATTCAGCGCCTCTCCGCCAGCTATGTCAATTTCGCGCTCGCCGCTGATATCGACATACTCGATCGGTGAGTATGACGGATACTCAAGCAGGAACGGCGGCTCAGTCACCGCCTGTTTCACGGCCTGCGACAGCTCGAGAACGTTTACAAGGCGGTATTTATAATAGTCACTGTCCACATTGCGGTTAAAATTAATATATATCTTTATTTCGGGGTAAACGCGCGGCAGCTCGTAATAGTACCTCCTGAGCTGCTGCTGCGCCCAGTCGACGAATTCCAGACCGTCTTTGTATTCGGGTCTGCCCGGCGTCTCGCCGAAACCCACGCTGCCCTCGGTTATGACATACGGCTTTTTCACGCCGTATTTGTCCATATAATCGATCAGGGCTTTGGCGCCGATAACCGCATTGCTGTAGTCGCCCGCCACGAACGACACGCTGTTTGAGTAATTCGTCTGCTTTGGGTCTCCCTGGAAGTACGGCATTACATAGAGGCTCATGCCTATCCAGTCAACGTACTCGTCGCCGGGGTAATAGTCGATCAGCTTGATGTTGACCGAGCCCACGTTGTTGGGCGGCCACACGACCGCGATATTGTCCTTGGTGTGGGCGTAGTCCGCCACATAGCGGAACAGCTCCTTGAAATTCTCGGGATGGGTGAAGTTGTCGTTGATATTAAACTCTTTTGCGAACACGAGCAGAACGTCGTCGCCCGAGGCAGCCATATTGTCTATCGTGTTCATTATGTAGTTCGAGTAATCCTCGGGGTCCATTTCCTTATCTTTAAAGGCGCAGTTCCAGTTGTAAAGGTGCAAAACGCCTGTGCGCTCGCTATACGGCGCGATGTCCGCGCGCTCATATCCCGAGGCGTTTGTCAGACTTTGGTCGAACCAAATATATTCGGTGTCGAGCGCGTTGCTGAAACTGTCATAGGGCACGTCAAACGGTGTGCCGTGATAGATACCGCTGCCCGGCTCGAACCTGCCGCCTCTGAAATAACGGTTTTCGGCGGGCGCCTCGCGGTATATCCTGAAATCGGGAGCGTTGCATATTTGCTCCATGCGGCTTATATTTTCAACCATCAGGTCAACCGACTCATCTTCCGACGGAACCGCCGACGGTTCAGCAGTTACATCCGCCGACGGTTCCGGCGGCGCATCCGCCGATACCAAGGCAAAATTCAGCGCGGCCGCGGCGCAAAGGGCGGCAGCGCTGATTATTTTAAAAATCTTTGTCAGGCTTTTTTTCATTATAAGCTTCATAATAACTCGTGCTTAAAATGTTTGCTGCGGGCTCGCGTACTCGGCACCGGCCGAGCGTATTCCGCGCAGGTACTCATAAAAGTTCGCCCGGGCGGTGTTCATGTAGGGGCTCAGGAAAATAAAGCCAACGCTGCAGGTGATGAGACACAGAAGTATCCAGCCGATAAAGCTCAGGTGCAGCACAAAAAGCTCCCACTTATGTCCGCGCATCATTTCCTTGCTGGCTTTCAGCGCGTCGCGTGCCGAGATATTGTCGTTGTCGGCCAGTATATAAAACGCCATAGAATATCTGTAAGCGGCGATTATTCCGGGTATAATAAAGAGCAGCGACCACAAGGCCGTGAAGATTGAGATTAGCAGCTGCAGCAACACCGCGCGGCCAAATTTTTCCGCGCCGCCCGTGAATCCGCCAAATATTTCGCCTATCACCGGCTGCGCTCCGCGGACGAATTTAAGCAGGTAGCGTGAAATTCCGTAAAGCAGAGCCGCGGATACCACAAAGACCGCTATCTCGCCCAAAAACGCCGGGATAGACAGCAAGAACTCGCGCGCTGTGGCAACAGAAACATAACCCGCGTTGACATCTCCGAAAAAGTAGGGCCCCGCCGCAAACATATTATAGATTTGGAGCGGAAGATTCGTGACAAGCGACAGAGCAACCACCGCCAGCGCCGGCACAATCAGAGCCGCGATAACCGCACCCCAATGTCCGCTGAGCTGATCCAGCGCCAGTATTTTAAAATTTTTGCTTTTCATTGTAAAACTCCTTTCAATGAATAATCAAAAGAATTATACCACATAAGATTTCGATTGTCAAATATGTACAACAAATTTATTTGAGCATAATTCAAATTTCGTACGAATATACTTTACTGACATAATATATTCGCGGAGGAGAAAAAATGCTTGAGAAAAACCATCGACAAAAAAGACGGCGTTATCGCGCCGTGATTATTGACGGCAAAAAAATCATGAAAGCGCTTTTGTTTATTTCGGCGGCGGGCGTCATAATGGGAATAATTATCTCGGCCTTTTGGGGCGGAGAGAAACCGGACCCTTTGCCGGAGGCGTCCGAAATCGCCGAGCAGACCCCTTCCTCTTTTACCGAAGCAGCGGACGAAAGCGGAACCGAAAGCGACAATACGGACAAAGGAAGTATGGCGGAAAGCCTAAAAAAAATCGTGCGGTATATTGTGGGATTTGACCCGTTCACGCCCTCGGGAGCGATCGCGGCGGAGGTTCACGGCGCCGAGATAGTGAACAGCTACGGCATAATAGCTCGCGGCGAAGAACTGCTGCCGACTCCCGCGCCAACCGAGACGCCCGCACCCGAGCAGCCGCGAGGCGAGGGCGAACGCTCAGACATAGCGGAGATAAACGCTGCGCAAAACGCGAGATACGACGACTATCAAATCAGGATCGGCAACGAGACCTCATACGCCGTTGACATAAACGGTATGCTGGCAGAGCCTCTGAGCTTTGACATGAGCGGCGAGGGGCCGAAGGTGCTGATCGTGCACACCCACGCCACCGAGGCCTACGCCGCGGAGGGCGCGGTCGATTACGCCCGGGACGAGAGCGATCGCAGCATGAACACATCGGAAAACGTTGTGGCCGTTGGCGACGAGGCGGCGAGAGTTTTAAACGAGCACGGGATCGAGACCCTGCACGACACGGCGCTGCACGACTATCCCTCGTTCAACGGTTCATACGCAGACGCGCTGGAGAGCACCGAGAATTATCTGGCACAGTACCCGAGCATCCGCGTTGTGCTGGATATTCACCGCGACTCGATCGTGCGCGGCAATGAGATGGCGAAGGTCGTCACCGAGATCAACGGCAGAAAGGCGGCGCAGCTGATGTTTGTGGTCGGCACCGACGAAAACGGACTGTATAACCCCGACTGGCGCGAGAACCTGAAATTCGCCCTGAAACTCCAAAATAAAATAGACGAAAAATATCCCGATCTGATGCGATACGTGAACCTTCGTAAAAACCGATTCAACGGCCACACCACAAAGGGCAGCCTGATAATCGAGACAGGCTCAAGCGGCAACAGCCTCAGCGAGGCCAAATACTCAATAACCCTCGCCGCCGAGTGCATAGCCGAATTTTTAAATGGATTAAAATAAAAAGCCTCCCCTGCCG
>CANQLT010000150.1 GCA_947624775.1 uncultured Monoglobus sp.
CCCTCAGTCGGCTCCGCCGACAGCTCCCCCTCCAGAGGGAAGGGGAGCCTTTATCTGTCTCGCCATGCGCGGGTTGTAGGAATGGGCGTGGCAGACCGCTATCGCCAGCGCGTCGGCTGTGTCGTCGGGCCTGGGAACCTCTTTGAGGTTCAGCATGGTTTTTGTCAGGTACTGCACCTGCTTTTTGTCCGCCCTACCGTAGCCCACTATGGCCTGCTTGACCTGCAGCGGTGTGTACTCGTATATCCTCACGCCGTGGTTCAGGGCAGAGAGCAGCAGCACGCCCCTCGCCTGAGCCACGTTTATCGCGGTCTTTTGGTTGCTGTTGAAAAACAGCTCCTCGATCGCCATGAACTCGGGCTTGGTGCGCTCGATTATAGTGTTCAGATCGTCGTGGATGATTTTAAAGCGGGAGTTCATTTCCTCTCCCGCCTCAGTTGTTATTGCGCCGTATTCCACGATCTTGAATTTGCCGCCTATGTAATCAATGACCCCGTACCCCACTATCGCGAAGCCGGGGTCAATTCCCAGTATCCTCATTCAATTAATAGTTCTCGGGCTTGATCTTAAAGTAGCTCTGCGGATGCGCGCAGACAGGACATACCTCGGGAGCCTTTTTGCCGATAACGATATGGCCGCAGTTGGCGCACTGCCAGATAACGTCTCCGTCCTTTGAGAACACGCACTCGTCCTCAATGTTTTTGAGCAGCTTGCGGTAGCGCTCCTCGTGCTCTTTCTCGATCTTGGCAACGCCCTCAAACAGGTCGGCGATGTCGTCAAAGCCTTCCTCGCGTGCGTCCTTGGCAAAGCCGGCGTACATGTCGGTCCACTCATAGTTCTCGCCCTCGGCCGCGTCCTTGAGGTTGGCCACGGTGTCGGGTATTCCGCCGCCTTGGAGCAGCTTGAACCAGATCTTGGCGTGCTCCTTCTCGTTGTTGGCGGTCTCCTCGAATATCTCGGCTATCTGAACATAGCCGTCCTTCTTGGCCTTGCTGGCGTAGTAGGTATACTTGTTTCTCGCCTGCGACTCGCCCGCGAACGCCGCCATCAAATTGGCCTCGGTCTTTGAGCCTTTCAATTCTTTTGCACTCATGGTAAAAATCCCCTTTCGTTTTGTATTTTATTGTTTCCGTTTTTTCTGATTTTATCACAAAACGCGGCATAAATCAAGAGCAAAAAACATATTGTTAAATAAGTGCTTGAAAGAAAGGTGATACTTATGGCGGAGATCAAATTAAAAACCGAAAAATATGATATATGCCGCACGGTTGCGATGAAGTTCGGCCGCGCGGTGATAGACGAGCCGCTTATCGTGCCCGACGTGAAGCCGGACATAAAAAAGATACTTGACGTGTCGGCAAGAGCCTATGTTACCGATGTGACGCCGGGACAGGACAAGGCGCATGTTGAGGGCACGGTCAAGGCGTCGCTGCTCTATCTGCCCGACGGTGATGTGATAGGAACGGTCAAGTCGCTTGAAATGAGCCGCGACTTCAGCGTCACGGTGGATTCAAAGGGCATGACCCCCGACGACCGCGTGAGCGCCGAGGCGGAGATCGACTCGCTCGACAGCACGCTGATAAATTCGCGCAAGGTCAATATAAGGATAGGCGTCAACGTGGGTGTGAAAATATGCAGACAGGAGTGCCTCGAGCTTCCGGTCGGAGCGGAGGAAGAGGAGAAGGCGCCCGAGCCGCCGCTCGCCGATTTGCTGTCCTTACGGCGCGGCAAGAGCGGTCAGAGCGAGTGCCCGCCGCAAAAAAACACGGATATACAGCTCAAAAAAACGCCGCTGCGCATCGCCGACAAGCAGTTCACGTCGGACGGCAGCATAATAGTCCGCGGCAAGCATGAGATCTCTGGCAAGCTGCCTCAGATTGGCGAGGTGCTTTGCGCCAACGCGTCAGTGGAGCCCGAGCGTGCGGTCATGGCGGACGGCTGCGCCGAGCTGGGCGGCAGCGTCAAGGTCAGCGTGCTTTACGAGGACGAGGCCGAGCCGGGAGAAAACGGCGGCAATACCCGCGTCCGCACGGCGGAATTTTCGATACCCTACAACGAGAGCTTTGACGCGCCCAAGGCAATAGAGGATATGGAGTGCGACGTCGAGTACAACGTGCGCGAGATATATACCGAGGTCATGGACAACATGGACGGGGAGAGGCGCGAGATCGGCGCCGAGATAGTTATAGGCGTGGTTGTCAGCGGATATATTATCTCGGAGCCCGGAGCGGTCAGCGACGGCTACTGCACCGGTGGAGGCGAGCTTGTGCCCGAGTTTTCCGAGACCGCGCCCGAGCAGATAGCCGAGACCATGACCGCGCAGATAAGCCACAAGTGCGCTTTAAAGCGCAAGCCCGCGGACGCGGAAATAACCGGAGTCTGCTCGATGACGGTGACCGGCACCTCGGTCGATGATATCGACATAAGCGACGGGACTGTAAAAATAAAAGGCTCGGCGGCCATAAAAGCCCTCTGCCTGTCAAACGACGAAAACCAGCCGCTGCTGGCGCTTGAGACCAAAACGCCGTTTGAGCACAGCTTTGAGATAAGCGGCGGAGCCCTGGGAGGCAGAGCCGCCTGCGACGCGAAGGTGTTCGTCAATCATTTGAGCTACAATATCACAGGCCCAGACACGGTCGAGGCGCGCATGATCATCGGAATATCGGTGAAGCTTATCAAAAACGACAGAATAAAAATTGTGACGTCGTTTGAGCATATAGAGCCCGAAAAAGATCAAGGCGGCGGCATGCAGTCGTACATAATTTATTTCGTGCAGCCGGGCGATACCCTGTGGAACATCGCCAAACGCTACAAAACCACGGTTGACGACATCGTGGCGGCGAGCGGCATCACAAACCCCGACAAGCTCCGCGTCGGCCAGAAAATAAGATTAAAAGCATAAAAAAAGCGGCGCCCGCAAAAGGCGCCGCCAAAATATTCTTATCTGTCTTTCCTGCGCAGGAAGACCGGAACGTCGATCCCGTCGTCCTCACCGACCTTGCTGAAAAGATTGGATGAGGGAGGCGTATTGAACGACGGCCTCTGCTGCATAAACGACGGCGTCTGCTGCTGAGGCGCCGACTGCTGGGCCTGCGCTTGGCTGTTATTGCCGCTGTTGTTCATGTTGAACTGGTTTAAAAAGCTTGAGAAAGGATTGGCTTCCTCCTGCTTTTCCTGCTGTCCGGGAACGTTGCCCTTAAAGCCTGTGGCGATGACCGTGATCGAGATCTCGTCGCCCATGTTCTCGTCGATGATAGCGCCGATAATGATGTTGGCGTCCGCGTCGGCGGCTTCCTGAACCAGCTCCGCGGCGGTCTTGACCTCGAGGATTCCCAGGTCCGCGCCGCCCGTAACGTTCAGGATAACGCCCTTCGCGCCCTCGATCGTCGTCTCAAGGAGTGGGCTATGTATGGCTTTCTTGGCGGCCTCCTCGGCTCTGTTCTCGCCGGTGGCGCTGCCGATACCCATGTGAGCAAAGCCTGTGTCCTTCATGATAGTCTTTATGTCCGCAAAGTCCAGACTGATGAGACCGGGTCTTGAGATCAGGTCCGAAATACCCTGAACGCCCTGTCTCAAAATATCATCTGCCATTCTGAACGACTCGGTCAGAGGAGTTCTGTTCTCGGCGACCTCCAAAAGCTTGTCGTTGGGTATAACAACAAGCGTGTCCACCGCGCCCATCAGGTTGGTGATTCCGATGTCGCTGTTCTTCTGGCGGGTCTTGCCCTCGAACCAGAAAGGCTTGGTAACGATACCGACCGTGAGTATGCCCTCGTCCTTGGCGATTTTCGCCACGATGGGAGCCGCGCCGGTACCTGTTCCGCCGCCCATGCCCGCGGTAACAAAAACCATGTCCGCGCCCTGAACGGCCTTTTTGATATCCTCAACGCTCTCTTCGGCGGCCTTCTGTCCAACCTCGGGAACGGCGCCCGCGCCGAGACCCTTGGTGACCTTCTCGCCTATCTGTATTTTCTGAGAAGCCTGCGAAAGCGTGAGATCCTGCTTGTCCGTGTTAACGGCGACAAACTCGACGCACTTTACCTGAGCTTCGATCATTCTGTTTACGGCGTTATTACCTCCGCCGCCGACACCGATTACCTTAATTTTGGCGGGGTTTGTTGATTCCGTATCAAACTGAAACACTTTATTTCCTCCTCTGCTTGCTATCAATCGCAATTATACTCTTATAAAATACATTATACCACGAAAATAAAATTTGTAAATAGAAAAACCGAAAGTTTCTTAAAAAATATTACGGCATTGTAACAAAAGCAATAAAAAACACAAAATTTCTGTAATACTCTTGTAAAATTTGACAAGACATTATTTTACAAAAATTTGCGCGACAGTGATTTACGCCGCCCGCCTGCCTCGCCTCAAATCCGTAGGGCCGGATGCCCACATCCGGCCGGCGGCTTGTGGGCAAGCCGCCCTACGAACGTAGTGATTAGTAATTAGCGAATAGTAAGAAAGTTGTATAATAAAAGTGGACACGCAAAAAAGAGAATTGGATTAATGTCAATAAAGTAGACAGAAAAAAGCGAAGAAATTATACACACATAAACATCGCCTCTTTCTGATTTG
>CANQLT010000151.1 GCA_947624775.1 uncultured Monoglobus sp.
ATAATCGCCTCGTGGTCGCCCTCAACATAATACTGAGGAACGATGCCGTTGTTCTTAATGCGCTTTTTTGACAGGAAGTCTGTAGTATAGGTCTTTTGAAGCAGGGCGTCACCCATGTATTTCTCGTTTCGGAGAATTTTGTTGATAGTGCTGGTGTGCCATTTTTCTTTACCGGCACCGGTGAGGATACCGTCGGCCATAAGCCTGGCGGCGATCTTATCCATACTGGATCCTTCAAGGTACTCCCGGTAGATACGTTTTACGATTTCCGCCTGCTCCGGATCGATTACAAGATTTCCGTTTTCGTCCTTAGTGTAGCCGAGAAAGCGGTTGTGATTGACCTGTACCTTTCCCTGGCGGTAGCGGAACTGAAGTCCAAGTTTCACGTTTTGCGAAAGACTTTGACTTTCCTGCTTGGCAAGGCTCGCCATGATCGTGAGAAGAACCTCGCCTTTTGTGTCCAGAGTATTGATTGACTCTTTTTCAAAATAAACCGGTATGTTTTTATCCTTGAGTTTTCGGATGTATTTGAGACAATCGAGGGTGTTTCGGGCAAATCTACTGATTGACTTAGTAATGATCATGTCGATATTTCCTGCCATGCACTCATCAATCATGCGGTTGAACTCGTCGCGTTTTTTGGTGTTTGTACCGGAGATGCCGTCGTCCGCAAATATGCCCGCCGGTTCCCAGTCGGGATTTTTCTGAATGTACTCCGTGTAGTATCTGACCTGAGTCTCGTAGCTTGTTTCCTGTTCATCGGAATCCGTGCTTACGCGGCAGTAGGCCGCTACTCTGAGCTTTTTCCGTTCTGATTGTTTTACTGTGTTCCCAACCTGTCGTTTTGCCGGAATTACCATAACATTTCCCATTAGACCGCCTCGCTTTCAATTAGGCTGTAGAGGTATTCCGCCTGAAGCCTCGGATCTTCATAGCGCTTTTCTGCCTCCGCAAACCGGAAACGGGTCGGCACCGTGAGAGGCTTTGATTTTTTTGCGCGGTTTAGTCTTCCGAGCTTATCGGCGCGTTCCAGACGAATTGCCGCAACTTTATCGAAGGTTTCCCGATCAATGAGAGCCGGGTAAAAATCGTCGCCGGGGTAGTGTCTGTTTTGCAGCATATGTTTTACGGTGCCGTGGTAGGTTTCAATTCCGGCAGCGGCGGCAGCTTTAGTCAGCGCCATTCCGGCAAGGTAGTTCTCATAGAGCTTTCTGATCTTTCCGGCGGCTTCTTCGTCAATCACAGCGCGGCCGTTTTCAATTCTGTATCCGTAAGGAGTATGTCCCATGTCCTCACATCCTTTCTCGAAGCTTAAGCCCGCATTTTAACTCAAAGCACACTTCATTTCTGGAATTGACTATGATCCGCTTTACGAACTTTTCAAATATGTCCTCGTCATAATCCGTGAGCATTGCGCTCTTTTCAGTGAACTGAATAACGGCCGCGGTTTCCGTGATATTTGTCACATCACCGGAGACGGTGTTTTTTAGGTTTTTAATCTCATCCCGATAACTGTCCGCCTGTGAAAGCAGATTATTTGTTTCCTGATTGAAAATGACCGGATCGATAATACCCTGCGTCATGAGTCTGGTAAGCGTCTCACGCTTTTCTGCGTTCTGCGCCAGCAGCGTCTGTATCTGCTGAATGCGCCGGAGATAATCGTCAGTTGAGGTGTTTTTCAGTGCTTCCAAGTACGGTTTCAGGACTTGATGCCGAGAGAAAATCAGCTTGTTTATCATTGTGGCGAAGGCATTCTTCAGGGCCTCGTCCTTTACAAAAAGCATGCGGCATTTGTTTTTATCCTCAATATGTGTGCTGCAGCACCACGCGATGTATTTGTGGTCTGTGCAGCTGTGGATACGGCGTTTGAAGGTATTACCGCACTCGCCGCAGATAATCTTTCCGGAGAAGGCATAACGGTTTTGGTATTTGTTAGTGCCTTTGATCATAGATTTTTCGGAAGCGCGCTGACGGATTAATGTCTGCGCAGCCTCAAAATCCTTCCGGCTGATGATCGGCTCATGATGGTCTCTGACAATATATTGTGTCTGTTCACCGTGATTTCTGTGCCGGACAAATTGCGAATCCGAGTAGGTCTTTTGGAAAAGGCAGTCGCCGATATACTTTTCATTTGATAGCATTCCTCGAATAGTCGTGGCTCTCCATCGTCTGTTTCGCTTAGTGGGAATTCCGCGACGGTTCAGATCGTTCGCGATTTCTTGGGTGCCTTTGCCGGAGAGCAGAGCCGCGAAGATTTCTTTCACAACAGTCGCCTGCTCAGGATTAATTACCATCCGCCCGCCTTTCAGGTCATAGCCGTAGGGTGTGTAGCCGCACTTGTAGGTTCCGTTCTCGAAGCGCTTTCTGATCGACCATTTGATGTTTTCCGATATGGAGACTGACTCACTTTCGGCCATGCCGGAGAGTATTGACAGAAAAAGCTCGCTTTCCATTGAGCCTGTGTTAATATTTTCCTTCTCGAAGTATATCGGTACGTGCAGGTCAAGCAGTTTTCTGACCATTTCAAGACAGTCAGTCGTATTACGGCTGAATCTGCTGATAGACTTCGTGATTATGAATTCCACCTTACCGGCTTTGCAGTCGCTGACCAGCCGCATCAACTCCGGACGCTTGTCTTTTTTTGTGCCTGTAATACCTTCGTCATAATATAGGCCCGCAAACTCCCAGTCGTCACGCGAAGCGATGTAATTTTCGTAATAGTTTTTCTGAGCCTCAAGACTCTCAAGCTGCGCGTCAGAATCAGTAGAAACGCGGCAATATGCGGCTACTCTGATTTTCTTGAGTTTAATTTTCGAACTTGTCGCTTCCTTGATTTCTGTTACTTTTTTCAATGAAATACCTCCTTTCCGCACGTCTATATATAACTCTAAAGCAACTGTATATCAAGGGTTTTTAGGCATTATTTCCGCGAACAGAGGGGAGAAAGTTTCCCGATTGATGGCTGATAATTTGTTGAATTCTGCCAAAGAAATCAGCTTGTCATTGAGCATCCGTTTTGCGATATTCTGCGCCCTGTGATAGTCGAGATCGCCTTGTATCCGTTTCTGTGTGAAATATTCGAATCGAGCATTTGTGATTTCGTCTGTCATATATGTAATTCCTCGCAGTTTTCATTAAAATATCTAATGGATTTTTTCCACTTACGCGCATATCTGATTTCTCGATCCATACCGCTCGAAATGCGCTCACCGAACACCCATATTTCCCTGCATTTTTTAAGCATCTGCAAGGCGAGGCACATTCCTATCTCCCGTTCATTTTTATTGTTATCGTTCAAAAACTGTGTAAAGTATATATGGGGACAGATCGGCAGCTTGCCGCTGCGCACGGCAAATGCGGCGTATTTTTTCGCTTTTGCTGTGTTTCGCTTAACATCTCCTTGATAGGGAGACGCTATGTAAATCCAATCAGGATTTTCCAACATACGCTGCCGTCGGCATATATTTTTGTAAGCCTCATCGAACGTCGGATCGGGATAATACTCGCTATTTCTGTACATGGTCTGCTTCCTCATACTCGCACAGGCGTTCTACGGCATCTTTGAACGGCTCAAACGCCGACATTTCACGTATCAGACACTCCTCCGCATATTTGGGAAACGCCTCGCTTTTTAATACCGCCGTACCGTACTTTGTGCGGCGTGTCATTCTCTTGCCGTTGAACCTCGCTATTTTGATCGAGTCCATCATTTCCGTCACGAGATAGGACAGGAGTATAAACAGCGGCAGTATCAGGTATTCACCGCCGTACACGACCTGTCCGCGCAAACGGATAGTATATATGACAGCCGCCGCTTCGGTAACAAACCCAAGAAGAACGGCTGTTAAAAGAATAATTTTTTTCATATAAATCAGTCCTTTCTGTAATATTCGCATTCGTAGCCATCAGCGGCAAGCGGCAGTCCGGGTGCCCAATCGGGATTGATACTCATCAATCGGCACATTTCGTCAACTGAGCCTTTGCCATCCTGCGTTTCCGCAATGATCTCATCGTGGACATGAAATACAATATCATAACCCGCATCAGTCACGCGGAGCATAGCCTCGGCAAGTAAATCACGGGCTATCGCCTGAACACAGTTTTCCACGAGCTTGCCGCCGAAGGTTTCCAGTCTCTCCCATTTTTTCGATGGTCCTATCCCCATATATGTAACGCTGTCGCTGCCGTATCGATTAGCGCCGATGCGCGGCTTAACGTATGAAAGCCGTCTGCCGCTCGGCAATCGAATGAATAAAATTCCGCTCTCATAAATAAATTTGAGTCGGCCGAGATCAACGGTTCTCTTTTCGCGCACAGCAGTCAAAGCGGCGGTTCCAACCTTGTTCCACAGCCTTACGATATGCGGATTGGCCTTACGCCAGTTGGTTATAAGATCAGGAAGTTCCGCTTCGGATACACCCATTTCAACAGCGCCCATAGATTTTAAAGCTCCGACCGAGCCGCCATAGCCGCAGGCCAGTTCGGATATCTTGCCCTTTTGCCGCAAATG
>CANQLT010000152.1 GCA_947624775.1 uncultured Monoglobus sp.
TGATTTTATGGCAATTTATCATTGCAGTATCAAAATTATCAGCCGTGGAAAAGGGAAATCAGCCGTTGCCGCCGCTGCCTATCGGAGCGGCGAAAAGCTGACAAACGAATATGACGGAGTGACCCACGACTACACAAGAAAAAGAGGAATATCTCACACAGAAATTCTGCTGCCCGCTCACGCCCCGCCCGAATTTTCAGACCGCTCTACCCTTTGGAACGCCGTTGAGAAAATCGAAAAAGCGAAAAATTCACAGCTTGCAAGAGAAATTGAAATTGCTATCCCGAAAGAGTTATCAGAGAAGGAGCAGCTTGCGCTTGTCCGTGAATATGTGAAACAGAATTTTGTGTCAGCCGGAATGTGTGCCGACATTGCCATTCACGACAAAAAAGACGGAAACCCTGCTCAGCGTTGACAAGGAAGCGTGGAGAGAGGACGTCGAGAACATCAAGGAGTATTTCGCTCAGTTCGGCGACAAACTGCCCGCCGAGATCAAGCGCCAGCTTGAGATCCCGGACAGCAACTTAAAATAGACACCTACGCCTTAAAATATTAATAATTCATCAGCCCCGCGTTTAATAAAAACGCGGGGCTGTGGTTTTTAATTCAGGGGTTTTAGGGGACGAAGTCCCCTGATTCGTTCCGCCCGAAGGGTGGAGCGAACCCGCCCGGGCGCAGCGGGCGGAATCGGGCTTGGGCTTTTTATTCAAATAATTTTATTCTTAATTTATTATCACCGTTTGGGTGGTTTCGTTCCAGTCGACTTTGCGGCCAAGCGCCTCAGAGACGGCGCGTATCGGCAGCATGGTGCGGTCGTGCAGCAGCCTCGCCGGAACGTCCAGCGGGATCTCGGCGCCGTTTTTCAGCATAACGCCGCTGTCTATCGTGAATTCGGCTCTGTTTCCTCCGCTCTCCACCGCGGCGGTTTGGGTCTCCTCGTTCCACGACACCTCCGCGCCCAGCGCCTCGGCTATCGTCCTTATCGGAACAAGGACGCGGCCGCTCTCGAATACGGGCGGGCTGTCGAACTCAAGCCTTTCGCCTCCGACGGTTATCCCGATCACGGGCGAGTCAAAATGGATCTCCGCCGCCAGCAGATAGTCGTTTTCCGGCTCTATCTCAACAGCGTTCCACTCCGCCTCGCTGCCGCCGAAATACACGTCCCGAAGGCTTTGGTCATATTTGAAGGCTGCGCTTTCTATTTCTTTAACGCTTTTGGGGATAACGACCGACTGCATACTCACGCAGCCCGCGAACTCCTGATGAAAGATTTTCTCGGCGCCCTCTGAAACGACCGCGCATCTTAACCCGGTGCAGTTTCCGAAAGCGTTGTAGATGGAGCATTTAGGAGGCACCGTTATCGTGCTCAGGCCCTTGCAGTTCCAGAAGCTATGGTGCATATCTATGAGATCATCGCTCAGGCGCACGCGTTTTATCGAGACGCAGTTTTCAAATGCGCAGGTGCCTATCTCATAAACTCCGCCCGAGAGATCAAGGTCGCAGCTCAGCGACTTGCAGTTTGAAAAGGCGTAGTCGTTGACCGAGGCGAGACCCGCAGGGATACGGAAACCGCTCAGCGCCGCGCAGCCCTCAAAGGCGTGCATCCCGATGATCGACACCGAATCGGGCAGATCAATATACGAAAGCGAACCGCAGGACGAAAACGCATAGTCTGCGACCGCTTTAATGCCGAACGGCAGCCGAATGTCGCTCAAATTCGGACAGCAGCTGAATAATTTGACGGGAACCACGCGAATGCCTTGCGGCAGCGCCGCGGAAACAAGCTCTTTACAGTTCTCGAAAGCGGCGGCGCCCAAACGGGTCACGCTGTCGGGGATAACGATCGACTTAAGCCCCGAATCCGAAAACGCGCCCTTGCCTATGCTCTTTAAATTTTCGGGCAGCTCGATCTCCTCTATCAGCGGACAGCCCATGAATGCCTCGTCTCCGATCTCCGTCACGCCGCTTGGGATATTGACCTCGCTCAGCGCGTCGCAGCTTAAAAACGAGGCGCTTCCTATCTCCGTCACACCACCGGGAATATTTATCTCGCTCAGCGCGTCGCAGTCATAAAACGCGTTGGTTCCGATCTTTGTCACGCTGTTTGGGATATTTATCTCGCTCAGCGCATCGCAGTTATTAAACGCGCCGTCTCCGATCTCCGTCACGCCGCTCGGAATATTTATCTCGCTCAATGCATCGCAGTAACTAAACGCGCCGTTTCCGATCTCCGTCACGCCGCTCGGAATATTTATCCCGCTCAGCGACACGCAGCCGGAAAACGC
Source organism: uncultured Monoglobus sp. (assembly GCA_947624775.1). Lineage (GTDB taxonomy): Bacteria > Bacillota > Clostridia > Monoglobales > Monoglobaceae > Monoglobus. The sequence goes on from CANQLT010000152.1 coordinate 2,286, forward strand.
CTCGGCTCCGATCTCCGTCACGCCGCTCGGAATATTTATCTCACTCAGCGCATCACAGAAATAAAACGCTTTATCTCCAATCTTTGTCACGCCGCTCGGAATATTTATCTCGCTCAGCGATGTGCAGAAATAAAACGCTTTATCTCCGATCTCGGTCACGCTGTTTGGGATCACGACCGTTTTCAGAGCTTTGCCTCCGTAAAACGCTCCCTCGGCTATGGTTTCGGTCCCGTCGGCGATCTCGCAGCTTTCGGCGCTTCCCGTATACTTATAGAGCATTTTGCCGATATACAGCGGTTCCTCGGACGCGGCCTTTATCCACGCCGTGTTTTCAAAAGCGTCGGGGTCCACATTTTTTATGTTTTCGGGAAAGCGTATCTCGGCAAGATTTGAGCAGGAGATAAACGCGTTAACGCCGATCTCGTTCAAGCTGTCGGGCAGGATCAGCGATTTGATGTTTTTTTCTGCGGAAAACGCGCCGCTCGCGATCCTTTCGACTCCCTCGTCTATCACAAGCACCTCCGGTGCCTCGCCCTTATAGCCGCACACGGTCCCGTTTATATTGATGATCCCGTCCGGCAGCGAATCGTAAAACGGCGTTTCGTCAAAAGCGTCTTCCCGCACATCCGTGAGAGACGAAGGAAAGTTCAGCTCTTTGACAGCCGTATGGCCAAAGGCCTCGAATTCGATCGATTTGATCCCGTCGGGTATACGGACAGAGGTCAGCGCCGAGCAGCCGTAAAATGCTCCGCTTCCGATACCTGTGACGCTGCTCGGGATAGTGACCGAGGCAAGAGATGAGCAGCCATTAAAAGCGTTGTAGCAAATTTCGGTCACGCCCTCGGGAATAACGACCGAGGTAAGAGACGAGCAGCCGTCAAACGCGTGGTCCCCGATATATGCCACGCCGCTCGGAATGTTTATTTCGGCGAGCTTTTCGCAATCCTTAAAGGCGCTGTTTCCGATATATGTCACGCTGCTCGGAATGTTTATTTCGACGAGCTTTTCGCAATTCTTAAACGCGCTGTTTCCGATATATGTCACGCTGTCGGGGATATCAACACGCTCAACATTCTTGCAATCAACGAACGCGTTGTCTGCGATCCTTGTGATCCCGTCGCTTATAATTATCCTGTCGGCTGAATTATAGCAATGTGAGCCTATCTCCGTCACCTCGCAGCCGTAGATCTCGGCAGGCACCGTCACAGTGCCCTCTCCGCTGATATTATATATAAAAATACCGCCGTCGTCATTGAATGAATATTTGATGAACTCGGAAAAAGTATTATAAGACACGTATTTCGCAAACGCGGGAGCGGCGGGCATAAGCAAAACCGCCGCGCACAAAAAGACAATAAAAAATTTGTTTTTCATAATAATCATCCTCCATATAATCCAAAATCTGATTCTATAATACCACAAATTATCCGTCTTTGCAACACTCGGACTTTTATTTGTATTTTACGAAATTTTATGTTATTATAATAAACAACAGGAGGGATACCATGACGGCGGCAATAACAAACATCGACTTCGCTATACTGAATTTTATACAAAACAATATGCGCTCGGAGTTTCTGGACGCTTTGATGAAATTTTTCACCCTGCTGGGGAACGGCGGCCTGATCTGGATATTTTTAGGCTTCGCTCTGTGCTGCGTAAAAAAATACCGACCGTGCGGAATCGCGGTGATCGCGGGACTGCTGCTCGGTCTGCTACTCAGCACATGGGGGATCAAAAACATAGTCTGCCGCCCGAGACCGTTTTTGCAGAACCCGAATATAACGCTTATCATCCCGCCGCCCTCGGGGTACTCGTTCCCGTCGGGGCACGCGCTGTCGTCGTTCACCGCGGCTTTTCTGCTGCTGATGTACCGCGTGAAATATCTCGACATCGCGGCGCTCGTTTTAGCGTGCCTGATCGCGTTTTCGAGAATGTATCTATACGTCCACTTTCCCACCGACATCCTCGGCGGCATAGCCATAGCCGCAATAATCTCCGCCGCGGTATACTACATAACAAAAAAGGTTTCCTACAATCATAGCGCCAAAACACTGTAGGGGCGGATATTATCCGCACGTTTTGGTTCGCCCCTTGGGGAGAGCTGTCAACGTAGTGATTAGTAATTAGAGAATAGTGTATAGAATCCCCCTCAGTCTGCGTACAAGCCGCAGCCAGCTCCCCCAAGGG
>CANQLT010000153.1 GCA_947624775.1 uncultured Monoglobus sp.
AGAGTGAATTTGCAGTTTTCGCTCTCCCTGTATAGTACTTAATCTTTATTTGTCTTTCTTAACTTAATGACATTGCCTACTTCGGGGCTTTTATAGTTCTCTTTTAAATTCGGAAATTCTGTGGCGGAAGTCGGGAACTTCGCCGCGGAGTATATCTTTGCGGTGGAGCATTTCGTCTATCCTTAAAATATAGTCCTTCGGCTCCTTGACGTTGAATATACGCTCAATGCGGTCGGTCTCTCTGTCTACCGTTTTGGTAACGCCGCCGCAGCCCATTGAAATGATCGTCTGTATCTCCTCCATGATATAGAGATTATAAAGAGACTCGTATCCGGGCAGGGCGTAGCCTACATTTTCAAGGTTGCCCAGCTGATTCTTCTGGCGGTACATATAATACGGGCGCTTGCCTTTTGACGCCAGAAACTCGCAAGCATAGTCGACCATTTTGCTGACCGTTCCGCCGTCGGTCAGGTCATAATCGCTCAAATACTCGTTGAGCCTCGACGAGCGCTTTATGCTCATAACATGCACCGTGGTGTCGGTCGGCTTTAGCTTTTCCACTTCCTCCAGGGTGTATTTGAACATATCGAGGCTCTCTCCGGGGAGCCCCGCGATAACATCCATGTTTATATCATCAAAGCCGCGCTCCCGTGCCAGCGCCATCGCGACGCGTATATCCTGCGCCGAGTGCGCCCTGCCGATAACATGCAGCGTCTCGTCGTTCATCGACTGGGGATTTATGCTGATTCGGCTGACCCCGTGCCGTTTCATAACGTCCAGCTTTTCGCGGTCGATCGTGTCTGGTCTGCCCGCCTCGACCGTGAATTCCCTGACATGCGACAAATCGAACTCGTTTTCAAGGCAGGTCAGCATATCGTCCATAAGCTCGGCAGAAAGCGAGGTGGGCGTTCCGCCTCCTATGTATACGGTCTCGACGGTGTTTTTGTTTTCTTTGACTATCTCCGCCGTGTAGGCGATCTCTTTTTTGAGCGCCTCGACATAATCGGGTTTGAGCTTTGCCGCCTGCTTGGTGCCGTTTGTGACAAAAGAGCAATAAAGGCAGCGGCTGGGGCAGAACGGGATCCCTATATAGAGGCTGACGCCGTTTTCGTACATTTTTTCGCGCACAGGAACAAGCGCCCTCGCACACTTTAGAGCAAGGGCCGCTTTTTGGTATTCGGTTCCGCATTCGGTCATAAAATAGTCTATGACCCGCTCATCGGTCATGCCGCGCGCCAAAAGCTTGGTAGCGATTTTGGCGGGGCGGATCCCTGTGAGCTTTCCCCAAGGATTGTTCATAGAACCCCTCTCCGCCCGCAAGCGGGCACCTCTCCCCAAGGGGTTAGGCTCTTATTATCTCAGATAAAAATTATGCTTTCTCTCGTAGCCCACCGTGGTGGCCTCGCCGTGGCCGGGATACAGCGGAGTTTCGTCGCTCAATACCAGCAGTTTTTTCTTTATCGAATTGATCTCGGTCGCCATATCTCCCGTGGGCAGATCGGCTCTGCCTATACTGCCGCAGAACACGGTGTCGCCGCAAAAAATCATGCCGTCAAAGGCGAGACACATGCTGTCGATAGTGTGCCCCGGAGTGTAGATGACCTTAAACTTCTCATCTCCGAAGGCTATCTCGTCTCCGTCTCCCACGGTCTCGTCAGGCGAAAACGTCTCTATCCTGCCGCCAATATCCTCGCAGCAGTTCTTCCGCGGGTCGCCCAACACGCCGACACCTTTTATGTGGCAGTAAACGGGCGCGCCGGTCATAGATTTAAGACCCTTGAGTCCGCCGATATGGTCATAGTGGCCGTGGGTCAGAATTATCAATTCTATATCGCAGCCCTCGTCCTCCGCGGTCTTGTATATGAGCTCCGGCTTGTCGGCGGGATCGATAACAGCCGCCTTTTTGCGCGCGGTGTCGCAGAACACGTAGCAATTTGTCGCGACCGGGCCGAGGATCAATCTTTTGATTTTTATATTTTCGTTCATGTCTGTTCCCCCGTTTAATGCCTGCGCCTGTTGACCGAAATAATGCCGCTCAAGTTCTTGATATTCTTAATTATTCTGTCAAGCTGGCCGGTATTCGCGAGCTGAGCCGTGACCTCGACGATCGCCAGGTCGTTTTTGCCCGTCCTTGCGTTGACGTTGGTGACCGGTGCTTTTGTCTCGTTTATTATATTCATAATGTCAACCAAAAGATTTACGCGGTCTGAGGCGGTAATGGTTATGGTGGACTTATATGAAAGCGGAGTTTCGGAATCTTCTATCCAATGCACCGAGATCAATCGTCCGCGCTCGATCTCGTTGTTTTGCGCGTTGATAATATTGAGACAATCCGCTCTGTGGATCGCCACACCCCTGCCTCTTGTCACGTAACCGATGATATCATCGCCGGGGATCGGGTTACAGCAATGGGAAAAGCGAACCATGCAGTTCTCAATACCCTCGACCGCGACGCCGCCGGTGCTGCTCTTGGGACCCTGCTTGACCTTGATCGGCACGGCAAGCTCCTCGGGAGTTACCTCGCGCTCAAGCAGTCGCCTGCTCTTTGACTCGGTTATAAAGCGGTTTACAAAGCGCGTGCCGTTCACACCGCCGAAACCCACCGCGGCGTACAGATCGGTAATTTCCTTAAATCCGTACCGTTTGAGCAGCGGATTTACAAAATCCGCGTCCTCGATATATTTCTGCGGTATATTGTTTTTGGACATCTCTTTTTCGATGGCCGTTCTGCCCTTTTCGATGTTCTCCTCGCGGTTGACCTTTTTGAACCACTGGTTGATCTTGTTGCGCGCCTCGTTGGTCTTGCATATTTTGAGCCAGTCGATATTGGGGCCGTGGGGCGTGGAGCTTGTGATTATATCCACAAAGTCGCCGTTGCGGAGCTCATGAGACAGCGGCACGATCTTGCCGTTGACCTTGGCGCCGATCATCTTGTTTCCGACCGCGCTGTGTATCTTGTACGCGAAGTCTATCGGCGTGGAGCCCACGGGCAGCGCCTTGACGTCACCCTTCGGTGTGAACACGAAAACCTCGTCGCTGAACATGTCGATCTTTAGGGTCTCCATGAACTCGTCGGGATTGGTGGTCTCTTTCTGAAGCTCAAGCAAGTTCTTTATCCATGCCAGCTTCTCGTCCATATCGTCGGTGCCGCTTTTGCCCTCTTTGTACTTCCAGTGGGCCGCGATTCCGTTCTCGGCGATCTGGTGCATCTCCCATGTTCTGATCTGTATCTCAAACGGAGTGCCCCCGGGACCGATAAGCGTCGAATGCAGCGACTGGTACATATTGGGCTTTGGCATCGCTATATAATCCTTGAACCTGCCCGGCATCGGGGTATACAGCTCATGCACCATGCCCAGCACCGCGTAGCAGTCGGCCACGGTGTCGACTATCACGCGCACCGCGAACAGGTCATACAGCTCGTCGATCGTCTTGTTTTGCATAAACATTTTTCTGTATATGCTGTAAAAATGCTTGGCCCTGCCGTAGGCCGTCGCCTTGATATTCATTTCATCGAGTTTCTTTTTGATTATGTCTATGATCTCGCTGATATACTGCTCGCGCTCCTCTCGCTTTTGAGCGATATTGTCAACTATCTCATAGTAGCCTATCGGGTCGATATAGCGCAGAGCCAGGTCCTCAAGCTCCATTTTTATCTTCGCCATACCTAGGCGATGAGCCAGAGGCGAGTATACCTCCAGGGTCTCGCGGGAGATCGCGCGCTGGCGGTCCTCCTTCATAAAGCGCAGGGTGCGCATGTTATGGAGCCTGTCGGCGAGCTTTATTATAATGACGCGCACGTCCTTCGCCATCGCGAAAAACATCTTGCGCAGCGTCTCGACCTGTTGCTCCTCCTTCGAGGAATAGGGAATTTTGGCAAGCTTGGTAACGCCGTCGACCAGCATGGCGACTGTCTCTCCGAACTCGCGGACAAGGTCCTCGCGAGTGGCCTCGGTGTCCTCCACAACATCATGAAGCAGAGCGGCGCAGATCGACTCGGTGTCAAACTCCATCTCAGCGATGATCGACGCCACCTGTATCGGGTGGTTGACAAAAGGCTCGCCCGATTTGCGCTTTTGGCCCTCATGATGCTCAACGGCATAGTGATAAGCCTTCTCCACCTGGGATAGGTCGCCGTTTTTATTATATTTTCTGATAAGTTCGATTAAAGTTGAAAGCTCGTTGCCCTTCATGTCGTCGCGTCTCCCTTCGTCGCAAATTTCTCCGCTTATCGTAAAATACGCAAGCGTATTTTACTCATCGCTACGAATTTGCTCCTCT
>CANQLT010000154.1 GCA_947624775.1 uncultured Monoglobus sp.
AATATTTCTCGCTCGACTTGCATGTGTTAGGCACGCCGCCAGCGTTCGTCCTGAGCCAGGATCAAACTCTCGATAAATATTGTTATATACTCTTCTCTTAAAGAAGGTTATATACTTTGTTTTCGAGTGCTCTAGCTCTTAACTAAATCACTAACGTTTTGATAAGCTTTTCGCTTATCCGTAAAGTTCGCTTTGAACCTTTGGAATTGACAAGTTACTACCCTAACTTTTACATTAGAATCTTACCTTGTGCAATTTCGTCGTAACAGTGTGTTTTCCTCAATGAAAACATCTACCGTTACCGCTTTTCCACTATTTATTTTTCAAGCATCGAGCAAACAACGAAGTTGTTTGCAAAAATTTTCTGCTGCCGTAGCAACTTTTTAAGTTTACCACATCTTTTCCGCCTTGTCAAGAACTTTTTTTAATTTTTTTCAAAAATTTTTTGACCGAGCCTTATCTGCTGTGATAAAAGGCTGCTCCTTATTTGGAACAGCCTAATCATCTTAACACCTTATTTCTGTTTTGTCAATACGCTTTTTTAAATTTTTTATATTTTAATTAATCGCTACTTTCGGATAGCCGCCTTTCCATTCGCCGAGTGACTCGATTATTCCGGCGCCGCTGTAATTGTTTACATACGCCTCGGCACCGCTTTCGGACAATTTGACCGCGTGGGGACCGTCACCTACTGTAAACTCAATCAGTCCGTCCGCTCCGACTTTCAGCTTGCCGTCATTCTTCACACCATCTACATACACTTCTACTTCCGTTCCCTCGGGAACATAAGCGCCGTCCGAGGTCACGGCTCTGATGTGGGCGGTGTAATCCTTTGGAGTATACGCTCCGACTGTTTTGATCCTGCCCTGCGTCACCGGTATATCGAGAGCTTTTGTTCCGTTCTCGGTCAGAACGCCGATATAATCTATTACCGCCTGAGCCAGATCTCCCGCCTCACCGAGTTTGGGAATATCTTTAAGCAAATCGTTTGTGAACACATAATCGTTTGACGCGAGAATTATAATGGATGTATTATCGTTCCTGTCAAGCAAAGCGCCGTCGTCGGTGTATATTGCCTTTACGCGGCTTCCCGATTCCGCGTTCGGGTCATACTCAAAGCGCATGCCTCCGATTTGCAGGAAGCTTCCGCTGTATCCCGCGCTGAGCATACCGGTTTCGGGATCCTGAGAATTAACGGTCGCGGCCGACTGCTCTATCAATTGGTAAATCAGAGATGGAGTAACCGCCTTGTATACGACCGTGTTGTTAAACGGCAGGCTGTTGATAACGCTGCCAAACGTGATATCGCCGGCAGGTATAAGCGTTCGGAAGCCACCGCCGTTTTCCACAGCAACAACGGGCGCGTCCTTATATTCGCCGGTCAGATTCTTCTTTACGGCATAGAGCATTGAATCCGAGATCAGGTCGCCTTGGTTCGTCTCGTTCGAGCGTGATTCCGCGATCTGATTTATAGAGCCGCCCCATAGTGTTCCGGCCGTCTCGCCTATTTTTTGACCGAGCATACCTTCATTCTTTTTACTCAGCTCGTCCGCGACGGCTTTTGCTGCGGGATCGGGATCTATATTTGTGAAAAAATAATATGACAAAGTCGTTTCCTCGACTTTAACTCCGCCGTCAGCGCCGACCGTTATTTCCATTTTACCCACGTTGGCGTCCGCAGTGCCGGTCTGACCGATAACGATTCCGTTCACCGTGTCGTTCTCTATCATATGGCTGTGTCCGTCGATTATAGCGTCGAGCTCGGTGCCGCCCATAGCCTCCGCAAGCTGAACAGCGGTTATCGGTGCCTGTCCGCTCAGATTACCCATATGCGCGACGGCAATTATAACGTCCGCTCCCATTTGGTCAAGCTCCGCGACCTGCTCCTTGGCGGTCTCGATCTCGCTTTTAAACTCAACGCCTACTATATTATTCGGATTTGTGGATGTGTTTGTGTCGCTTGTCGTCAGCGCGAACAAGCCAACCTTGATGCCGTTTTCCTCTATAATTACATTCTCGCCGTTTGTCTCTCCGCCGCTGTAGCTGCCGGCGAACAAGGGCTTTCCCTCGTAATAGGTATTGGCGGAAATGATCGGAAATTCAGCCGCCTGTCTGTTTTTGGCAAGCTGTTCAAGGCCGTAGTCGAACTCATGGTTGCCCGCCGCCATAGCCTTATAGCCCGCGGCGTTCATGAGAGTTATAACATCCTCACCCTTTGACAGCGACGCGAACGCGACACCCTGAGTCGCGTCTCCTGCGTCAACCAGAAAAGCGCCGTCTGTGGCGTTCCTGAGAGCCGCAATTTTATCAACACCTATTACCGAGCTTGAGTCGATCAGACTGCCGTGCATATCGTTCGTATGATATATCGTCACCGTATTTGACTTGTCCTCCGTCATGTCATAGCTCAGCGCCTCGGACTTGGGCTCAAGGTTCGCCGTCCAGTCAAACACCTTGGCTTCTGCCGCGCCCTCGGGACACTCCGCTTCGGCAAGCGTCTCGATCTCGCCCTCGGTCAGCGTTCCGCTTATTGATTTCACATCGGAAATTATTCCGTCGGCGTCAAAATACGCTATAAAATGATAACCCGCGGGCTCGGCCTCATCAGCGGCCAAAGCCGTGCCCGAAAGACAGGCGAAAGCCGTCATGACCGATAGGAATCCCGCGCAAAACTTCTTTAACTTTAACATAATATTGCTCCTTTCTCGGAATATTATTTTAAATAATTATATCACAAATCGGCGTGATTTACAAGCATAAAAAACGAACAAAGACGAAACGCCTTTGTTCGCTTCTAAAAACTCGATTATTCGTGATCATGTCCGCATCCGCAGCCGTCTTCCATCTCGGGAAGGTCGAGCTCTATAACCTCGCCGCACTCGGGACACTCAAAGCTGCCGCCGATAATGTCATCAATATCATCACCCGTGAACTCTATCTCGGATCCGCAATGCTCGCACTTAATCTGGAACAGATCATCGTCGAGCTCGTCATAGCCTTCCATCTGCTCGGCGAGAATCTCGATCACGTCGTCAAGCTCGTCGATCCTGTCAGCCAAGAAACCCTGCTCGCTGTCAAGCGCGCTTATCTCCTCAGCAGATTTTTCAAGATATGAGATGATATGCGAGATAATTTTAGTCTCGCCCTTTTCGGGATCAAGTTTCATGCCGTCAAACAAGCCTTTTATGTAAGCGGCCTCTTTTTTTAATTCAGACATAATATTTCTCCTTTCGGTTTGATCGACTATACGCGCTCCATGTATTCGCCCGTACGCGTGTCAACTCTGATCATATCGCCCTCGTTGATGAACATGGGAACCGTTACGACCGCTCCGGTCTCAAGAGTGGCGGGCTTTGTAACGTTGGTGGCGGTGTTGCCCTTAACACCGGGCTCGGTGTGAGTAATAGCAAGCTCCACAAATGTGGGCGGCTCAACCGAGAAAATGTTGCCCTTGAACGAGAGGAACTTGACCTGCATGTTCTCTTTGACAAACTTGAGCGCGTCGCCCAGCTGAGACTCGCTCAGAGGAACCTGCTCGTAGGTCTCGGGATCCATGAAGTAATACAGATCTCCGTCTTGATACAGATACTCCATGTCGCGTCTTTCGATCATGGCCTTCTCAAACTTCTCGGTGGGGTTGAACGACTTTTCAACAACCGCTCCGGTAATAACGTTTTTAAACTTTGTTCTGACAAACGCGGCGCCTTTGCCGGGCTTTACGTGCTGGAACTCAACAACCTGGCACACGTTGCCGTCATATTCAAAAGTCAATCCGTTTCTGAAATCACCTGCTGTAATCATTGGTAAATACCTCCTAAATAACTTAAACAAATATTGTAGATAATCATATTTACTAAAGTATACTTTACTTTAGGTTGTTTGTCAAGGGTTTTTCTAAAATAACAAGAAGCCCCTAATGAGGCTTCTTGAAACTGTGGAGGCGCCACCCAGATTTGAACTGGGGCGTAAAGCTGTTGCAGAGCTCTGCCTTACCACTTGGCTATGGCGCCTTATAATAAAGTATGATAAAAGACGCAGAAGTATGCGTCTTTTATCAAATGGAGCGGAAGACGAGATTCGAACTCGCGACGTTCACCTTGGCAAGGTGACGCTCTACCACTGAGCCACTCCCGCAAATGGTGCCTCCGGGCGGAATCGAACCACCGACACGGGGATTTTCAGTCCCCTGCTCTACCGACTGAGCTACAGAGGCATGATGGCGATCCGGATGGGGTTCGAACCCACGAC
>CANQLT010000155.1 GCA_947624775.1 uncultured Monoglobus sp.
GCGAGATAACTTTCGTCCTTGTTGAATTTGTAGTACTGCCAAGCGTGGTCGAGCAGCCATGCTCCGCCTGTGGGCCACAGACCCGCCGTGGCGTTGTCTATCGGCTGAGTACCGCGCCACAGGTCGTAGTTATGGTGCATTACCCACGGGTCGCCGGGCTGATAGGTCGAACTGTCGCCTATGCCGTACTGGTATTCGGCGGTATAGCTTCCACTCTCCGCCAACTCTTTGAACGTGTCTATAAATGGACGCTCGCTGTCGCCTATGTTAAGGGGCTGAGCCGCCCAGTAGTTCATCTCGGTGTTTATATTTATTGTATATTTTCCGTTCCATGACGCCGAGAACGCCGCGTTCCACTTTCCTGTCAGATTAAGGGGCTGGCTCTCGGGGATATTGATCTCGCCCGCGCCGCTCGCCGCTCTGCCGTCGCGCGAACCGCTGAGTATCAGATATTTGCCGTAATTGAATTCAAGCGCCGCCAACTGGTTATCGCCTTCCGAATAGCTCGTCTTGACGCCCGCTTTGTTGGCGTCGGACGTTTTGGAGCTCGCGCCCTTCAAAAAGCCCGACTTGCCGTCGATCGGACGACGCACGCGCTCCTCGGTGGGAGTGTCCGAATAATCCACGCCCTCCGCGTTGTCGAGCGTCAGGTCTGTCTTTGAGAACTGCTCTGTGAAGTCAGCAAGGTGACGCGACTTGATCTGCTCGTAGGTCTTGGACTTAACGTTGTTCATATAATACTCGCAGTCTCTCGCGGGCTTGTCGTTGTCAAGGGTCTTGTAATCAACATAATTGGTCGCGCCGACAACATATATCGTCGCCTGTTTGCCGCCGCTGACCGAAACAGTCTTGTTGTCCTCGCCTACCGAGAAGCTGCCGTCGCCGTCGAGCAGCATACGCGCCTCAAAGTTTATCATGTTGGTCTGCGCTATATTATTGTCCTTGTTGCCGTTATAGACGGCCGCGCGTACCTTTACCTCTTTGTCGCTTATCTTTTCATATGTATAATATCCGTCCTGCTCGTGATATGTGTGAAGCTGCGCGGTGAAGTTGAGAGGCTCGCTCGACTCCACATGAGTGGCGACTACCTGATCGGGATAGCTCGCAAAGCTCTCACGTTTATAGTGCACGCCGCCCAGATCATACTCTACCGTGACGATACCCGTCTCCATGTCAAGGCTCTTTGTGTAGTTCGAAGCGTCGCTGCTCTTGTGGCCGAAGTTGAGGAACACCTCGGCGAAGGACTTGTACGCTCTCTGCTTTGAGGGAGTGCCGAGGAAGGTCGCCTCGACCATTTTCTCCATGCTCCAGCGGTCCTGAACAGCCGCCTGGTCCTTGGCGTTGTTGATGTTGAGCGCCTGATTCGCTATGCTCTTGTTTGCGAAATCGGGATATTTTGTTCTGAACGCCTCATCGCCGACCAGAACGTTTGCCGCGCCGATCTCGGCGGGATTGCCGTTCTCGTCTGCGCCGCGGAAATATCTCCAGTTTTCGGGCTTGCTGCCGCTCGTGAACGTGCCATCTTTGACGGTGAGCTTACCTTTCGCCTCATAGGCCTGCTTTACGGTACTGATCGTGTTTCCGCTCTCGTCAACCACGGTTCCGTAGGGCGAGCCGTCCCAGCAGGTGTCCTCGTTGATCTGGATCACCTCGTCGTCGATTCCTCCGGCTACCATGCCTGCCATGCGGCCGTTGCCGATGGGATAGAAATTGGTCCACACGAACTCGGAATAATCCCAGCTCTCATAATACTCGCCGGGCTTGCCGTAGGGATTCTGGATCTTGAGAGCGTCCTCGCTCTTGGCCGCGTTGGGATCAACCTCCTGCACGGTCTTGTACTTTCCGGTCTGAGCCAGTACATCCTCAATGGTCCTGTTTGTCCACATGGTGGTCTCGGGGTCGAAGTTTACCGCCGCTGTTTCCGCCGCGGCATAGTCAACGCTTTCGGTCTCGGCGAAAACCGCGGGAGCCGTCGTCAGAACCATAGCCGCCGACAGAGCCGAGGCCAACAATCTTTTTAACATAAAAATTCCTCCTAACGTAGTGATTAGAGAACATAGTGATTAGTGATTAGTAATTAGCAAATAGTGATTAGAACACCTCATCATACGCTCCGCTAAATCATCGAATTTATATTTTTATGCTTATATTTTACAATATATTTTCATGCTCAAAAAGAGCCAGTCGTTATCAATTTTTATGGGGCCAGAAAATTTTTTGCGCAAAAAAGCGGGAACGCAAATACTCCCGCTTTTATAGTTATATTATTCATTTTTATTTAGTTTCATAAATCGCGCTCAGAGGCTTGACATTTTGAGTTCCGTCCCATACATACAACATGGCTCTGCCGTTTTCGGGCTTTTTAAAATCAAGGTCCATAACGGAGTCTCCCTCTATGTCATACATGGCAGAATCAATCAATATTGAAGGATCGTTCTCGTCGTATACGCCGATCATCAGCTTGGCCTTGGGGCTTACCTCGGTTCCGTTGTATCTGAGGCTTACTCCGAGAGTGCCGTCCGCGCCGTATGCCGCACTTGTGATCTCGTAGTCGCAGCTTGCCGGCGTAGGGGGTGTTGTGGGGTCGGTATCTCCGCTGTATTCGGGATTTAAGTATTTGTAGTCATACACAAAATCACCGATATTGCAGAGATATTTCTGCCCCTCCTTATAAGGCTCGCCTTTCGCGACGATATATATATCGTGCTTGCCGGTAACGCCATCAATATTTTTAAGATCAAGAGCGTACGATCCGGTCTCAGTCACATTGATCTTGGCGATCTCAACGCCGTCTTTTTTGTCAAGTCTTACCGAAACTGTCGGATTTGCATCATAGTATCTGCTGATTGCCAAAGACGCGTTTGTGATACCCGTCAGGTCAACGCCCTTAAAGCAGAAACCGACTTCAACGTTTTCTCTGTTGTTTACGTATCCAACGGCGTTTCCGTCAACAACTTTCGGAACCGCTCCCTTGTCGCTCGCGAAAAAGCCTGTGGCGGTATTCGCAAATATAGTGTTTGTGCCCTCAAGATACTTGGGTATCTGTTTTTCAAAATGCGTCACGGTGTATGTCTCGCCCGCCTTGCCCGAGATCGTCGCGATATTTGTGTCGGGATCGAACGCGAATTCCACATTGTTTCCGGCAGAGTCGACAATTGTTCCCAATCCCAGCTTTTCTTCGCGGATTCTGATGTCGCCGTCTCTGACCGCTTTCAGCGAGAGTTCGGTTATCTCGCCGTTTTGCCATGCCGCGGAGACTTCCGCGTTTTCACGGGTCATAAATCCTTCAAACGAACCGTTTTTCCACGATGAAGGTATCGCGGGAATAACATCTATTGCCCCGGTATGGCTCTGCAGTACCATTTCGGTTATTCCGGATGTCGCTCCGTAATTTCCGTCGATCTGGAAATCGGGATGCTCGTCAAAAAGGTTCGGAGCTGTGCGGCACAGGAAGAGCTGTTTGAGCATATTCTCCGTCTTGTTGCCCTGGAGAGCTCTTGCGTTCAGATTCATTCTCCACGCCAAACTCCAGCCTTTGCCGTCCGCGCTGTCCTTGGCGGTCGTTGAGCCTTGGAACGCTTTAAATATCTTTTGCTCGTTTACATCACTGCTGTAGGGATTAATGTGCGTTCCCGGGAACAGTTCCCAAAGGTGAGAGCAGTGTCTGTGGCCCGCTCCGACGCTGTGCTCCTTAATGCTGATCTCTTCTCCCGTAAACGGATTTTTTATGTTCTTGTATTTTTCCGCTGTGGGGTTGTCGTTTTCAGTGAAATCAAATGTGACGTCGCCACGCACCCATTCCTGGATACCGCCGTTTCCGATCACGTCGGGAGCTATCTTGCCCTTCTCGCTCGCGAAATAAGTCGAGGGCATCTGCTCTTTGATCTTAGCCAACAGTTCGGCGTTCTCCTGCTCTTTACCCAATATCTTGCTCGCTTGCTGAACCATGTCATAGAGGTTTCTCACAAGCTGAGTGTCCATCGCGGGGCCGGGCTGAACTCCGCCCTGCTCGGGCGAGCATGACGCGGCTGTGATAAGATAGCCTGTCTTGGGGTCAACAACCAGGAACTGTGTGAAGAACTTGGCCGCGCCCACCATGTAGGGATAGACCTCAGCGAGATAACTTTCGTCCTTGTTGAATTTGTAGTACTGCCAAGCGTGGTCGAGCAGCCATGCTCCGCCTGTGGGCCA
>CANQLT010000156.1 GCA_947624775.1 uncultured Monoglobus sp.
ACCGGCGTGCTCCGTATGGCTGCCAGTGTGTGGGGCAATCCCTACAACCAGTTTATCTCCCGTGACGCCTCCTCTGTTGCTCGTACCCGTAAGCTCACTTATCTGAACAACCTCCCTGCCTTCATGGACGAGATGACAGACGTGTCTGACGAGGACATGTACGGTCTCGCCTATACACTCACAGGCGGTAAGGAGAAGGACAAACTCAAGTCCTCTGGTGATGCTTTCGTAAGCACAGGGAACTGGTCAACGGTGTCCTTCATGACAGCGAACCGTTCAGTCCGTGAGGCTATTGCCCGTAAAGCCGGTACATCTGAGGCTACTCTCCTGCGTGTGATGGAGTATGAGTGTGACTTCCGCTCGTATGAAGATAAGCCGGAGGTAAACCGATACATCTCCACAGCACTTGAGGCGCTCAAGGTAAACTACGGTCTGGCGGGGCCTGAGTTTATGTACCGTCTGCTTCAGAAACCAGAGCGTTTGCAGACTCTGAGCAGTCGGCTGGAGCATTGGATTTCAGAGAACCATTTCACGAACAACGAGCGCTTCATCTCCAATGCGCTTGGGCTGGCGCTTATTGCTGGGCAGTGGGCGGTGGAGTTCGGCCTGCTCGACTACGACATGGAGGCGCTGGAGGCATGGGTGCTGGAGCAGTTCATGAGGGAGAACCGCTCCGTGGTGAAAGACTTCGCAGAGTCTGGGCGCGACCTGCTCAGCGACTTCATCGCACTCAACAGCAACAGCATGTTCGTGGTGGCTGCGAAGCGGAGGCCCAAGGGGTGTGAAGACCCCGGCCGGAGTGACGTTGGAGATAAGTATGTTCTGTCGATGCCACGCTCAGGGGTGGCAAAGCTGCGCTACTGTGTCGAGGAGGGGGTGCTTTATATTCTCAGCACCAGCCTGAAGGAGTACCTCAAAAGCAGGAACACAACTCTGAATAACCTCCAGAAGATATTGGAGAAAAAGGGTGTACAGCTCGGAGTGGACAGAGTAGCTCTTTTTGGTGGATGCAGTTACCTGTCATCTACCAGAAGTATCTGTGTAGTAGTGGACGCGGCCAGTATGAGGAAGCTGGGCCTCTCACTGGACGAGACGGTAATGGAAAACCAGCGTAAAGAACGGAGTCAGCAATGAAGACTACTGTGAGAGAGAAGCAAGAGGTAAAGCAGGAAGAGAAGAAATCTGATGTGTATACCGCCATTGTTTTTCAGCCGAAACGTGGTCGGTCTGCCGCAGATATTCAAGAAGAATGGGATGACTTGTCTGACTGGTTAGTTGAGCAAGGGTATCAGGTGCTTGATGAGGAACCATCAGAGGAAGAGTATAATCAGGGTTACTTTTCCATATTGGCATTCTATGTCAAACAGCTTAGTAGATGTAATGCTGTTTTATTGGCACACCATTGGCAGCACTCCCGGCTCTGCAATATTATGTGCCATATTGCAATGACCCTAGGGTTACTGGTGCTTACTGCATCAGACATTCCTTCTAAGAAGTAAGTAGTCACTCAAGCTACCACAGTGAAAAGGAGTTCAGTATGCGGAAAGTAGCCTTTGCATTGCTCATCCTGCTGTGCCTTGTTTGTACAGCAGTGGGTGCGACCACAAATTGTGTGTACTTCGGTGACTGGCGTGTGTTCACATTGCCGGACAATAACCGTGACCTTTGTGTCAGAATGGTGACGGACAGTAAGACCTTGCCTGCATCATTGCAGCTCACCATACACAGGGATGGGGCGGTTATCTCCTATGTGCATAACGTAGCCGCGCAGCGTGCACCGTTCACTAGTGCCCTGTCGTTCCGTGTGGACGATATGCCGTGGCAGTCCATGCTCGTGGACGTCTCGTCTGAGCGTGTTGGTGAGTTTGTCATCGAGGGGGCGACGTTCCTGAACTGGCAGTTCAGCCTGATTGAGCATATGCGCCGTGGTCACACCGCATGGGTGGGCTATGCTGGTGACTCCGGCACGGGGCAGTATGTGCCGTTCTCCCTCCGAGGGTTTACGAAGGCATACTTGGTGCTGGTGCAGAGGGCGTATGACCTGTTCGGCCCGGCATGGCCGGGGAACCATAGGCCCGGTGTTGAGGAGTTCTGAGCATATGGCTATGTATCTGCGGGAAGGTAAGTTCGTCACCACCCATCCTGACGAAGCGTTGGATTATGTTATCCGTCAGGCTATGGCAAAGCTGCCGTGTGAGGACAACGAGTTCTGGGTGCTGGATACTCATGATGTTGAGCACATGAACTATCTGATGATATGCACTCTCACCCTTTGGAGGGACAGGGCGCTCTTCGGCAGGGCTTGGTTTCTGGACGTACTGTCTTTCATGGCGGAACTCAATACTTCCGGGCAGGTACAGCTTCATAAGAAAAAAGGATGGAAGCCGAATGCACAGTAAAGCATTTCGTTATCTGTCCTTATGCTCAGGTATTGAAGCCGCCTCTGTTGCTTGGCATTCGCTTGGATGGATACCAGTAGCATTTTCTGAGATAGCAACTTTCCCTGCCAGATTGCTTGCTACCCGGTTTCCATTAGTACCTAATCTTGGAGACATACTTACTTATGAACACTGGGATAAGTTCAGAGGTGTCGATGTTATCGTCGCAGGAACTCCCTGCCAGGACTTCAGCATCGCCGGAAATCGTGCCGGTCTTTCCGGGGAGCGCAGCGGACTGGTGCTGGAACTTTTCAGAATTCTGGGACAGGTTCAGCCAGAGTGGGTTGTCTGGGAAAACGTGCCCGGAGTTCTTTCCTCGCATGGAGGAGCGGACTTCGGGGCCGTCCTCGAAGGCTTGGACAACTGCGGGTATAGCTGCGCATGGCGCGTGCTTGACGCTCAGTTTTTCGGAGTGCCCCAACGGCGCCGTAGAGTCTTCCTTGTCGGACATCGTGGAGACTGGCGCCCTGCCGCAGCGGTACTTTTTGAGCGCGAAGGCGTGCGCCGGGGTACTCCGCAGAGCCGACGCCCGAGGCAGGAAGCTGCCGCCAGCACTGCGGAAGGCACTGGAGACGCAGGCTACATCCCCCGAATCGTAAGTCAGGCTATGTCCTGCAAGTGGAGCAAGGGGTACAGCGGCCCAAGCGGAGACGAGTGGCACAACCTTATTGCCCCCACTATGATGGCAAGCGGCCCGCCATATAGCTGTACAGGAAACTACGGAATGGAAACGGACGCGTTGGTCGTGCAGGCCGGACAAGTACGCCGGTTCACCCCGCTGGAGTGCGAGCGGCTCATGGGCTTCCCGGACGGCTACACCGACATTCCCGGCGCGACAGACAGCGCAAGGTACAAGGCCCTGGGGAACAGCATGGCCGTGCCGGTTATGCAATGGATAGGCAGACGTATCAGCTTGTACTCTAGTTGCAACAACAGCTGTTGTGGCAACTGAACCCTCCGTTTAGTTTACACAAAGACGCCCCCGTACCACCGGAGCGAAAGCGGTACGGGGGCTTTTGCGTCCCTTGGGAGGGAGCAAATATTAGCGGTAGTTCATCGTACCGCTTACAGGGTCATAGTAATAGCTCGGGTCTTCCTCATTGCTTGGAGCGACGACCGGTCTGGCGGGCACAGCGGGCGGAGGAGCATAGACGAACTGCTGGTTGCGCATGTCGTACCGGTAGTTCGGGTCTTCTTCGTTACCGTAGAGCCCGCTCTGTGGGCCGAGTGGCCTTATAAGCCCCATAGCTCTGAGTAGGTTATCTGCTTCCATTTCACGGTCTCTCAGGTCATAACCTGATGCCGGCAAAGGGTTAGTTGCCTTAACTACACGGCCAGCGTGGTCTACATATGTACGGGGAGCATACGTATAGGCCAACCCTTGTAGGCTTCTAATACGGTCTATTTCATCTCCGTAGGTGTTATCCCTATAATCATAAAATAAGGGGTCTACATCATAGTACCCACGGGCGCTGTTGTATTCCTCGCGGCGGCGCAGAGCATTGTCAAGAGCGGCACGACGTTCCATGAACTGGTCGTATGCAAAAGGCTGCCAGTCGCGTTGAGCATTTGGATAGGCCTCATGGGCGGCATCATAGAGGTCTGCCGTGTTCGTGTAAAAGTCAAGTGGCATTTTACTCACCTCTCTTGAACGTGTTCATGTTCATATGTTTCACACGGTCGCGTTCTTCTGCCCGCTTACCGTCGTTGAATCTGTCCAGTGTACCGACAAGA
>CANQLT010000157.1 GCA_947624775.1 uncultured Monoglobus sp.
CATCTGCGCCAACTACATAGAGACGCCCGACCTTGAGCCGCCGTTTGTGTGCCTCGTGGCGTCGGGCGGCCACAGCAATATCGTGCATGTGAAGTCTCGGACGGATTACGAGGTCATCGCCGCAACTAACGACGACGCTGCGGGCGAGGCCTTCGACAAGGTATCGCGAGTGCTGGGCCTCGGCTATCCGGGCGGCCCCGCGATACAGAAGGCGG
The DNA here is from genome assembly GCA_947624775.1 of uncultured Monoglobus sp. Classification (GTDB taxonomy): domain Bacteria; phylum Bacillota; class Clostridia; order Monoglobales; family Monoglobaceae; genus Monoglobus. Next base: position 216 of record CANQLT010000157.1, read on the forward strand.
CGGAGAGCGGCAACAGCGAGGCGGTGCGTTTCCCCAGGGTCAACATGGGCGAGGGCGGCCTCGATTTCAGTTTCAGCGGAGTAAAGACCGCGGTGCTGAATTATATACACAATTTAGAGCAGCGCGGCGAGGAGATCAACAAAAACGACATCGCGGCCTCGTTCCAGCAGGCCGTGATCGACGTGCTCTCGGATCATCTCATAACCGCGGCCGAGGAGCGGAGCGTCAAAACTCTCGCTTTGGCCGGAGGCGTGGCGTCAAACCTGCCCCTTCGGGAGCTGATACAAAAAAAGGCGTTATCGCGCGGCTTTGAGCTCTATTATCCCAAACCCCTGCTCTGTACCGACAACGCGGCCATGATAGGCTGCGCTGCCTACTATGAGTATCTGGCGGGCAGACGGGCCGATCTGAGCCTCAACGCGTACGCCAATATGGACATCGAGAATCCGATTGCGTGAAATTTAGCGCATAACATTGTGCAAAACACATAAATTAAGTATAAAATTTCAATTTATTATTGACGTTTTCTATAATTTATGTTATTATAATTTCAAATATATTTTTGTGTATTTAAAAATCGGAGGTGTTTTTTATGGCATTTAATATTATAAGCGAGGCGAAGCGCTGCCTGCACTGCAAAAAACCGATGTGCAGAGAGGGCTGCCCCATACATACGAATATTCCCGACATGATACAGATGTTTTTAAACGGCAAGATGAACGACGCGGGCAAAATGCTTTTTGACAACAATCCGCTGTCGGTGGTCTGCTCGCTCGTGTGCAACCACGAGAACCAGTGCCAGGGCCATTGCGTGCTGGGTATAAAGAGCCATCCCGTGCACATCAGCAGCATCGAGAACTATATCTCGTCGGCGTATCTGGAGCGTCTCGAGTACGAAAAGCCTGAGCCCAACGGCAAAATGGTGGGCATCGTCGGTTCGGGCCCCGCGGGAATCACGATCGCGATCGAGCTTGCCAAGCGCGGCTACGCGGTCACAATCTTTGAGGCCAAGGACAAGATCGGCGGCGTGCTGCGCTACGGCATACCCGAGTTCAGGCTGCCGAAGGTCATTCTTGACAAATACAAAAAGCTGCTGCTGGAGCTTGGCATAAAGATCAGGCCCAACGCCACGATCGGCGGCGCGGTCAGCATTGAGGATATTTTCAGAGACGGATACGACGCGCTGTTTATCGGCACGGGCGTGTGGAAACCCAACAGCCTGAAAATAAAGGGTGAGAGCCTTGGCAACGTGCACTACGCCATAGCGTATCTGATAAATCCCGACGAGTACGATCTGGGCAACAGCCTGAATATAATCGGCGCGGGTAACGCGGCCATGGACGTGGCGAGGACGGCCATAAGACACGGTGTGCGCTATGTTACGGTATTTAACCGCACCGACGAGGTGGCGGCCAGCAATCAGGAATACGAGTACGCCAAGATCGACGGCGTAATGTTCCAGAACCGCAAGATACCTGTTGAGATCAAGACCGACGGCGTGATTTTCGCCGACGCGAAGATAAACGAGGACGGCAGCATCGAAAAGATCGAGGGCACCGAAAAGCTCTATCCGTCCGATTCGGTCATAATCTCGATCAGCCAGGGCGCACAGGACCAGATATTGTCGAGGACGCAGGGCATCGACACCAACAAAAAGGGTTTGCTGATAACCAACAAATACGGCGAGACCACCCGCGACGGCATTTTCGCCTCGGGCGACATAGTGCGCGGCGCCAAGACCGTGGTCGAGGCCGTCAAGTATTCAAAACAGGTGGCCGACGCCATGGACGAGTATATGCAGAGCCTATAAAAATAAATTTTTATAAAACTTTAAAGAAGTGTTTTTAATGCAGCTATAATTAAACGTGTATTTTCAGGGGTTTTAGGGGACAAAGTCCCCTAATCCGTTCCGCCCGAAGGGCGGAGCGAACCCGCCCGGATTTGGCGGGCAGAATAAATTTGCTTTTTAAATTTGAAAAACGGAGTTTTTCTATATTCAAAAAGCGGCTTTCGGGCCGCTTTTTTGTCGCCTTTTGTCATATTAACAATTTATGAATATTTCCTTTTTCGATTGACTGTGTTTGGAAAAAATGGTATAATTCAAGTATGTTTATCAAGTTTTAGAGATACTGTAAAGTAAGATATGAAAAATAAGATAAGAATAAAAAACGCCGTTTTAGAAGAAGGGGGATTTATATGAAAAGACTGTCCGAGATTTCTCCGGAAGTGTACGAGCTTTCAAAAAAGTGCGTGGAAATATGTAAGATCGACCCGTCACTCTATGCCAAGTATGACGTCAAACGCGGTCTCAGGGACCTTGACGGAAAGGGCGTTCTGACGGGCCTCACCGAGATTTCCGAGATAATTTCCAACAAAGTTGTCGACGGAAAAAAGGTCCAGTGCGACGGCGAGCTGTACTACAGGGGCTATAATATAATAGATATAGTGAAGAACTTAAAAGGGCGCAGGTTCGGCTTTGAGGAGACCGTCTACCTGCTTTTGTTCGGCGAGCTGCCGAGCAAGACCGAGCTAAAAGCGTTTTTAAAGCAGCTTTCCGAGTACCGCAAGCTGCCCACCAGCTTTGTGCGCGATATTATACTAAAGGCGCCCAGCAGCGACATGATGAACACGCTCCAGCGCAGCGTGCTGACCCTGTTCGCCTACGACGAAAAGGCGAACGACACGTCTATACCTAACGTGCTGCGCCAGTGCCTTCAGCTGATCGCGCTGTTTCCGCTGTTCTCGGTGTACGGCTATCAGGCGTATAACCACTACTACGCGGGCAACAGCCTGTTTATACATCAGCCCGTCTCAAGCTATTCGACGGCTGAGAACATCCTGCACTGCCTGAGACCCGACGGAAGATTCACCAAGATTGAGGCCGCGATCCTCGACATCGCGCTGATACTCCACGCGGAGCATGGCGGAGGAAACAACTCCACCTTCACCGACCACGTGGTGACAAGCTCGGGCACCGACACATATTCGGTCATAGCGGCGGCGCTGGGCTCGCTAAAGGGCCCCAAGCACGGCGGAGCCAATATAAAGGTTGTGGACATGTTCGAGAATATAAAAGAGAATATTTCCGACTGGAACGACGAGGACGAGATAAGAGAGTACCTGCGCCGAATGTTAAACGGCGAGGTGAACGACAAGAGCGGCCTGATATACGGCATGGGCCACGCGGTGTACTCTGTGTCCGACCCGAGAGCCAAGGTGTTCAGCTCGTTTGTAAAGCGGCTTTCCGAGGAAAAGGGCCGCACCGAGGAATACAAGCTCTACGCGATGATAGAGCGGCTCGCGCCCGAGGTGATAGCCGAAAAGAGGAAGATATACAAGGGCGTCAGCGCCAACGTGGATTTCTACAGCGGCTTTGTCTACAAAATGCTCGACCTGCCGACCGAGCTTTTCACCCCGATATTCGCGGTGGCGAGGATCGCGGGCTGGAGCGCCCACCGTCTCGAGGAGCTTGTAAACGCCGGCAAGATCATCAGACCGTCCTACAAAAACGTCTCCCCCCACAGAGAATACATAGAATACGACAAAAGATAAAAAAATCCTTGACAACATTAAATGTGTGTAATAAAATATAAACAATAATGTTCACTGATCAGAACAATTATGGCGCGGCGCGCCGCGCCGAAAAATCTAAATTTTATATGGAGGTAATTTATATGAAAAAATGGGTATGCGGTGTATGCGGATATATTTACGAAGGCGAGTCGGCTCCCGAGCAATGTCCTCAGTGCAAGGCTCCCGCGAGCGCTTTTAAGCCTCAGGAGGGCGGCCTCTCGTGGGCGTGCGAGCACGTTATCGGCATCGCCAAGGACGTTGACCCCAGAGTTATCGAGGGTCTCAAAGCAAACTTCACCGGCGAGTGCACCGAGGTCGGCATGTATCTGGCAATGGCTAGACAGGCTATCCGCGAGGG
>CANQLT010000158.1 GCA_947624775.1 uncultured Monoglobus sp.
GGCGAGTGGGCCGTTATCGGCCTGCACCGCGCGAATGCCGCGAGCGGCGCTTATTTTGACGCGTATCTCAGGAATCTGGACGCGCGCATAAGCGAGAGCGGCGGCGATCTGGGCAGACGCTACACCGAGTATTCGCGTATTGCTCTGGCGCTAAGCGAGCTGGGCGAGAGCGACAAATATGATTTGCTCTCCCGCATAAACGACTTTGACAGCGTCACATCTCAGGGCATCAACGGCGCAATATTTGCTCTTGAAGCAAAATCGGTCCTCGGCGATACCGACACAAGCACTCGCGACAGATACCTTGACTATATTTTAAGCCGCCAGAACAAGGACGGCTCTTTCGGTTTATCCGACGATATGCCCGACGCCGATGTGACCGCGATGGCAATTTCCGCGCTCTGTCTGCAAGATGGCGGCATTGACATAGACCGCGCGATAAACCGTGCGTTTTTGTATCTCTCGTCGGTCCAGAACGGAGACGGAAGCTTTTCCGAGACCCCGGGCGAGGCGGCCTGCTGCGAGACCACGGCGCAGGTCATGATCGCCATGCGGCGGTACGGCCTGCCCGACGACAACAGATTTTTCACCAAAAACGGAAACACCCCAAAAACGGCTCTTGAGCGTTTTCGCTCAGGCGGAGGCGCGTATCTCCATGTTATCGAGGGCGGCGCGCCCGATCAAATGGCGACCGAACAGGCGCTGCTGGCACTGACCGAGCCGCTTGCGGATCAGCGGACGCTGATCTATGACGCGCTGTGGTTTGAGGCGAATCAAATGTATTTTAAAAGCGCGAAAGAATAACATATGAAAAAAACGATAATAATTTTTTTGAGCGCCCTGCTGTGCCTCGGGTTGTGCGGCTGCGGCAAGGACGGCGGTGAGACGGTGAGCGGCGCTTTCTCGGCCTCAGCTTTGGGCGGTGACCCGAACGAGAACCGAACCGAAAGCCGATTTTCGGCTCAAAAAAACACTTCTCCCTCTAACGCGGCGGACGTGACCGCGGCTCCCGCGAAAAGCACGGCGCCGCCGATAGAAGGCGACGAAGATAAGGCTGTGCAAACTCAAAGCGAAAGCGCGCCCGAGAGCGGCGGCGCGGCGGACGACAATGCCGCGGCTGACAACAATTCGGAGGAAAGCCAAACTGAGGAAAACGCGGCTCCGCCGAATCAAAACGCGCCCGAGCAGACGGAACCCGAAAATAATCAAAGCTCCTGCGCTTTTCTGATCGACTGCTCAAAGGCGCTGAGTTCCCCGAACCTGCCCGAAAAGCTGAGAGACGCGCTGCCTCGGAGCGGCGTCATATTCTCGGGAAACGTCGAGCTTTTGGAGGGCGACAGCGTGTTTGACATACTGGCGCGGGTGACGCGGAGCGGCGGCATACCGATGGAGTTTTCCTCATCGGCGGGCTTCGGCTCAAAATACGTTGAGGGCATAAACTCGCTGTATGAGTTCGACTGCGGCTCAAACTCGGGCTGGGTCTACTTTGTGAACGGAGTTAGGCCGAGCGTCGGCTGTGACAAAACGCCCGTGAATCCCGGCGACGATGTGCGCTGGTACTACACCCTTGATCTCGGCAATGATATAGACCTGTAAAATATTTATAAAAAGGAGCGAATTATGCGCGACGAGTTCTCGCGGTTCCATCCGCTGATTAACTTCATATATTTCGCGGCGGTGATAATTTTTTCCGCCGTCTATATGAGTCCGCCTCTCGTGCTGATTTCGCTGGCGGCGGCGCTGATATACTCGCTATATCTGGACGGCAGAAAATCCCTGAAATTCAGCTTTATGATGATACTGCCAATCGCGCTTTTCGCCGCGCTGGTGAACGTCGCGTTCAACCACAACGGAATGACTATCCTGTGCTATCTGCCTACAGGCAACCCTATAACGCTCGAATCGATAGTCTACGGCGTAACCGCCGCGGCGCTGCTGGCCGACGTTATTCTTTGGTTCTTCTGCTTTAACCGCGTTATCACGTCGGACAAGTTTATCTATCTGTTCGGACGGATAATCCCCTCGCTGTCTTTGATACTTTCGATGGTGCTCCGCTTTATACCCATGCTGCGCAGGCAGCACCAAAGTGTGGTGACCGCTCAGAGCAGCCTCAGAAAGGCGGACGGCAAAAACGGATTTTTCTCAAAGATCAGACGCGGCATGAATGTGTTTTCGATAATGCTCACATGGTCGCTTGAAAGCTCGATAATCACCGCCGACTCGATGAACGCCCGCGGCTACGGCCTAAAGGGCAGGACGGCGTTCTCCCGATACCGATTTTATTCAAGGGACGGCGCTGTGCTTGTCGCGCTGATAATTCTGATAGGCGCGCAGATCTTTCTGACGATAACAGGCTGCGCCAAAGTTTCGTACTACCCCTATTATGAGCTGAGCGTCACGCCGATCTCGATATACGGATATATATGCTACGGTCTGCTGTGCGTTACCCCTATGATAATCAACCTTACGGAGGATATAAAATGGAACTATTTTCGATCAAGGATCTGAACTTTTCCTACACCAACGGGCGGAACGGCTTCGCCCTGCGGGATATCAGCTTTGATATACGCAGCGGAGAGTTCATAACCCTGTGCGGAAAATCGGGCTGCGGAAAGACCAGCCTTTTAAAACAGCTCAAAACAAGTCTCTTGCCCGGCGGCTACCGCTCGGGCTCGGTCAAGTTCCGCGGCGCGGAGCTTGACAAAGTCCCGCCCGAGGTACAGGCGTCGGACATCGGCTTTGTTATGCAGAAGGCCGAGAGCCAGATAGTTACCGACAAGGTCTGGCACGAAATGGCGTTTGGGCTTGAGAGCCTGGGCTACGACACCGATGAGATCCGTCTGAGGGTCTCGGAAATGGCCAGCTTTTTCGGGCTGCAGTCATGGTTCTACCGCGACACGGCCACCCTTTCGGGCGGCCAGCGCCAGCTGCTGAGTCTGGCGTCGGTCATGGTGCTTGAGCCGAAAATTCTGATACTGGACGAGCCCACGGCGCAGCTTGACCCGATCTCGGCGGGAGACTTTATGCAGATGCTGCTCAAGATAAATCTTGAGTTCGGCACCGCGATACTCATATCCGCCCACAATCTTGAGGAGGTCGTGCCGATCTCCGACCGCATGATCGTCATGGAGGACGGCAGGATCATAGCCGACAACGAGCCGAGAAACGTTATAATGCAGCTGAGAAACGAGGGCAGCGAGATGTTCCTCGCCATGCCGACCCCTGCGCGCATTTTCGCCTCGGTTGACAGCGGCAAAAACTGCCCGCTCACGGTCCGCGAGGGCAGGGAGTGGATAAGCGAATACGTCAAAAACAAAAAAATACGGCCCGTTCCGGTGAAAAAGCTCGGCTACAAGACCGACGAGACCGTTCTGGCCGCGAAAAATATTTGGTTCAGGTACGAAAAACGCGAAAACGACATACTGAAAAATATCTCGCTGACGCTGCACAGCGGCGAGTGGCAGGCGCTTGTGGGCAGCACAGGTGTGGGAAAAACCACGTTTTTGTCCATACTTTCGGGCAACAACACGCCCTACCGCGGCAAGGTCTACGACATGGGCAACCGCGTGTGCCTGCTGCCGCAGGACCCCACGACAATATTCGAGAAAGACACCGTGGCCGACGATCTGATGCAGGGTGTGTCACTAAAGGATGACAGCTATCTCCACAGCGTGATAAAGCTGTGCGATTTGAACGAACTTCTGTATATGCACCCCTACGACCTGTCGGGCGGCGAGCAACAGCGCGCGGCTCTCGCCAAAGTTCTGCTTCGGCGGCCGAGAATACTGCTGCTGGACGAGCCCACAAAGGGCCTCGACGCCCACTTTAAGAAAAAGCTGGCAGGCATACTGCTGAGCCTCAAGCTCCGCGGCATCTCGATAATCATGGTTTCCCACGACATCGAGTTCTGCGCATCCTACGCCGACAACTGCGCGTTTTTGTTCGACGGCGAGATAATCTCAAAGGACGAGCCCCGCGCCTTCTTCTCGGGCAATAATTTCTACACCACCGCGGCCAACCGTATTTCAAGGCATATCATAGACGACGCCATCACGGCCGACGACGTGATCTACGCCATAGGCGGCTCCCCCGCGCCGACCGACGCGAAGCCAAAGTCACCGAAAAAAACGCAGCCGCC
>CANQLT010000159.1 GCA_947624775.1 uncultured Monoglobus sp.
AATACCAAAATCGTTGACAAGCGCTTCATATGATGCTTGGTATAGAGGCCCATTTGCAGGAAGTGGTCTTAAAACGGCTACCTTTGAGGAAGGTACAACTCAAGTTTTGAGTTATTTATTTTATGGTGCTGAAAAACTTGAAAATGTAACGCTGATAGATACTATGACTAGTATTGGCACACGTGCCTTTTGGGAATGTTCGTCATTAAAAGCAATAGCTATACCGAGTACCATAAATAGGATTAAATCAGGTACTTTTGAAAGCTGCACAAGTCTTGCTGAAGTTTTATTGCCTGATACTATAATAGGAATTGATGATAATGCTTTCAAAAATTGCAAATCGCTCAAATCTATAAAAATACCAAACCTTGTTACAGATATGGGAAACAATGCATTTGCAAATTCAGGACTTGAGAACATAGTTATACCATCTGCGGTACAATTAATATCAGAAGGATTGTTTTCTGGATGTTTTAATTTGGTAGATGTTAATATTCCTAATTCAGTAAAAAATATAAACGGTAATGCTTTTTATAACTGTGATAAAATTGTTAATATTACTATACCTTTTTCGGTTGATTCTATTGGGAATAGAGCGTTTTATGATTGTGATTCACTTAAAACAATTAATTTAGGCGATAGAATCACTTCAATTGGTTCAGAGTTGTGCTATAGTTGTGACAGTCTCACATATGTAAAACTTGGAAAGTATATAACAAATATTCCAAATTCATCATTCAGACAATGCCAGAGCTTAGAGACGGTAACATTACCGAGGTTCTGTACTAATATCGCCGCTAACGCTTTTGCGGAGGATACCAAGCTGAGTTCGGCTTATATTCCGCCTTATGTGACCAAGATTGAGAATAATTCGTTCTCTTATCCGGCAAAAATGACGGTTTACGGAAAGTCGGGCTCTTACGCCGAGGAGTACGCGAAGTCAAGGAACATGAAATTCAGCGCGGTGGACGCGCCTATAACAAGCATAAGCTTTGTCGAAAATGAGGTATTTGCGGACAGAAGCAAAAATATTGTGCTGCCGATGAACATAACGCCCGAATTTGACACCGACACTATCACATTCTCGTCATCGGATGAAAATGTGGCGACGGTCAACGAAAACGGAGTTATCAACACCAAAAACTACGGCACAACAACAATAACCGCGAGCACATCGAGCGGCAAGACTGCGACATGCGTTCTGCGTGTATTGTCGGACGGCACGATAATAAAATTCGAGGCGGAGAAAAACGGAGACACCGCAAATGTGCATATAGAGACAGGAATAGTTCCGGCGAGCGCTGTGGTCTATATCGCCGCCTACGACAGAGACGGTGTGCTGACATCCTTCGCCACCGCCGACCTTGCCGGTTACACAGCAAACACAACAATTCCGATAAATGGCGCGAGGAAACTAAAAGCGTTTGTTTGGGACCCGAAAACCTTGGAGCCTCTGACGCAGGCTAAAGAAATAAATATCTAAAATAACCAAAACAACAGAGCCGGCTGAAAAATTTATAGAATATAATGTTAATAAGCCGAATGAAGGTATGGGAAACAGATATAACGCATAAATAAAAATTGCCGAGGGGATCAAAAACTCCTCGGCGGTTTGTTTTAATGCAGTTTTCTGTTGTCGATAACGCGGACGGCTTTGCCTTCGCTGCGGACTATTGACTTGGGTCTCAGCAGATGGACCTTCGCCTTTATGCCCAGCGACGAGTGGAGCTGGCTCTCCAGCTTGCGCTTTTCGGCGTCCACGTCGCCCGTGAATTTGGGGCTCAGCTCAACGTTGATGTCGAACGTGTCGGTGTTGTTCACGCGGTCAACCAATATCTGGTAGTTGGGCGAAACTTCGATGCTGTTCTTGAGCAGAACTTCCTCGATCTGCGACGGGAACACGTTAACGCCGCGGATGATCAGCATGTCGTCGGTTCTGCCCGCAGGTTTCTTCATTCTCACGTGGGTCCTGCCGCAGGGACAGGGCGAGTAGTCGAGCGTGCACAGGTCCCTTGTGCGGTAGCGCATCAGGGGCTGGCCCTCTTTGGTGACGGTCGAGAGCACCAGCTCGCCGAATGAGCCTTCGGGAAGGACCTCGCCGGTGTCGGGGTCGATGATCTCGGGGATTATCATGTCCTCGCAGATGTGCATGCCCTGCTGGACCTCGCACTCGTAGGACACGCCGGGGCCCATGATCTCGGTCAGGCCGTAAACGTCGTGGGCCTTGATGCCGAGGGATTGCTCGATCTCGTGGCGCATTTCCTCGGTCCAGGGCTCGGCGCCGAATATTCCGGCTCTGAGCTTGAGCTGGTTCTTAACGCCCATCTCGCGCACCGTCTCGCCTATGTACATCGCGTATGATGGGGTGCAGCACAGGTGCGTCGTGCCCAGGTCGCACATAAAGCGTATCTGGCGCTCGGTGTTGCCTGATGAGGTGGGTATAACCATCGCGCCGACTTTCTCGGCTCCCTGGTGCGCGCCGAGACCGCCCGTGAACAGGCCGTAGCCGTAGGATACCTGAACGATCGACTTGTTGTCGCCGCCCGCCGCGACCAGCTGGCGCGCGAATCCATCGGCCCATTGCTCAAGGTCGGCACGGGTGTAGCCCGAAACTATCTGCCGTCCCGTGGTGCCCGACGACGCCTGGATGCGCACGATGTCGCGCTTGGGCACCGCCAGAAGATCAAACGGATAGTAGTCGCGAAGGTCCTGCTTGGTGGTGAAGGGGAGCTTTGAGAGGTCGTCAAGCGACTGGATGTCGTCGGGTTTCACGCCCGCCTCGTCCATGCGCTCGCGGTACATCTTAACGTTCTCGTACACCCTCTTTACCTGCCATTTGAGCTTTTCCAGCTGCACCTCGCGGAGCTGTTCCCGAGTCATAGTCTCGATCTCGGGTTGAAACATTGCCATAATTTTTCCTCCTTTTGTTTATAAGAATTACTGATTTATATTATATAATAAATATTTTGTTCCGTCAACATAGTAATTAGCGATTAGCGAATAGTGATTAGGAATCCCCCCTCAGTCGGGCGTTGCCCGCCAGCTCCCCCAAGGGGGCGCCTATTTTTTGCGGCCTCAGTTGGCGGGCGCCAATTTAGTGCCTCCTCCCGGGAGGAGGTGGCTGCGGCCTGCCGCAGACGGAGGTGGGAACGTAGGGACTGGGAAATAGGATCTAGAGACTAGGCGTCGGATTATCGTATGAAAATTTTTATCAAACCGTATTTTAAAAAGTATTGCTAATTTAAATTTATTGTGGTATAATATAAAAAGAAAGTAGGATAAGTAAGATTTGCCCTACTTGTATGTATAAAGAAGGAAATAATATGAGTCCGATTATTGTTGACAGCGCAAAGGTTATGTCTAAAGGTCAAATTACGCTCCCGAAGGATATACGTGAGGCATTGCGGCTTAATTCCGGAGACAGGGTTACACTCGTATATGAAAACGGGCAGGTGGTTATGATGAACTCCGCCGTATATGCCATGCAGATGCTCAATTCCGGTATGCGTGGTGAAGCCGAAAAAGCGGGTCTTAAAACGGAGGATGATATCGATAAGCTGATAAGCGAAATAAGAACGGAAGTGGAAAGTTGACAAAGGTTCTGATAGACACAAATATAATAGTTTCCGCCGCCTTGTCCGATCAAGGCACGCCGTATGCCGCATATATGAAAGCGGCGGAGTTTCTGGATTATGGCAAATAATGGTAAGCAAAAAACGGCTTGAAAAATGATAGTTACGAAACTTGTCAAGATTAGTGGACAGATAAAATAGTGAAAAATTCATTCGGTGCATGATAATTTATGCCTGAATGTA
>CANQLT010000160.1 GCA_947624775.1 uncultured Monoglobus sp.
GCTCCCTCGGAAGGCCCCTCAACAGAACCTTCGACGCCCACGGAAGGTCCCTCGACAGCTCCTTCGGAAGGTCCCTCGGAAGCTCCCCCGACAGAGCCCACTGCAATACCGTATGCTAAAACTCAAGTGTTCAAATTCAGCGGCTCAAATGAAGGCAACGGAATAATTGACAACAAACAAGCCGCTGACGAGGATTATCAGCTGCAGGACGGAGCTGTTGTATTCTCAAAAGATGTTGTTTTCTACAACGATCATGGTTTAAACATGCCTGAAGGAGATACAATTAAAATAAATGTAGCCGGTGATACAACCATTTACATTGGTACATGCTCTTATACAAACGAAGCAACGGTTACGCTTAAATCAGGTGACGGCTCAACGGTAGATACAGCGAAGCTCCTTGGCTCGGCGCGTCAAGGCGCTGATGGCAACAATGGCACACAGAACTGCTACAAAAATAGTTCGAGTGAGAAAATCGCTCTTGAGTACACTGGCGGCCCGACACTGTTAACGCTTAACTTTGCAAAAGCAAATGGAGGCACAATATACTTCCCCGCTCTTGAGATTGAGACGGTTGAAGCTCCTGTTGAGCCCACGGAAGCTCCCTCAACGGAGCCCTCAGGTTCACCCGAGCCCGACGCACCCGATGTAAAAGATATTATCGTTGTTGGTGAAGATACTTTTACACCTCAAGGCGCTGCCGTGATTTGGTCCGGAGAATTGAATATGAAAAATCCTACCGATAAGTATGATGCGAGACTTCAATCGATATTTGGAGATTTTGAGAATATCTCCAAAAAGAAATATCAAAGCATTGACAACAGAAGCGGCCAGGATTCATATATCACGACTGAAGTTACAATTCCCGAAAACGGAACATATGAGTTCGACGTAATCGGAACAAGTACTGCCGGAAACAATCTCTTTAGTTTGACATTTAAGTCTGAACTGGCGGAAGAGTTGAGCAGCGGTTTTGTAAACGAGGCTCCTGAAATGAGCGATGTATTGGGTAAATCCGGTGATGGTGATTGGCAGGATGTTCGCAACTACTCTTATACAGCCGAAAATCTTAAAGCGGGAGTTTATACATTCAAGTATGCTCCCACAGCCGGACAAATTGCGGCCGACTTTATCGCTATGGCGGTAATCAAGATCGAAGATTATGTACCCGAGGCATCGAAAGAGCCCGAAACATCGGCAAAACCCGAAACATCGGCTAATCCCGAGACATCTCCGGCTCCCGAAACATCTGCAGAGCCTGACACATCTGCAGAGCCCGAAGAGTCGGCAGAGCCCTCAGAGGCGCCCAGTGCAGAACCCTCAGGTTCGCCCGAGCCCGCAAAGGATCCGGTGAAAATTCTGACAAATCAGGACAACACTACCGACCTTTCTTTACCCGCAAGCAATGGCGGACAGCTTAAGAACGGTCACTGGGAAAGCACACACGACAAATCCTATATGTTGGTTAAGACCAAGGATATGGAAGATGGAAACCCGCTTGTCGGCGCTAAAACCATCACAATTGAGATGGGAACATATGATGAGAAGAGTGGCGTTTCGGTAAGTCTGTATAAGTCAACAGAGGCTGCTGCTCCCGCATCGTTTGACCCAAACAGTCAGCAAGCTAATCTTATTGTTACAAAGCAGATGAAGGGAACTTCAAATTATGCTATGCACAGTAACATTATCACCATTCCCGATGGTGTGACATTATCGGAAACAGATAACCTCATACTTTACCTGCATCAGCTTAACACAACAGACGGCAGCAGCTACTGCGGCAATTACGACAGCATTACCATAGGCTACGATGATTCGACTATTCGTCCCGTACCCACGGTTGATTCGTCAAATGACTCAAAGATCAAGACATCCGAGATGAGAAATGTTGCCAGAGAATCGAGTACGGCAATAACAAAGGCTGCTGAGGGCGAGTTGGTATTCTTTAAAACTTACATCGATACCGCATCAGCAAATGATTACAGAATCAATGATGTAAAGCTCGACGGTGAGTCTGTAAAAGCCAATAAGCTTAACGACAATATCACAACAGACGCGTACTTCATCGAGATGCCCGCTAAAGACGACGCCAAGATAAGCGCAACATGCGAGGCTATACCGAAACAGAAGGTAACTTTCAACGGTGCAAATGTTACAAGTATCACTTGGAAAGGAGCCGACGGTCAGGGTAATGAGGTTAAAAACCTGGAAGGTGACACCGTTGAGGTTTCGGATCTGCCGGCCGGTGAATACCAGTTCACTATTCAGCCCGCCGATGCATACACAATAACCGAAGTTACCAACGTGACCAAAGGCGCTGACGAAACTTATACCGTTAAGGTTGAAGAGGGTTCGGACGTAACAGTTAATATAACATCTGTACTTAAGGCCGATCTTATCAGCGTTGCTATAGAGGGAGATCCCAAAGTAGGCGCGACACTTAAAGCTGTAATTACGCCCGCCGAAGCCGATAATGTAACATATCAGTGGTATACTGCCACAGGTGAAAACGGAACTGACGGAAAGGAAAAAATAAATGACCTTTCAACATCAGAGACTTTCACGGTTACAGAGGCTCAGAAAGGAAACTACATTGTGGTTGAGGCTACCGACGCTGATAAAGGTATCGGCGCAAAGACTGCCGTTACAACGGAAGTTGCCTATGAGCTTAAAGATGCTCTCATGGATATCAGCGCTCTGAGTGATTTGAATACCAAAACAATTACTCCCACCGGTACTGCGTCAGGTGATGTTACTGCCGAAATAAAAGTAGCAAGTGACGGAGAAGCCACATTGAGTTCTGTAACTCCCAAGAATGTTTTTGACAATGATACAAGACTCGAAAACGCTGTTGATTCATTTACCGTAGGCACTAAAACATTCACTAAGGATACTGCGTATAAAGGTCTCCAAACTCGTACCCAGTGGAATAATGGTGTTAAATCAAACGGAGGTAAGCAAAATAGCCAGAAGGATAAATACCTTGGAGCCGCGTGGCTTGAAGTTCATCCCACACATGACGGTCAGCTTACGTTCATTACCAGTCAAAGAATAGGCAAAAATTTGACGGTCATTGAATACGATTCACCGGAAGCGACAACAAAGACCGACAAAGCGACATCAAACCCCGGCACCTTAATAGATAACGGTGATTATCTTACAAAAGTTACAATAGATGTAACGTCCGGTAAGTATTATACGATTATTGGCGCCGGTACCGATGCCAACGTTGTCTATGCGGCATACTTCAGCTATAAGGTTACCCAGTAATTGTAATCTTCGGTAAATCGAACAAATAATGATTTGCCAACAAAAAGAGGAATCCTTCGGGATTCCTCTTTTGCTGCGCCCCAACAGATAGGCGCCCCCCTCGGGGAGCTGTCGGCGCAGCCGACTGAGGGGGTCAGGCTCGCCCCTCGGGGAGAGCTGTCAACATAGTGATTAGTGATTAGTGATTAGCGAATAGTAATTACACGGAGATGATCTGGCGAAAATCATTGGTGTATCTTCGCGAACACAGGAGTCAGGCTCGCCTCCTTTTAAGGGGGAGAGCTGTCGGCAAAGCCGACTGAGAGGGAGTAATATCCCAACGTTGGTTCGCCTCCCTCTCCGCCCGCAAAGCGGGCACCTCTCCATCCTAAAGGCGGGCGAGGCAAATATCAGGCTCCCCCTCGGGGGGGAGCTGTCGCCAAATGGCGACTGAGGGGGTAGCCGAAACTTGTCAAGATTAGTGGACAGATAAAATAGTGAAAAATTCATTCGGTGCATGATAA
>CANQLT010000161.1 GCA_947624775.1 uncultured Monoglobus sp.
GGCTTTGCGTTATATACCGCCTCGAGCGCAAGTACGGCCTGACCGTCGCCGATGTTCTGGCAGTGCTGAAGAAGGCCTCGGACGAGCTTGACGAGCTGACATACGCCGAGGAGCACGGCGGCGAGCTGGAGGAGGACGTCCGCGCAAAGCTGGAGCTTGCCCGCTCCGCCGCCGAAAGGCTCTCGCAGGCGCGAAAGGCCGCCGGCGAGGAGCTGTGCCGCCGTATATGCGGCGAGCTGGCCTTTTTGGATATGCCAAAAACGCGCGTTTCGTTAAGGCTCACGCCCTGCGAGCTTTGGGATAAGGGAGCCGAAAGGGTGGAGCTGTTGATTTCCACCAATCCCGCCGAGGAGCCCAAGCCTCTCGCCAAGGTGGCCAGCGGCGGCGAGCTGAGCCGCGTGATGCTGGCGATAAAGAGCGTGTTCACCGCCGAAAGCGACGCCGACGTTATAGTTTTTGACGAGATAGACTCCGGCGTCAGCGGCAGAGCCGCCGAAAAAATAGCCCTAAAGATAAGCGAACTGGCAAAGGGCCGTCAGGTGTTGTGCATAACGCACCTGCCCGTCATAGCGGCGGCGGCCTCGCGCCACTTCCTAATAGAAAAGGACCCCGACGCGATGCTCACGCGCGTCCGCCCCATCGAGGGCGAGGAGCGCGAACGCGAGCTGGCGCGCATTATACGCGGCGACCACGTAACCGCCGCCGCGCTTGAAAACGCCCGAGAGCTTTTGGGCAATAAATAGGAGAGGAGCGCATTTATGGATCAGATAGGACAGGTGGTCGAGCTTCAGGGCAGGAACGCCATTGTGCGGGTGCGGCGCGCTCCCGCCTGCGGCGAAAACTGCGCCTCGTGCGGCGGGGGCTGTTCGCCCACGTCCACCACGCTTAAGGCCGTGAACGGTCTGAACGCCAAGGTGGGCGATATGGTAAAGGTGGAAATGAGCGGCGGGGCCTTTGTGCTGCTGGCCTTTGTGGGCTACATTCTGCCGATTTTGATTGCCATAGCGGCCTACCTCGCCGCCCTGCGCATAAGCGGCGACAGCCTTGTGGCCGACATTGCCGCCGTGGCGGCGCTTGTGCTGACGCTCGTCGTGTTTTTCGCGGCGGATAAAATGCCGCGCCGCTCAACCCGCTTCAGCAGCCGTATAATCAGAATTTTAAGATAGGAAGGAAGAATAATCATGGAAAAAATCACCACCAACTCCGCCCCCCGGGCCATCGGCCCCTACTCTCAGGCTATCAAGGCCGGCGGCTTTTTGTTCACCAGCGGCCAAATCCCCCTCGACCCCTCGACCGGCGCCCTGCCCGAGGGAGCCGCCGCGCAGGCGCGGCAGGTGCTTACCAACCTTACCAACCTGATACGCGCCGCCGGGGCCGACGTGGGCAAAACCGTCAAAACCGTTGTGTTCATCAAGGATATGGACGATTTCGCCGAGATAAATAAGGTCTACGCCGAATTTTTCACCGAGCCTTACCCCGCCCGCTCCTGCGTGGAGGTCGCCCGCCTGCCGAAGGACGTGCTTATCGAGGCCGAGGCCGTAGTTGAGCTTTAAGTACAGAAAAAACAGACCCCTGAGGCGGTGTGAGATAAAACAGTAAGGTATGTTTTTGCGGGGTAAAGTCGCATTATGCCCCCTTACCCTGCTTTTCATTTTGAAACAGCGACATTGGCAGAAATCCTACCAAGTCGTAATAAATGTCAATTTGCTGTATCCGTTTGCCGTTAATCTTCTCCAGCGTGTGGACGTAAACCCTTTGTACCATATCATTTAGAATTGTTGGCGTTAATTCCTGCAAGTCGAAATATTTGTGAACCTTTCCGATGAACCTCTCCATGTTGTCGGACTGCTCCTCTTGTTGTGTAACCTCGGCGGCGAGAATAGTTATTTTTTCGGATAATTCCCGTTGCTCCCGCTCGTAATCGTCGGCAAGCATTTTGATAATGCTCCGTTTGCCTTGCCCTCGTAAATACACTTGAATAATCGGTCTAACTCGGCAATCCGCTTTTCGGCTTTGGCTATCGCTCTGCGTTTGGCAGCAAGCTCTTTTTTGACTTCCATCTTATGCTTCGCGCCCATTATCTCACAAAATCTATCCTCGAAACTCGCCACGAAGTTTATCACATACCGCAAATGCTGTAACACACCCTGTTCGAGAACAACTGCTCTGATGAAGTGAGTATCGCACACGTCAGTGCCCTGCTTGCGCGATGTCGAACATACAAAGTGGTCTTGTCTGCTTTCAAGATACCGACTTGTGCAGTAGTACAGCTTTTGCCCGCAGTCGGCGCAGTAAACCACTCCTGAAAACATATTCGTCTTGCCTGTCCTCGTCGGTCTGCGTTTGTTTTTGCGGAGTTCCTGCACCTTTTCCCAAGTGTCAATGTCGATAATCGGCTCGTGCGTGTTCTCGAATACCATTTGATTTTCTTCGGGAACGTCGAGCTTTTTCTTTGACTTGTACGACTTACGATAAGTTTTGAAGTTTATCGTATGCCCCAGATACTCCTTTCTCGACAGGATATTTGAGATAGTGTTTGGATACCATTTATACGGCTTTTCCGGCATATCGTAGTTGTAAAATCCGTTCTTCACCCAATACGCGCGAGGACACAGGACTTGCTCTTTTTCGAGCAGCTTACATATTTGCGAAGTGCCGTATCCCGCCATACACAGGCTGTAAATTCGTTTCACAACCTCGGCGGCTTCCTCGTCGATTATCCATTCGTTTGGATTGTTGGGACTTTTCATATATCCATACGGTGGTGTGGTCGTAAGCGGTTTGCCCGATTCACCTTTTGCCTTGAATACCGTCCGCACCTTCTTTGAAGAATCCCTCGCATACCATTCGTTCATGATGTTCAAAAACGGGGTAAAGTCACTGTCGGTTTGGTTTGCGCTGTCAATGCCGTTGTTGATAGCAATAAACCGCACGTCTTTTTCTGCAAACAAGATTTCCGTGTAAAAGCCGACCTTTAAGTAGTCACGTCCGAAACGGCTCATGTCTTTGACGATAATCGTTCCGACATTGCCATCCTCGACTTCGGCTATCATCGCTTGAAACCCCTCGCGCTCGAATGTCGTCCCGCTTACTCCGTCGTCAACAAAGTACTGCGGATTTTTGAAATTGTTATCCTTTGCGTATTTGCTCAAAATCGCTTTTTGGTTCACAATACTGTTGCTGTCGCCCTGCAATTCATCATCGCGGCTCAGGCGGCAGTATAACGCTGTTATTTTTTCAGACTGTCTGTTCATTTTTAATCCTCGCTTTCCGACAGTCTGCCAAACAGGATTGTATATTCAGTATATCACATTTCATTCTGTTTGTCACCGCCTTTTTCGGGATTTTCAGCCATCAATTTCAACAATTTTGACGGCAAAGATCTGTGTCCGGCATACACACCGCTAAAACGGTAGGCAGTGTTGCCGTTTTCAAAGGTAAGCGTTATCTGCGGAAGCTCCGCAGATAACAGATTTCTAACTTTCATATTGCACCGTCCCTCTCTTTCATTAGTTCTAAAATTTCTTTCAGCCTTCCTATTGGAATATTTGCCTCGTTTACGGCGTTTATGATTTCCTCATTTTCAAGCTGTGTTTTCTTTGTTTCAAGAGCCTTGATTTCAGCTTGGAGCTTTTGCACTTGCGCTGTTTTGTAGTTTATCTTGTCAGTTATTGTTTGAATATCCATAATGTCCTTCTCTACAATTCGGGATCGTTATGCCCTTTA
>CANQLT010000162.1 GCA_947624775.1 uncultured Monoglobus sp.
GGGTCCCCGTAATAGATATAGAACTTACCCTCGTGATAACGGATCGCGGGCGCCCACACGCCGCAGCCGTGAACCGGCTTGTTATAGCGGTCGGGCAGCTTTTTGACCGCATGGTTAATAATCTCCCAGTTGATAAGGTCCTTCGAATGAAGTATCGGCAGACCGGGAACGTATGTAAAACTGGACGCGGTCATATAAAAATCATCTCCGACTCTTATCACGTCGGGATCGGAATAATCGGCGTACAATATAGGATTTTTGAAAGTGCCGTCGCCCAAGTCCGCTATCCATTTTCCTTCAACTCTGTTCATAATGTCCTCCTAACATAGTGATTAGTAATTAGCGAATAGAGATTAGAAATTCGCTTTGGTGACATCTCCCCCTCCGATAAAGGAGGGGGAGACAATATGTTTTTTTATTTTAAAGCACTACTCCGTCTTTGAAGATCGAGATCTCGCGGTAGCCGTTCTTCTCGTTGTTGGTCTGCCTGCCGTTTGCTATGTCGATAACAAAGTTCAGCAGGTCCTGAGTGAGAACCGCGCCGTCCACGATGGGACCCGCGTTGAAGTCGATCCAATGGGGCTTGCGCTCGGCAAGGCCCGAGTTCGACGATATCTTGATCGTTGGAACCGGAGCGCCCACCGGAGTGCCGCGGCCCGTTGTGAACAGAACCATGTGGCAGCCCGAAGCCGTCAGATTGGTTACGGCCACTATATCGTTGCCGGGGCCTGTCAGCAGGTTGAGGCCCTGCTTCTTGACATGCTCACCGATCTGGATAACGTCCACGACCTCGCCTGTGCCGCTCTTTTGAACGCAGCCGAGAGACTTGTCCTCAAGGGTGGTGATTCCGCCCTTTTTGTTGCCGGGCGAAGGATTCTCGTAAACCACCTGATTGTGGCGCATGAAATACTCTTTGAAATTGTTTATCAGGTCAACGACCTTGTTAAACGTCTCCTCGTCGCGGCATCTGTTCATAAGCAGCGTTTCGGCGCCGAACATTTCGGGCACCTCTGTCAATATCGTGCTGCCGCCGTGAGCAATGAGCAAATCGGAAAACTGTCCGACCAGCGGATTGGCCGTGAGGCCCGAAAATCCGTCGCTGCCTCCGCACTTTAAGCCGACAACCAGCTTTGAGATGTCGCATGGCGTTCTCTCGAACTTCTGCGCGTACTCGACCAGCTCGCCTATGAGCCTCAGGCCTTCCTCGAGCTCATCGTCATACTCCTGAGTGGACATGAACTTCACTCTGTCGGGATTGTACTCACCCAGCACCTCTTTGAATACCGGTATGTTGTTGTTCTCGCAGCCGAGGCCCAGAACCAGCACGCCCGCGGCGTTGGGATGGTTTACCAGACCCTTTAAGATCGCCTGAGTGGTTTTCTGGTCGTCGCCCAGCTGTGAGCAGCCGAAAGGATGAACGAAGGTATACACTCCGTCTGTCCTGCCCGCGTACTTTTCGTTGGCAAGCTTCGCCAGCTTCTCGGAGGTCTTGTTGATGCAGCCCACCGTGTTGACTATCCAGATCTCGTTGCGGATGCCCACGCTGCCATCGTCGCGGACATAGCCGTTAAACGTCAGCTTGTCGTCAGCCTTTTTGACCGCGCAATCGACCGGCTCATACTTATACTCAAGTATGCCGCTCAGATTGGTTTTGATGTTGTGAGTATGCACATGCTCGCCCGCCTTGATATCCTCCAAGGCGTGGCCGATGGGATAACCGTATTTTATAATATTCTCGCCCTTTTTGATGTCGCGGATGGCTGTCTTGTGGCCGTCGTACTCGCCGCCCACATTTACCTCCACGTTGTCAAGAGGGCTTATCTTAATTTTTGCCATGTCTTTACCCTCCCGATCATCCGTTTACAACGTCCTGCATCGCGCCTCTGATGCCTTTTTCATCGATCGCGGCGAGATACTTGTCAATCGAGGGCTTGAGGAAGCTCAGATCCTGTCCCCAATACTCGGCCTTTGCCAGAATATCGGCAACCGAAGCGTCCTTCATAAACGCCATAACGTCGGCGTTGTCGTTGGCGGCGTCGGTTCTGTAGAACGCGATCAGTGCTGCCAGCGAGAATACCAGACAGTCGGGCTCCTCGTTGTTCGCCTTTATGTACTCAAGCACGGAGGGCAGAACTCTAACCTGATACTTTGATACCGAATTGAGAGCGATGCTCAGCAGATAGTGCTTGATAAAGGGGTTCTTGAAACGCTCGATAACGTCGTTTGCGAACTGGGTCAGCTCATCCTTGGGCAGGTCGAGCGTGGGAATGATCTCCTCAAACAGGCCCTTGTGCATAAAGTTATAGATCAGCTCGTCGTCCATAGCCTCTTTGACGGTCTCGATGCCCGCCAGATGCGCGGCCAGAACCATCATGGTGTGAGCGCCGTTCAAGATCCTTACCTTTCTCTTTTTATAAGGCGTAACGTCGTCTGTCCACAGAACGTTCATGCCCAGCTTGTCAAAGGGCAGCTCCTCGGCGTACTTCTTATCGCCCTGGATAACCCACAGGTGGAATATCTCGGCCGTGTCGATAACGTTGTCAAGATAGCCGTACTCCTTCTCCATCTCGGCGGCCGTGTCGCGGGGATAACCCGTAACTATCCTGTCAACCAGCGTGTTGGTGAAGTAGTTCTCCTCGTCAACCCACTTAATAAAGTCGTCGCCGTAGCCGAAGTCCGCTGCGTGCTTCTTGATGCACTTCTTGAGCTCGTCGCCGTTCTTGTCGATAAGCTCGCAGGGCAGCAGCAGGAAACCGGGCAGACCCGCGTCGTATCTCTTTTTCATGAATGTTGTGAGCTTGCCGGGGAATGTGAGCGCCTCAAAATCGTTCGGGTCCTGATCGGGCTTGTACTCTATGCCCGCCTCGGTGGTGTTCGAGATTATGTAGCGCAAATCGGGATTCTCGGCGCAGGCGTAGAACGCGTCGGTGTCCTCAAAGGGATTGATTCCTCTTGTGATACACTCAACAACTCTTGTCTCCTCTACTTTCTCGCCGTTTAAGAGACCGCGCAGATACAGAGTGTAAAGTCCGTCCTGCTCGTTGAGGAACTTCACAACAGGGCCCACGTTCACGGGCTGAACCACAACCACTCCGCCGTCATAGCCGTTTTCTTTGTTCAGGCGGTCGATCATCCAATCCACAAATCCGCGGAGGAAGTTTCCCTCGCCGAACTGCAGGAACCGCTCTTTAAGCTGACATTGCTCTTTTCTTTTTAACCTTTCCATTTTAAACCCTCCTATTTATTAATCAATAATTGTCATTACTGTCTGTCTCTCCTTGTCGGTAACGGCAACGCCGTTAATCGCAAGGGATTTTTTGGATTCCTCGTCAACTTCAAGGAATGTTTCAGCCGTGGGCGAGATCAGCGAGTTGCTGAGCAGAATGTCGGTCGACTTTCTGATGCGCACCGCGGTGTTGTCGCCGGGCGAGGTCATGCCGCTAATCTTTACCGAGTCGGACTGCTCGATCATGATCGATGGCGACTGCTCGGCTGTGATGTGAATGTTATTGAAGCAAACGTCCTTCATGTTGGCGCAGTAGAAACCGTAGTGGCTTACGGGCTTAACGTGCCATGCCATGATGGGCTCGCTGGCAACGTTGTGCTCGCCCTTTGTCATGGTGCACACAAAGTTGTCGATATGCAGACCCTTGACGGGCATCTCGGGCAGGCCGTAGATATATCCCGCCGCGCACTTTACCTCAC
>CANQLT010000163.1 GCA_947624775.1 uncultured Monoglobus sp.
TGAAAGATTTGTAACGATTTGTAACGATTTATAACAAAAAAAGTTCGTCAAATGTTCGTCAGAGAATGTGATACAATAGAAAAGGACGGTTCACCCGTCCTTTTCTTACATCATGCCGTGTACTTCTTTTACCATTTGTTTTAACTGGTTTTTTTCGTCGTCAGTGTCCGCACCCTTGTATAGTGACAGCATAAATTCTTTTATCTCGCGGCATAACTGGTTCATTGCCACTATTACAGGCTGTTCCGCAATTTCGCGCAAACGATATTTTTCCTTTGCCTCGTGGTACGTTTTGTAACACGGCAGTATGTCGCTCAATTCCTCCGTTACCTCGTTCGACAATTCGGGCGCGGCTGATTTCCCCGTCATATAATCACGGACTGTGTACAAAACGGCAAGTTTATTACAATTTGAAAATGTTGTTTCACCATTTTCCAGTTGTTTTATTGTTCCGTTGATTTCGTTTATATCTAACATACATACACCCCGATTTTCTTTAATTTTTTCCTATATTTATCGTGTATTGTTTCTTGCTCGGAGATAATATCAGCCATATTATAATCCGAACCCTTTTTTTCTAACGCGAATCGTTCAGCCTTTTTTAATTCGCAGTCAGCGTCGCATAAAAGCTCTTTGACCTTTAATGCGCTTGCCGCTTCACCAATATTCATCAATTCCGTGTACATATCCTGATACAGCTTCTTGGTTTCCTTTTCCCAGTCAACCCACAATTGCGTACCAGTTTTTATGGCAACGGATTTAGTCGCGTTGTCCACATCCTGACGCTTATGCTTATACCAACTGTCGGGTATGATATTCGGGTTTTCAAAAACAGCTTTCGGAACCAGTTTGTTATGATGGTTTATGTAGTATCTGCACAAACCGCGATATGCGCACGACTCATCAAAATAATGGTACTCGTGCATACGTTTATATCCGTTCAGCCCAAGAAAATCATAATAATTGGCTAACTGCTCATGCACCATTGTCCCTTGAATCATGTGCTGCGCTATCTGACCGAATATTTCATCTACAGTCATATTGAACACCCCGATTTACAGCTTTTCGACTACAACAGCCGCATTGTTTATAACGCTCGGGGCGCCTGTGAGCGCAAGCGTCAGCGTAGACGAGTCATCGCAGCACTGCAAGCGTACAAGCGCATTGATAGGCAATGTTACATTGTCGCCTATCGCGGCTACTGTGGCGCTTGCCGTAGCCCCGGGTACTGCCACGCCGTCTTTTAAGAGCGTTACAGTTACCGTGCCTATTGCCGTCGGTGCCGCCGTTACCGATACATCAACATCATAATAGCCCGCGCCGGTTAACGTAATACCCGAGCCCGAAATATTAACGTTACAGCCGAAGCGTCTGATTACTGTTCCGACGGGAATAGTGCCGTTTGCCGCAATGGTCGGAAGCGCGGTATTTACCGTATAAATTGCTGATTTACAAGACATAATAAAAACTCCTTTCTTAATAAAAAAGCGGGGATTGCTCCCCGCCGAATTTTGCCCGGTCGAGAAGTGACCTTAAATATTTGCGTTACCGCAGCCGCAACCGCTGTTGAAGAACGGATTGAAGCCCGCCGTATACGATGTACTGTTCGGGTATCTGACAACACCCGCAACTGCGTTCTGAAGCTGAAGCATGTTAATCTGTGACTGCATATCCTCCATGCGGTTCTTGCAAAGCGCGTCAAGGATTTTCTGTGTCTGCTCCGTCGTGTTGGCGTTGATAGCCGCCGTATTGAGCGCGTTGTTGTAATTGGTCGCGTCAATCGCTCTCTGCGTTGTGCAGCAGCAGTCGGCAATCTGCTGTTGTGTGGTGTTGAAGTTGCGCAGCGTCTCATAACCGAGGTTACAAATACCGTTCTGCAAGCCCATATACACGTTGTTGAGCTGGTCTGCCTGTCTGCCTACCGCGTTTTCAAGGTTGTTGAAATTCATCGCGTTACACAGTCCACTTTCCGTTACGGGTTCGCCGGCTGCGCGATTATTTCCCCAAAAGCCGCCGCCCGAAAGTAACGGAAGTAGAAGCAGAGCGAATATCCAGAAAAAACCGCCGCCGTTCATGCCCCAATCGTCGTTATTGCGTGTTACAGCCGCAACATCGCTTAAAGAAATACCATCTGTCATTAGTTTGTTCTCCTTTCATAATTTTGTTATATAAATCCGTCCCGCGCGCTGACGGCTCTATATTTTTATTTCAGTGCGTTTATAATGTCGTCAGGGTTGATACCCTGCTGTTTGCATTGCTGGTAAAATACGTCCTTCGGATTCCTGCCGCCGAGCATACTTATAATTCCGGCAAGCTGCGGATTTTGCGCCGCCATAGCGTTTAACATCTGCTGCGGATTGCCCGCGCAGCGGAACGCGTTCATCATGTTCTTTACCGACTGTACCGCTCCGGCGTTCAGCCTATTTGCTGTCGGCTGACTTTGCGGATTTAGCTGTTGAAACAGACTGTTTGCCATTTGAATTACCTCCCAATCCCGATAAAATAGCGTTTAATTCGTCTCTTGTCACATATTGCGACATATCTACATTAGGCGTATTCTGAGTCGGCTGTTCCGTCATTTCCGAGTATTGGAACACGCGGAGATTACACATACCGATGTTATCGCTTGTTTTAATATAGAAAATGCCCTCGCGCTCGCTGTCCAAAAGTACGGCATTGCTGTTCTGCGGTATCTGATACGCTTTTGCGCCCTCTATGCCCTGCACCCAAATAATGCCGTTATTCTGCTGTGTGGAACGGTTTATATATGGATTTACCATGTTCATATACGGATTCATGGGGTTAATGGGATTTCCAAATTGATTCATTTTATCCCTCCTAAATAAAAACGCGTATGCCTATAACAGCCGAAAACGCTGTATGCACACGCTCCTTTCTTTGTTTATAATTTTATTATAAAATAAAAAAAGAACCGTGACGCGCACGGTTCTTGCCTAAAATCAGCCATAAAACTGTCATATGACTTTTAATATTTTCTGCTTTACCTTTTTCGAAAGTCGTGTGACCTGTCTTTCCGATATATTCATTGTCATGGATATTTCTATGTTTGATTTACACTTTGCCCGCAAATTGAAATACTCCAGTTCGGCGGGCGTAAAATTGCACTCGCTTCTGAATTTATTTAATTCCCATTCGACAAAATCATAAATCTGCATAGTTTACTTACCTTTCATCATATCTTCATGCCAACCATTTTCGCGATATATTTCGCCGCACGATACACAACAACGCAAACCCAAAGCTTAGTATTACTAAGTCCCAGCTCGCCATCGCCGGTGCCCTGAATAATACCCTTATCCACGCACCACTTCACCGCCTCATGTGCCCAAGCCGGCATATTCTTGTCGATGTAGTTGTAAATCATAGTATCCTGCTTGTCCTCAAGAGCCTTAACTCTCGCCGCAAGTGCGTCATATTCTGCTTTCGACACTTCGTCCACCTCCGTAATCCGTCTCTTAAACTCATTCCACCGCGCCCAATTATTGCCGCTCATGCTCATCGGACAGTCCTTGCGGCTCGCGTCGTAATGGCGCACCACATGATCCGCGTCGATGCCGAGCACCTGCATTAATTCCTTCACGACCGCGACCGTCCTATCGAACGCTTTTTCGTAATCGCCGTCGGAGTTAATGCACATTTCCACGCCGACGCTGTT
>CANQLT010000164.1 GCA_947624775.1 uncultured Monoglobus sp.
ATCGACACGGGCTGCGAGCTGTTCGAGCCGTTGGGCGGGCGGCCTGTGCTGCTTGTGCGCGGAAAGCCGTTTAAGAGCGGCGTCCCGATAGCGCTCGGCACCGTCGCGGGAGACGGCGTGTTGTTCGCAAAAAAAGCCGACAGGATCATCTGTCGGGACAGGGAGTTCGGGATAGACGCGGGCCGCTGCCTTGTTGCGTTCACCGAAGCGGAGTTTGCGGGCGACGGGCTGTATAACGGCGTCGCGCCGCCCGAGGCGTTTTACTTTAAACACAAAAAATTATTATTGGGAGGAATGAGAATGAAAGGGCTCACAGACAAAATTCAAGAGTGGCTCGGGCGCGTGCTTACCAAGCTGGCGCGGCTCAAAAAAGGCCGTGTCCATTACATAGGAGGCAGCGACACCCTGCCGCCGCCGCTTGAAAGAGAAGAGGAGCAGATATGGCTCGCAAGACTGAGCGATCCCGACTTCGCGGAGGAGGCGCGGCAGCTGCTGATCGAGCGTAACCTGCGGCTGGTGGTGTATATCGCCAAGCGGTTCGACAGCACAGGCATAGGTATCGAGGACCTGATCTCGATCGGCACGATCGGCCTTATAAAGGCGATAAACACCTTCAGGCCCGAAAAGAAAATAAAGCTGGCGACCTACGCTTCGCGCTGCATCGAGAACGAGATACTTATGTATCTGCGCAAAAACAGCAATGTTAAGACCGAGGTGTCGATCGACGAGCCCCTCAACGTGGACTGGGACGGAAAGGAACTGCTGCTGTCCGACATACTGGGCACCGACGGTGACGTCACGCAAAAAAACATAGAGGATGAGACTGACCGCGAGCTGCTGAGCATCGCGCTGAGCAAGCTGGGCGGCAGGGAGCGCAGCATCGTTGAGATGCGCTTCGGCATCGGGCGCGACGGCGACGAGATGACCCAGAAGGAAGTGGCGGATCTTTTGGGTATCTCGCAGTCATACATATCGAGGCTTGAAAAGCGTATCATAAAGCGTCTGCGCAAGGACATGACAAAAATGCTGACGAGCTAACCTATATTATAGGCGATGAGCAGATCGTGGACACGCTCGAAGATCAGTCCCACGGCGAACCATACGGGAGCGTAGTCGAGACGGATAAGACCCATGACCGACAGCCCTCCCGTATAGCGCCACGCCTCGATACCGAAAAGCCGCAGGAGCCCGCCGCTTATAAACTCAAGCGCGAAGATCACCGACGCCCAGACACAGCCGCGCAGAAACCAATTCTCGTTTCCGATCAACCTGTGGACGGGCTCCAGTACCACCACCGCCAGCCCATAGATAAAAAACATCCAGATCGAGGTGTGGCCGATGAAGTTCAATGTTTTTTCGCCGCTCGGCGCCAGACCCGTCCAAAAAATTTCCATGTTCATTCCCAGAAGTCCGTAAATAATATAACGTATAAGCATATGTTTAGTATTGCGCCTCGGAGTAAAATTATACCGTTAAAATTATTTAAAAATTTTTTCAAAAAAAGTCTTGACATCTCAAAACTATTTTGCTATAATTGTCAATGTTGTTTATGAGTTGTCCGCCAAAGCTCGCGGATATTGAGACATGGCGGTATAGCTCAGTTGGCTAGAGCATACGGTTCATACCCGTAGTGTCACTGGTTCAAATCCAGTTACCGCTACCAACACTCGGCTCCTTGGTCAAGTGGTTAAGACTCCGGCCTCTCACGCCGGCTACAGGGGTTCGAATCCCCTAGGAGTCACCAGAAAAACCCCTGCGGAATCCCGCGGGGGTTTTGTCATGCTTAGACCGTTTCATAATTAGAATCCGAATTGCAATTTAGAGAAATGGAATCCGAACAAATAAATATTGACAATTGCATATGCTTATGTTATATTTTATTTGAGTTATTTAAAAGTTGTATTAGCTAATTTGATGATAATTACGATGTGTGGTGGTGAAAATGGTTAGATTTAAACAGCATAAAAACATATTATATTTTGTTCGAATTTTGATTGCGGTTCTTTCCCTTATTATTTTGATCGGAATTGTCTTTCAAACAAAAAATGATTTGTTTGCTTCCGATAATGAAAAAACAGAGTTCAGAGGAAAAGGAACAAGACGTTCGCCGTATCTTATAACCGGCGTAGAGGATCTATGCGCTTTCAGAGACGCAGTAAACTCGGGCAGTTCGTTTACCGGCAAGTATTTTTTGCAAACCTGCGATTTGGATTTGGAAAGCGAATCGCCATGGATCCCCATAGGAATTTTTTCAAGTAACAAATATTTTTTTGGTACATATGACGGGGGAAACAATAAAATCTTTAATATAGATTGCTATTCTGAAAATTCATCTTCCGCTAATATAGGCTTTTTTGGACAACTTGGGGGCACGGTGCAAAATTTGGGTATCGAAAGCGGCTCAATTAACGGAGCCTATGTGGGCAGTATAGCCAGCCATTCAACAGGAGATTCTGCCGCGATAATTAATTGTTATAATCGTGCAAATGTTCATGGTAGCGGGCGAGCCGGTGGAATATGTGATAACTTTTCTGGAGGAATAGTGGTGAATTGCGCGAATTATGGCGATGTATCAGGCGAGCATTGTGCGCAGATCGTATCCTATAATGCCGGACAGCTGATCAATGTGTTTCCTGCAGATAATGCGTTTTCGTCCGATTTTAACGGCTCTTTTTCAAATTATACGAACGAGGATATGTCGGATGTTAATATTTTGTTGAATAGAGGCATAGATTATCTGAATAAGTCAAAAGCATTTAAAGATTACGCTATAAAAAAATGGGAAAAATAGGGGGTGAGTCTGTTGCAGTTTATATCAATTTATTTTTTTGGATTTATGATATTTCTGATGGCGGGATATGTTGTTGTGCCCGCTAAATTCAGACGAGGCTTTTTGCTTGTATGCAATATTCTTTTTTATTTGAGCTGGGCAAAAAGCATTTTGGATGTTCTTCCGATTGTTGCTGTGACATTGATTACGTGGTTTGCCGCTTTGGCGCTTGAAAAAACAGAATCTATTTCAAGGCGGAGAATATTTTTGATTGTTGCGATTATTCTAAGCATAGGTTCACTGCTTTATTTTAAATATTCTGAATTTTTGCTTGACACGTTTAATTCAGTATGCTTTAAGCTGTTTGGCAGCTCAGTGCTCGGTAGTGCAAGATCAAGTATAGCTGTTCCGCTTGGGATTTCTTTCTTTACATTTCAATCGCTCAGCTATGTATTTGAGATATATAAGAGAAATATAAAATCAGAACATGATCTGATTACTTATGCTGCGTATGTAACGTTCTTTCCGACGGTTATGTCAGGCCCGATAGAGCGTCCGACGGGGCTGCTGCGCCAGCTTGGTGATACGGAATCTTTGCATATCAAATTTGATGATATCAAAGCCGGTATTTTATTTATTCTTTACGGAGGATTTATTAAATATGTGGTGGCGGATAGGCTCGCCTCGATTACTGATACGGTATTCAATTCTTATGCGGCATACGGAACGACGGCTCTCGTGTTTTCCGCGATTTGTTATACTTTGCAAATCTATTGTGATTTTTTTGCATATTCCACTATGGCAGTGGGGGGGGGGG
>CANQLT010000165.1 GCA_947624775.1 uncultured Monoglobus sp.
GGGGAAGCCTCTCTTGCCTTCCCCTTGAGGGGAAGGTGGGTTTTTGCCCGAACGGGCAAAAAGTCGGATGAGGTGTTTCTAATCACTATTCGCTAATCGCTAATCACTACCTCGCTCATCGGACGTTTGGGGACGTTTATTATTCCGTTTTCGTCCTCGTAATATTTTATGTTTCCGTCTGTCTCGTCAACGACGCGGCTTTGCTGCGCGGGATAGCCAACCGCCAGCAGGTACAGCACCTCGTGCTCGGTGCCCAGCATTTCCTTTAGCTTCGCTCTGTCGATGGCGCCCAGCCAGCAGGTGCCGAGGCCCATTTCGTGCGCCGCCAGCATCATGGTGGTGACCGCCGCGCCCGCGTCGGGCTCAAACGTCTTTTTTATGCCCATATCGCCCAGGATCGCTATGTAGCACAGCGGCCGCTCATTCTCGGCGGGGTCCCAATCGGTCAGGTAGCCCGCCCATTTGGTGCAGGGATATACCTCCCTGTGGTTCCTCATCACTGCGTACTTTATCGGCTGCATATTGGCTCCGCTTGCGGCGTAGCGCGCGGCGTCGATTATCGTTTCGATGTCCTTTTGCGGAACATCCTGCTGTTTGAATTTCCTGATGCTCCTGCGTCCTTTGATCGCGTCAATTACATTCATAATATCGCTCCTTTCAAAAATATCTTTTCTATAATGATACACAATATATTGTATATTGTCAAATTGTTTTTGTTTTGTATTATACTATTAACAGAATCGTAATGTTTTTTGTCCGACTTTGTAGTATAATTATTCTGTAGATTTGTGAATCAAAGGTGATTAAATGGCAGATGTTACATATAAAACCATAAAGAAAACCGAATACGAGAACCGAGGCAACGCGCCGATCTATATCGACACCAGCGAGGTGCTGAAGGAGACGGGAGGCAGGACCGCGCTGCGGCTCAAGCTTTACAACAACTGCGGCAGCAATGTCCGCTCGGCCTATTTCAATGTGGGCTGCTTTGACAAGGACCTGAATCTTTGCGTGCAGCTCAAAAACCTGCCCTACGTCAATGTCAACGCGAAGCCCGCGACTCTGTTCGGCGAGGAGCAGCTAAACGAGGTGCCCGAGCTCACGCAGTCGGTTTTTGTCGAGGTGGCGAAGGTGCTGTTTGAGGACGGAACATCATGGGTCAACCCGAATCAGAGCCTGGCGGACGATATTGTGTCTGAGGAGGCGCTGGGCGAGGAGTGGCTGCGTCTGAGGCTGACAAAGGAGATAAAGGACAAAAATTCCGAAAAAAAGCAGAATAAAAAGCTGATGTCCGAAAACCGAAAGCTTGCGATGATAGCGGTAGTCATAGTCTGCGCGGCGGCTCTTATCTTCGGCGGCGGCGCGGTGGCGCGGCACTTTTCGGTCAGGAGCGGCGCGTTTAAGCAGGCGATGAACCTTTACATAAACCGCGATTATGCCGCGGCTGCGCCCTCGCTTACGGCTCTGGATGAAAAATACAATTTCGCGGGAAACGACGGCAAGGAGATAAAATACTGCGCCGCGCTTTCCTATATGAGCATTGGAGAATACGGCGAGGCGTTGAAATATTTCCGCGAGTGCGGGGATTATAAGCGCAGCGTGTCAAACATGAGAAGCATATTAAACGCGGGCGGAAGGCTGATTTCTGCGGGATACAACCACAGCGCCGCGGCGCGCAAGAACGGCACCGTGGCCGCATATGGTGACAACGGCAGCGGCCAGTGCGACACGGGCGAGTGGACAAAGATCATCGCGGTGTCCGCGGGGGGCAACCATACGGTCGGAATGACATACGACGGGTATCTCATGGCCTGCGGCGACAACGAGTACGGCCAGTGCGACGTTTCGGGCTGGTCCGATATAGTGGCGGTCTCGACAGGAGAGGGCCACACGATCGGTCTCAAGGCCAACGGACACGTGGTTGCGAGAGGCAACAATAACTACGGCCAATGTGACGTGCAGGAGTGGGACGACATAGTTCAGGTCGCCGCGGCGGGCAACCACACGATCGGCCTCAAAAGCGACGGCACTGTGCTCGCGACGGGATGGAACGAGTACGGCCAATGCGACGTCGCCGGAGAAAAAAACGTGCTGCGCGTCGCCACGGGCGAGAAAAACACCGTGCTCATAAAATACGACGGCAGCGTGAAGGTGCTGGGCGACAACAGCTACGGCCAGAAAAACACGGCGGGAATAAAAGACGCGGTCTCGGCAGCCGTGGGCTCGGGATATATCGTGTATTGCAGCGTGGACGGCAAGGCCGTGTCTGTGGGTGACAATTCATTGAATCAAGGCTCGCTGGGATTCTGGGACGGCGTTATCGCGGTCGCCTGCGGAAATTCCCATTCGCTGGGCCTGTCGCTGTCGCCTCAGCAGTCGGTTTTAGCCGTGGGCAACAACAGCCAAAAGCAGCTGGATATAACGTCGGAGCCCGCCGAAAACATAGGCCCCGAAAATATACCGTTTAACGAATAGCTTTGCGTAAATTCAGCGAATATAATATTAATAAAAATAAATAGGAGAGAAAAGTATGGAAATGGATCTGTTCGCGGAACAATTGGTTAAGAAAAAGAAGGACAGCGGCGACTATTTTAAGATAATTCTGAGCATAGTCGGCGCGCTGGTGATTATCGCGGCGCTGGGCGCACTCAGCGCGTTTATGCCGTTTGTCGGCATGTTTCTGCTGATAATCGTGGTCGGCATTATATACGCGCTGTATCTTCTGATAACCTCGACCAACATGGAATACGAGTACGCCTTCACCGCGGGCGAGCTGGACGTTGACGCGGTAATAAACGCGAGGCGCAGAAAGCGCGTCACGAGCTTTGACATAAACGACATGGAGATATTGGCGCACAGGAGCAGCGACGACTTTAACCGCTACATGAACAATCCGGGCCTCAAAAAAATATACGCCTGCACCGACAAGGACGCCGACGACCTTTACTTCGCGGCGTACACCGAGAACGGAAACGGACGCCTGCTGCTGTTTAATCCAAACGACAAGATACTTGAGTGCTTTAAGGCGATGGCGCCGAGAAAAGTGTTTTTGAATAAATAATCGTAATGAAACAGTGCGCGAAGATGATAGGAGAAGATGAAATATGATAGGAATTGATGTAATCGAAATATCCCGCTTTAGGGATATGAAAAACCTTGAAATGTTTATCCGCCGCATGTTCACCGACGGCGAGACCGAGTATTTCACATCAAAGGCCGCCGCCAAGAAATTTTACGAGTCAGTGGCGGGACATTTTGCGGCAAAGGAGGCGTTCTCAAAGGCCCTCGGCACCGGGATACGCAACTTTGATATGTCGGATATCGAGATCTGCCACGACGAGCTGGGTATGCCCTACATAAAATTCGGAGGCGTGAGGATAAATGCCTCGGTGAGTATATCCCATTCCGACACCGTGGCGGTCGCGGCGGTTTATATTTCCGAAAATATCCCCGGCACGGGCCTTCCGTTTTACGAGGGAATCGACTACTACGCCCGTCTGATAC
>CANQLT010000166.1 GCA_947624775.1 uncultured Monoglobus sp.
CAATCTCACTGAATTTCTGCACTTTTTCCTTGCTTTGATCAATGTTACAACTTTGTTAATAAATTAGATTGACGTGTTTTGCGGCTTCGGAAACTCATATTATTTTGTCTTGACAAATTAAATTTTTTTGTGTATATTTCTAAACAGGAGGTAATTTATCATGAAAAAATTTATCAGCGGCTTAATTGTCGGAACAATTATTACAAGTATCGTAGGAGTATTTGCCGTGAATTCAATTTACGAAAACCCGTTTCCGATATTTGTAAACGGTGAGCAAAAACAAATTCAAGGCTACAACGTGGATGATTACAGTTATTTTAAACTTCGCGACATCGCCGACG
This sequence comes from uncultured Monoglobus sp., assembly GCA_947624775.1. Classification (GTDB taxonomy): domain Bacteria; phylum Bacillota; class Clostridia; order Monoglobales; family Monoglobaceae; genus Monoglobus. The sequence goes on from CANQLT010000166.1 coordinate 342, forward strand.
CTGTAGGCGGCTTTACGGTTGATTTTCAAAATAACGCGATACAAATAGCCAAGAACGGTTATGTGTATGAAAATATTAAGCCTATAAATATTCTTGATACGTATACTCCGGAACAGTATAAGAATATTAATATTTTCTTAAGTAATTTCAGTGAGGCTTCGTTTCCTTACGGAGGAACATTCAACAAAAACAATCCAAATTACGGTGATTTAATCAACTTTGCTTATATACACAATTTAATTAATAATCCAAGCAATGTCGGATTCAACAGCAACACAGCGGAAATGTATGTCAGCGTTGACGCGGCAGACAGAACGATAGATAAGTATTTCGGGTTGGCTTTGCCGCATGAGTCGGCCGGCTATTATGTTTGCAGGGACGGTAAATTTTCCGCTCCCGCCGCATCAGGAGAAGGCCATTGTTATGTTTCTGTCGCAAAAAATATGACCGACAACGGCGACGGAACATTGACTGTTAACTTTGGCGTATTTACTTATGGTGATCTTTACGACATGGACGAAGACGAATGGGCTACACATTCTGCTGAAGGATATTGGTCAACGTACAGCAGCATTACCAATTCCGGAGTATGGAAAGAACGTTATTCAGGAACTGCCGTGGTTAGGCAAAAGGAATATGACGGAAAACAAACATACGAGCTTATAAGCTATAATTATTAATTAATATAAAGCTGTATGCTTTTTCGAAAAATACAGCGCTTAAATTGCGGAATAAAAGAAACTCAACATTTGAAAAGTACCAAAGATGCGTTGATTTAACGCATCTTCGGTACTTTATTTTATGTTCATACAAAAAAATCAACAATTATTGAATTTTCGACTCACGCTTATGTGGCAGAGACAAATTTGTTTAGTTTGTCTGCTGTTTGTGACTTTCTGGTTTTGCTTATGTGAGTATAGATGTCTCGAGTTACTTGGATTGTTGAATGGCCCAAAAGCTCTTGGGCGTCTTTTACGTCGATCTCGGCTTCGAAAAGGATCGTGGCGTACGCGTGTCTGAGCTGATGTGGAGTTATCGAGAGACCGGTTTCGTTTAAATATTTTGTCCACAGGCGATTAAAATTTCCGTTCCTTATCAATTCTCCATTGTGATTCGGGAAAACCAAATCAGGCGAGTTATTATGTTTGAGCTTTGACGCAAGACAGTCAAGCAGTATAACATCCCTATATCCGGCCTTTGTTTTCGGCTGTTTGATGTTCGGGATGTTGCCGACGTAATACACGGATTTGTTCACGTGAATTATCTTGTTTTCAAAATCAATGTCGTTGTAGGTCAGAGCCAAAGCCTCGCCCCGCCTAAGGCCGGTATACAGAATAAAATAGGCGAACAATCCGAATATTTTGTCTACGCTGTTCTTTACCGTTTCGATCTCATCCGCGGTCGGCAGTTCTCTTTTTGTCTGTGGCAGGTTTTTGGGCACGGATATATACTGACACGGGTTGCTCTCGGCGTAATTATTGATTACCGCGTATTTAAACACTTGGTTTAATACCTGCAAACGCGATTTAACGGTCTTCATCGCGTAACCTTGGCTCGCCAGTATATGCAGAAAATTATCAATATCCTTGGATGTGATATCCTTTATACTTTTTCCGGAAAAATGCTCGGTGATTTGTTTAAGCGCAGGCCTGTATTGCTTTATGGTATTATATTCGACTGTTTCGAAATGTTCGCTTGCCCACTCGTCCGCGACATCCTCAAACCGCTTTCCCTTTTCCGCGGCCTGATAATATTCAAGCAATTTTCTGTTTATATCGCGCTCGGATCTGCCAAGAAAAGAAACGATCTTACCGTTTATGCGGATCTGACGACTATAGCGCCCGTCTTTACGCTTTTTCAGTTTGCCCATAAAAATACTCCTTCCGCAAAAAATTCGGCACACCGCAAAACCCCAAAACAGCCTGTTGAAACTATACTAAACTTCAATTACTATACCACAAATGCTTGTATAAGTCAATTAAATATAATGGAACGGTATATATATTTACCGGAAAATATTATTTAATACGGCGCGGAATGCCGTTCACGCCGCCACAGATGACTTTTATGTCAAAGCGTTGAATTCAGGATAAAAAAATGTTAAAATTATTGCGTATAAAGGAGCATAACGATGATTGATTTAAAAAGAAACGGAAATATTATAAACAAAAAATACCTCGAATACTTTTGGCCGACGGTGCTTGTGGCGCTTGCGAACAATATCGCCATTATGGTGGATTCGATAATTGTCGGAAACATGCTCGGAAGTGTGCCAATGGCGGCGATCAGCGTTCTTTCGCCGATTAATCAGCTGTATTTTTCCACAACTATACTGTTCGGTGTCGGCGCGTCAACGCTTATTTCGTTCGCGAAGGGCAAAAACGACAAGAAAGCCGCCGACGCCGCGTTCACGGCGGCATCGATCCTGCTCGTGATTTTAAGCGCGGCGTTTATGATATTGCAGCTTGTGTTTTTAAACAATATCGTTGATCTGCTCACACCTATCGAGGCGCTCAGAAACGAGCTTTTGAAATATTACATACCATTTATTATCGGAACGCCGTTCTCGCTTATACTGCCGAGCGCGGTACACTGCATACGGAGCGACGGCAGACCGAAATTCGCGTCAAACCTTATAATTATTTCAAACGCGATAAATCTCGTTATGGATATTGTGCTTATGGGCCCGTTCAAAATGGGAATAGCCGGATCCGCGATCGCCACGGTTATCGGAAATGTTATCGCGTTCTGCATTATGCTTACGCATTTTATAAACAAAAAAAATACGCTTCACCTTGATTTGAGCACGATATTATCGCCGAAAAAGCTGCGAAGCGAATGCGTTTCACTTTTTACCACAGGCATATCGGGCGCGCTCGGCGCGATGCTTATAACGGTCACGACACTTTATATGAACACCGCGATACAAAAAGCGGGCGGACAGGAAGGCATGGTTTCCATGTCGGTAATAGCAAACTGCCAGATATTTGTTTCCGCGTTCGTAGCCGGAGCGTCGCAGACGTTGGTGCCGATAGTAAGCGCGCTTTTCGGAGAGCGCGACACCGTCGGGATAAAATATGCTATGAAGCGCGCGATTTTGGTGCTTATGATCGCGGCGTCAGCGGTCACACTTATTATAGAAATCGC
>CANQLT010000167.1 GCA_947624775.1 uncultured Monoglobus sp.
GGATACCCCGATCCGCCATCTGATCGATATCCGTCTGGAGAAGGTCGACTTCTATATCGGAGAAACGTTCCTCGGTTCGGCTGATGTGGATTACGGCGGCGCGGAGCTCAAAGACAGCGGCGCCGCGGCGCTCACGGTCACGGCGGACAAGAAATTCGCGATCGGAGCCAATGTGATTAGAGCCGAGTACGGCGGCAGCGTGAATTTAAACGGCAGCGAGAACGATTCGATCACCGTCACGATGGCGCAAAAGCCGATCGAGTACGAGGTGTCGGCTCGCAACAAGACCTACGACGGCACGGCGGACGTTGAAGTGACGCTCACGCCGACCAACAACGGTGAGGACGACGTTGCGCTGACAGCGAAAGGCGCGGCGCCCACAGCGAACGCGGGCAGCTATGAAACGGTCGATCTGACCGAGATAGCGATAAGCGGCGCGGACGCGGGCTATTACAGCGTAGACGGCGAAAAGAGCGGCGTCGAGCTTGAAACCTTTGCAGCGATATCAAAAGCAAAGTCAAGCGTAAAGACGGCTCCGACGGCGAATGATCTTACCTACACCGGCGAGGCGCAGGCGCTTGCGACAGCGGGCGAAGCCGATGGCGGAACGCTTGTATACGCCTCGGAACAAGACGGCGAGTATACCGAAAATATCCCGACAGGCACAAACGCGGGCGATTACACAGTTTGGTACAAAGTGATCGGCGACAGCAATCACAATGACACCGAGCCGCAGTCGATCGCGGCCTCGATAAACAAGGTCGTACCCTCGGTAACAGTCGCGGCGAATGACTTAACCTACACGGGCGAGGCGCAGGAGCTTGTGGCGGCAGGCGAAGTCAAAGGCGGAACTCTCGTATACGCCTCGGAGCAAAGCGGCGAGTATAGCGAAAATATCCCGACAGGCACAAACGCGGGTGATTATACCGTTTGGTACAAAGTAATAGGAGACAGCAATCACAGCGACAGCGAGCCAAAATCAATAACCGTGAATATCGCGAAAGCAGACCCGCCCGTGACGGTTAAATCCGCCAAGGCGCTGTATGACGACGAAGTTCACGAGCTTGTGACATATGAGGCCCCGAGCGGCGTCACGGTGCTGTTCAGTGATTCCGAAAGCGGAGAATATACGTCGGCGATACCGACAGGCACCGCCGCGGGCGAATACACGGTTTGGTACAAGGCGGTCGGAGACAGCAACTATAACGATCTGCCGCCCGCGTCCGTAAAGGTAAAGATAGCCCACGGTTTCGCGGATGTCACAAAGGCGCCTACGGCGATCGATAACCTTGTTTACAGCGGCTCGCCGCAGCAGCTTATCACACCGGGAGAGGCCGAAAACGGCGAAATGAGATACAGTCTTGACGGCAAAAATTATTCGGCCGAGATCCCGACCGTTACCGAGGCGGGAGAATACACCGTATGGTATATGGCGGCAGGCGGCTTTATAGACGGCAAGCAATATCACGACAGCGACCCGCTGTCAATAACGGTGAATGTCGCGAAGGCGGATCCGACCGTGACCGTGAGAGCGGCCAAGGCGCTGTATGACGACGAAGTTCACGAGCTTGTGACATATGAGGCCACAAGCGGCGTCACGGTGCTGTTCAGTGATTCCGAAAACGGCGAGTATACGGCGGCGATCCCGACAGGCACAGCCGCCGGCGAATACACGGTTTGGTACAAGGCGGTCGGCAATAACAACTATAACGATCTGCCGCCCGCGTCCGTAAAGGTGAAGATAGCCCACGGTTTTGCCGATGTCACAAAGGCGCCGACGGCGGTCGAGGGCCTTGTTTACAGCGGCTCGCCGCAGCAGCTTGTAACGCCCGGAGAGGCCGAAAACGGCGAAATGAGATACAGTCTTGACGGCGAAAATTATTCAGCCGATATCCCGACCGCGACCGAGGCGGGAGAATACACCGTATGGTACATGGCGGTCGGCGGAGTTATAGACGGCAAGCACTATCACGACAGCGACCCGACGTCAATAACGGTCACGATAGCGATGCAGGGCGAGTTCGATTATATTATAAAGAGCGCCGCGATCGGCGGCGACGGCCAACTCAGCGTTGAGATCGAGTATCAGGAAGAGCAGCCTAAGGCGGCGAAGCTGATCGTCGCGTCATACGACGCGGATGGCGCCTTGAACGAGACGAGAGCGTTTGACATAAACGGCGCGAGCGTCGATCTCGGCGGATACGCGCCTCGGGGAGACAAAGTAAAAATCTTTATCTGGAGCAGCCTTGACGACATGATTCCCTTAGCTATGCCGTATGAAATTAAATAGCCAAAAACACCGGCTCTGCCGGTGTTTTTGACTGTTGATATAATAATGGTAGTTTTCTGAGAGCCCCAATAATACTGCCTAAAGCCCTTCCCCGTTAAATATTGAAATCGAGGGCTTAAATTTTGTAATATAAATTATCGGGAATTCGATTTAAGCATTTTTTTGATTTTGCCTTTCGGGTCTTTTATGAGCAGAGCGACAATCCATATCACAAGCCCCAGCGCCGCGACCGAAAGCCCGAGATAAGCGTCGTTTAACATATCGGTCGGAGCGGGAGTGAAATATTCCGCGCCGACCTCCAAATATTCCGCGACCGCGTCAACGAGCCACATCAGCGACGCGCCCCAATACATCAGCGCCAGAAAGCCGAGCTTCATATCGCTTGTGGTGTTGTACCACACAAGCGTCGTCGTCACAGCTGCGAAAACCGTTATTAAAAGTGTCATTTCGTCTCGTCCCTCCTATATATAAAATATGGTTTGATACTGTGTTTAATTATATTACCGATATGCTTTTATGTCAATAACACAAATCAAATATTATCCGAATTGTTCTTTAAGTATATCCGCGAAGTCTTTGATACATTTTTTGGTGTTGTCGGTTTTCCAAAAGGCGCAGTATTTTCGCTTTATCGGCTTTCCGCGGCGGCTCAGCGGCACACGCGCGATGTCCTTTGAGAACCGATGCGGAAGGCTGCCGCCCTCGACGGGCACATAGCCCTTGCCGCTGACGACCATGAGCCGCGCCTCCTCAAGATTTTCCGCGAACACAAACTCGCCGTCTATCCCGTATATCTCGTGATAGTGGGTTTGGTCGTTTTCAAACTGATTTTTGGCCGACACCAGTATACACGGCGTGTTCCTCAGCTCGTCCGCGTTCACGAACCGCTTTTCCGACAGCGGTTCGCGTTTGGATATCTCAATGCAGCAGTTCATCTCGCTGAGCGGCAGATTGACATACTCGTCCGAGAACGCTCTGCGCAGATCGTTCAGCACAATATCCACGCAGCCGAGGCGCAGCATGTTATACACTTCCTCGTGGGTACCGCTTTTTATGTCAAGGGTTATGTCCGGATATTTTTCCGAGAACCGCGCCAAGGCCTTTTGAAATTCCTGACCGCCGTAGCTCTTTTGATAGCATACTCTCAGCGTGTTGCTGCCGCCTCGGGAAATGCGCACCGTCTCGCGGCACAGCTT
>CANQLT010000168.1 GCA_947624775.1 uncultured Monoglobus sp.
GTGAAGCCGTCGGCTCCGGTGTATCCGTCGGTTTTTCCGTGGGAGCAGCCGTCGGCTCCGGTGTATCCGTCGGTTTTAGTGTTGGCACAGCAGTCGGCTCAGGCGTATCCGTCGGTTTTATTGTTGGTGAAGCCGTCGGCTCCGGTGTATCCGTCGGTTTTTCCGTGGGAGCAGCCGTCGGCTCCGGTGTATCCGTCGGTTTTTCCGTGGGAGCAGACGTCGGCTCCGGTGTATCCGTCGGTTTTGCCGTGGGTGCAGTCGTCGGCTTCAATGTTTCCTGAGGCTGATTAGATGGCTCGTTTGACGGAGCTGTCGATTCTATAGGCGCTTCCGAAGACTCGGGCGATGGTTTCGGAGATTCCGACGGTTCCGGCGTCGCGTTCGATTCGATACACATAAGCGCGGCTTTATGCGCGTTTAGATGAGCGGCACCTTTGATCTTGCCTTCAAGCGGAGCGCTGTGATCAGCGGATTTTGACAGTATTTCAATGACTTCCGACGGTGCTAAGTTCGGATTTGCCGCCAAAACGACCGCCGCCGCGCTTGCGGCTAACGGTGATGCCATTGATGTGCCGCTCTTTAGTCCGTATGCGGAATCGGATGTGTTTATCGTGCTCATAATACTGTCTCCGGGCGCCGCGATGTCAACGGTGTTAACTCCGTAATTTGAGCTTGCGGATAGCGCGCCGCTTTTTGTGGTGTTGGCTACAGCGAGCACATTCGGAAAATCATAAGACGCGGGATACGCGGGATTGACATCAATATTCAAGCCGTTATTGCCCGCGGCGCATACAAATAATGTGTCGTGACATGCCTCGATCGCCGAACTCATGCTCTTGACAAAATTCGGGTCCATGGTGGTAAAGCTGGCGTTTACCGTTTTAAAGCCCATGATATCCGCGTAATCTATTCCTTTTATTATCATGTCAACAGTGGTTTCTCTGGTGTCAAACGCCTTTATTACCGCAATTTTAGCGTTTCTCGCGACCGACGCGACGCCCTTTGAGTTGTTCGTCGCGGCGCTCACGATTCCCGCCACGTGGGTGCCGTGGCCGACGTTATCGGACAAGTTGTTGTTATTTGACATACAGTTCCAGCCGTGCACGTCGTCTATGTATCCGTTTCCGTCGTCGTCAAAATTATTATTCGGTATTTCGTTCGGGTTTGTCCAGATATTATCTATAAGGTCCTCATGGGTCACGCGTGCGCCCGAGTCGATTATCGCGACGCTTGTGTTTGAGCAGTCGATATCAAGGTCCCACAGTTTGGGGGCGCTGACATTATCGAGCGAGTATTGACTGCCGTTTGCGTAGTACGGGTCGTCGGCCTCACATAATGTAAGATAATAATTCGGCTCGGCGTATTTGACTTCGGGCATTGATTCAAGCTTTTTGATTGCGTAGTTGATCGAATCGCCGCCCTTTTCTGACAGAGTGAGTTTTAAAATCTTCGGTTTTGCGTTCAGGCTAATTAGGGCGATCCTGCCCGCGGGTGGCGACATAAGCACATCAATATCGGTCACGCCAATGTTTCCAAAGTCGGGTATATCGCTTCCGAAAGCGGCGATTTTTACGCCGCGGTTTAAAGGGTTGAGCGTAACTATAACAGAGCTGTTGTCAAACGCGTCGCCGCTTTCGGCGCTCGCGCACATGCCGCATAACAGAATTGTTATAAACGCGGCAAAAAATACCGTAAATTTTTTCATAAACAGTCTCTCCGTATATTATTTTATATTGATTATCTCGCTTTCGTCGATTGCCTTTTGTATCATTCCATCAATATCTGTGAGGCACTTTTCGGCCTCGATTATGTCATTAAGGCGCGGTTTTGTTTTTGGGTGCTTGGGCACAAATATGGTGCAGCAGTCCTCATACGGCTGAATGGATGTCTCATATGCCCCGATTTTTTTGGATATTGCCGTGATCTCCTCTTTGTCCATACCGATGCAGGGGCGGTACACGGGCATGTCCACCGCGGAATTTGTGCAGTAGAGCGCCTCCATGGTCTGGCTCGCCACCTGGCCTATGCTTTCGCCGGTCACAAGTCCCAGATCGCCGTTTGATACCGCTATTTTTTCCGCGATGCGCATCATTATCCTGCGCATTATAATTGTGAGAAAATTCTTCGGGCAGTTGTCGATTATATCAAGCTGAATGTCGGTGAACGGAACCACATAAAGGCGAACGCCGCGGGTGTAGGGTGAGATGATCTTCGCCAGATCAACGACCTTGTCCTTGGCGCGCTCACTTGTGTAGGGCGGGCTGTGGAAGTAGACCGCGTCAAGCTTAACTCCGCGTTTTGCTATCATCCAGCCTGCCACCGGGCTGTCGATGCCGCCGCTTAAAAGCAGGGCCGCCCTGCCTCCCGAGCCGACCGGCATACCGCCCGCTCCGCGTATCACGTCGGCAACGATGTAGGCGTCATCTCTGATCTCGACCTGAACGAGTATATCGGGGTTGTGGACGTCAACGCGGATATTTCCTCCGGCTTTGCTCACGGCGCGAAGAACAGCTCCGCCCACCTCGCGGCTGATTTCCGGAGATTTGAGGGGGAACCGTTTGTCCTCGCGCTTTGTCTCCACCTTAAAGCTCTTGCCGTCATAGTCTGTATCGAGCACGCATTTTGCCGCCGTCTCCTTTATGCTGTCCATGCCTTTGGCGCAGCGCGTCGCGGGGCAGATATTGACGATGCCGAACACCTTTTTCAGGCGCTCTATCGTTTCTGTCATGTCGATATTCTCATCAAGTGCCTCAACGTATATTGTCGACTGCGCCTTTTTAACGCTGAACTTGCCCAAGGGCGCCAGCGTTGAGTTTATATTGTCGATCAGCTTCTGTTCAAATTTGGGACGGTTAAGACCCTTTAAGGCGATCTCGCCGTATTTTAAAAGTATCAAATCTGTCTTTTGCATATCTATCTCCTGATTTTCTTTTGTATATTTAGTTTATCTCATGTTCAATTTTCTAAGACGCGGCACGATTTTGTTAAGCGCGTTTATCGCCGCGTCGACCTGTTCGGCCGTGGAAAATTCCGAAAGGCTGAACCTTATGCTGCCGTCGATCATTTTTGGCGGAACGCCGATCTCGGTCAGCACATAGCTGGGTTCTTTCTTGTGGCTGCTGCACGCGCTGCCGCTTGATACGAAAATGTTCTGCATCTCAAGAGAGTGCAGCAGCACTTCGGCTTTCACGCCGCCGAACGATACGTTCAGAATATGCGGCGCGCAGCACTCGGGCGTGTTTACTCTAACATTGTCAAGCTGCAGAGCGCCGTGCTCAAGTCTCCTGCGCAGCGCGGTCATTTTTTCGGCTTTGCGCTCAAGGTCATGCGCGACTGTTTTGCACGCCAGACCAAAGCCAACGATCCCGGGCACATTCTCGGTTCCCGAGCGCATGTTTCCCTGCTGGCCTCCGCCATAGAGTATCGGTTTGATCC
>CANQLT010000169.1 GCA_947624775.1 uncultured Monoglobus sp.
AGCGTTAAACTGCCGCAGGCGCTTACGCAGCTTGGATACAGAGCGTTCAGCGGCTGCGTGTCGCTGCCGAGCATAGATATCCCCGCAAACACCAAGGCGGGTTATGATGGTGGTTACGGAGAATGGATATACGGCTGCACCGCGCTTAAAAAAGTGAAGATAGCCGAGGGCGCGACGTTTATTGCGGATTCCGCGTTTAAAAACTGCACATCATTCACCGAGATAGAGATACCCGATACGGTAAAAACGATTGGAAATTATGCGTTCCAGAACTGCACACAGCTCAGAGGAATACCGACAATGAATGGTGTTACGACTATCGGCAATTCGGCGTTCTCCGGCTGCACCGGATTGACCGACGTCAATACTCTTTCTAATTGTTCAAATCTTACGACTATTGAAAACAGCGCTTTTTCGGGATGTACCGGACTTCGCAGTATAGACGCCCTGCCCGGAAACGTTGCAAGCATAGGACAGTCTGCATTTTCAAACTGCTCCAGTCTCGTTTCTGTAGATCTTTCTCTGAGCAGGCTGGAGAGTATAGGCGGAAGTGTTTTTCAAAATTGCATTAACTTAAAATCGGTCAAGCTTGCCTGCAATCTTTTGAAATCGATCGATTCATATGCTTTTAGCGGATGTATTAACTTAACGAGCATGGATCTATCAGCGAATCCGATGCTGTCGACAATAGGACGATATGCGTTTACGGACTGTAAACTCTTAAACAGCGTTAAGCTGCCGCAGGCGCTTACGCAGCTTGGATACAGAGCGTTCAGCGGCTGCGTGTCGTTGCCGAGCATAGAGATCCCCGCAAACACCAAGGCGGGTTATGATGGTGGTTACGGAGAATGGATATACGGCTGCACCGCGCTTAAAAAAGTGAAGATAGCCGAGGGCGCGACGTTTATTGCGGATTCCGCGTTTAAAAACTGCACATCATTCACCGAGATAGAGATACCCGATACGGTAAAAACGATAGGGTCAGAAGCTTTTGCGAACTGCACGCAGCTCAGAGAGATACCGACAATGAACGGAGTTACCACGATCGGCTACTCGGCGTTCTCCGGCTGCACGGGTCTTGTGAGCATTGAGAATCTTGCGAAAGCAAGAGACCTCACAACTATCGGAAACAGCGCGTTTTATAATTGCTCCGCGCTTATGAGTATTGACACTCTGCCGAGCAGGATCACAAGTATAGGCCAAGGCGCGTTTTCCGGCTGCACAAGCTTGACCGATATAAGCTCTTTGCCGAGCAGACTTGAGACGATAGGCTCGTCTGCGTTTTCAAACTGTAAAAGTCTGAACAACATATCATTCGCGTGCAGCAGACTTACAACTATCGGAAACAACGCATTTGAAGGCTGCGTTAATTTGAAAACTGCGGATCTGTCCGGCAATTCAAGGCTGTCGACCATAGGGCGATATGTGTTTACGGACTGCAAACTCTTAAACAGCGTTAAACTGCCGCAGGCGCTTACGCAGCTTGGATACAGAGCGTTCAGCGGCTGCGTGTCGCTGCCGAGCATAGAGATCCCCGCGAATACAAAGGCGGGTTATGATGGAGGTTACGGAGAATGGATATACGGCTGCACCGCGCTTAAAAAAGTGAAGATAGCCGAGGGCGCAACATTTATTGCGGACTACGCGTTTCGAAACTGCACATCATTCACCGAAATAGAAATACCCGACACGGTAAAGACGATAGGGCGAGAAGCTTTTTCGAACTGCACACAGCTCAGAGAAATACCGACTATGAACGGTGTTACCACAATCGGCTACTCGGCATTCTCCGGTTGCACAAGCCTTGAAAACTTGGACAATCTGCCCGATTCGCTTGAGGAGATAGGGTCGTCGGCATTCCAAAACTGCACATATTTGGAGCAGATAAACGTATTGCCGAGCAATTTGACAAAAATAGGTCAAAACGCATTTTACGGCTGCAAATATCTCGAAAGAGTGTTGCTGCCGATAGGTTTGACAACAATTGAATACGGCGCGTTCGCGGATAATTCGTATCTTGAATACATATTTATTCCCGAAACGGTAACTTCGATCGGAAATAACGCCTTTAGTAATGATTCTGATTTGACAATCTACGGAATGACACGAACAACGGCCGAGACATACGCGAATTCAAACAATATTCCCTTTGTGGCGCTGACCGAGCCGCCCGTCGCGGTTATTCCTGTATCGGACGTTAAAATAAGCAAAACCGAAATGACCCTCGGAATAGGCGGCACCGAGCGATTAACGGCGACTGTTTTGCCAGCTTCCGCCTCAAACAAAAATATAACGTGGAAAACAAATAACGCTGCTGTCGCGACCGTGAATGACGGACTTGTGACCGGTATATCCGAAGGAACCGCGATAATTACCGTGACAACAGAAGACAAGGGATTTGCCGCGAGTTGTATTGTAACGGTGTCAAAAGACGGGCCAAAACCCACAGTTGTGCCCACCGATACGCCGACACCGACAACACCTACACCCGAGCCTACCGCGGCACCTACGGCGACTCCTGCACCTGTGGTAACGCCCACGCCTATTCCGACACTTGCGCCTACGGCTGAACCCACAGCTACGCTTGCGCCCGTGGTAACGCCCACGCCTATTCCAACGCTTGCGCCGACGGCGAAGCCTACTGAAGCTCCAATTACGCTTACCGGCATCAGGATAAAATCGCAGCCGAGCAAAACGACGGTGGTCGAGGGCACGGCGCTTGATACAAACGGCCTCAGGGTCGAGGCGGTTTACAGCGACGGAAAAGCCGAGGAGATAACCGACTATACATTGAGCGGCTACGACATGAACCTCATAGGAGAGCAGACCATCACGGTCGAGTATATGGGATATACGGCGAGCTTTAATATAACCGTGACTCAAAAGAGCATGATAGGTCTTGTTATATCACAAAAGCCGAATAAGCGCGCTTATGCGCAGGGCGAGCAGCTCGATACGGCGGGCATGGTCGTGACCGCTATGTATAATAACGGCACAAGCGAGGAGATCACAGGCTATAATGTTTCGGGCTATGATCCGAATTATATTGGCAGTCAGACTATAAGCGTTTCGTATAACGGATTTTCGGCGGCGTTTACCGTGACGGTTTCGCCGAAGGAGCAGCCCATAGGCGCGGCCGAGACTCCGAAAATAAGCATATCGAGCTTTATAGGCGGAAAAACCGTTACGCTGACGACGGCCACCGAGGGCGCGCAGATTTACTACACGCTTGACGGAACAGCGCCAAGCACAGGTTCAAGCCTCTACAGCGGCCCGATAACCCTGACCGAGACGGCCTCGGTAAAGGCTATAGCGGTGAAAGACGGAATGAACCCCAGC
>CANQLT010000170.1 GCA_947624775.1 uncultured Monoglobus sp.
GGTGTAGCCGTAGGCGTTACCGTAGGTGTAGCCGTCGGTGTAGAGGTCATTGGTGTAGCAGTAGGTGTCACTGTCGGTGTTGCCGTAGGTGTCACAGTCGGGGTAGCCGTAGGCATTACCGTTGGCGTAGCAGTCGGTGTAACCGTAGGTGTAGCAGTTGGTGTCACCGTAGGCGTTACCGGAGGTGTAGCTGTTGGTGTAACCGTCGGTGTCACCGTCGGTGTCACCGTTGGTGTCACCGTAGGCGTTACCGTCGGCGTAACCGTAGGTGTAGCTGTAGGCGTTACCGTAGGTGTTACTGTCGGTGTAGCTGTCGGCGTCACCGTTGGTGTCACCGTAGGCGTTACTGTCGGCGTAGCCGTAGGCGTTACCGTAGGTGTAGCCGTCGGTGTAGAGGTCATTGGTGTAGCAGTAGGTGTTGCCGTCGGCGTTACTGTCGGTGTAGCCGTAGGCGTTACCGTAGGTGTAGCCGTCGGTGTAGAGGTCATTGGTGTAGCAGTAGGTGTCACTGTCGGTGTTGCCGTAGGTGTCACCGTCGGTGTAGCCGTAGGTGTTACCGTCGGTGTAGCTGTCGGCGTCACCGTTGGTGTCACTGTAGGCGTTACTGTCGGCGTAGCCGTAGGCGTTGCCGTCGGTGTAGCCGTAGGCGTAGCTGTCGGTGTAGAGGTCATTGGCGTAGCCGTAGGCGTTACCGTTGGCGTAGCGCTTGGTTCTGCGCTAGGCGTTGCGCTCGGCTCGGGTGATTCGCTCGGCTCCGCTGTAGGTGATTCGCTCGGCTCCGCTGTAGGTGATTCGCTCGGCTCCGTTGTAGGTGATTCGCTCGGCTCCGCTGTAGGCGATTCGCTCGGCTCCGCTGTAGGCGATTCGCTCGGTTCCGCGGAAGGCGATTCGCTCGGCTCCGCGCTCGGTTCGGGCGTTGCTATCGGCGCATCCTTTATCACATACGGGTCGTCGATATCACCCGTGCCGGATGCAAACTCGGTCGTATCCGCCGCTAAGTAGAACGCGGGTCGAATACCGTAATTGCTCACATAAGCGGAAGCGCCATTATATACTGCGGTGCCCGGTTGGCTGAGAGCGCGCACCTTATTGGTGTTGCGCATTCTGTCAGAATCTTCAACTGTAGGGGTGCGGAGCCAATAAGGCCATGTTCCGTCCGGCGAAGCAGGACCTTCTTCACATTCATTGTGAGCTATACATTCTTCGGTCGGCATACCCTTATAATATTCTTCACCCAAGGCGGCTCTGTTTTCATACAAAGAATACAGCTGTTTAACGTCAAGCAGAAACATTTTATCGGTTATCTCTTCCGCGTAGGCCTTATCGTAATTCGACGTTATCGGATCATCGGGGTTAAACTCATCGGCGTATCTATGCAATTCGCTGCCGGAGGTATGTAATTCTGTATCGAACGGACCCAAAATGGATTTTTGATTTACCTCTTTTATCGCGTTAAGTTCACCGGGATTAAAGTTTGTTAAAAATCCCGCCTCTTGGTCGTATGCGTTAAATTTTGGTGAAAGATTATCTTGTTTTGGCGGAATACCGCAGAGCCACTTCACGTTTCCCGCGGACTCGTCGGAATTAAGCCATGAGCGGATATTGCTGTCGCCCCAGTAATTTGAGCCGTAATAGGTCCTGCCATAGAAGTTTCTGTAGTGTGAGCCTGTTAGCAGATATCCGCTGGCGTCATACGCCTTGAGGCATATTATTTTGTCCGTAAGCATAAGCGGTCCGTTTTCGTCTGTGTTAACGCACCGCCACAATATGGGCTTATCATAGTATGTGCCCATCTGCAAATATTCGCCTATCTTTATATCCGCGGCCGCGCTCGAATAGTTCGGCATAAACGCCGTGAGCATTGCGAATACAAGTGACAAGCTTAAAATTCCTTTTTTCATATTTTTCCCTCCCGTAAAAATTCCCGTTTTGTATATTAGAATAAAAGCATGACTGCGGGTTTTTGATTAGCTCTTTTTGAATATCAATTTGTAGTCTCCGAGCGTCAGGGTCATTTTTGAGCCGCTTATCTCGCAGGGCGCGGACAGATCTTCCTCAAATTGGGGAACCGATATGCTCAGAGAGCCGTTTTCGTAGGTATAGTCGGCCGAAACGAAAAGGAACGATACCTTGCCGTTATCGTCGAATTTAAACTCGGCGCCGCTTAAAATACTTCCCGTGAGGCCAGACATCTCAGTGAACGGTTCTACGGGTATGTTTATATCCTCGACCGAGACCTCCGCGCCGTTTTTGTCAAGAATTTTATCGACTTTCCATGTGCCGATGATCGATCCCTGCTTTGGTGTCTCAGTCTGAGCGGGCGCCGATACGGGCGCGGATTTGCCTTTAATGCGCGAGAGCAGCGAGCAGCCCGAAAAGCACATAACCGTCATTGAAAGCGCGGCGATGAGCGCCGCGGATCTAAAAAATTTTTTCATAAAAATATCACCTCAAAACAATATATTCGCGTCTTAAATTTTCAGACCGTTTTTTGCCAGTTTATTTCCTCTCTGCCGTTTGCCGAAAGGAATTCGTTGCATTTTCTGAAATGCCCGCAGCCGAAAAATCCGTTGTACGCCGAGAGCGGGCTCGGGTGCGCCGCGGTCAGCACCAGATGGCTCGGATTGGTGATAAGAGCGGTTTTCTGCCTGGCGTTCGCTCCCCAGAGCATAAACACAATCGGCTGCTCCCGCTCGTTTAAGAGCGATATTATCCTGTCGGTCAGGATCTCCCATCCCATGCCGCGGTGCGAGTTCGCCATGCCCGCCCTCACGGTCAGCACCGTGTTTAAAAGCAGCACGCCCTGTTTTGCCCAGCCGGTCAGCTCGCCGCTTTCGGGCATCGGCGTGCCATATTCGTCGTATATTTCCCTGTAAATATTTTTGAGCGACGGCGGAGGCGTTATTCCCGGCAGCACCGAGAAGCACAGTCCGTGGGCCTGTCCCGGGCCGTGGTACGGGTCCTGACCCAATATCACCGCCTTGACATCGCTATACGGCGTGTATTTCAGGGCGTTGAATATATCATACATATCGGGATAGACCGTGCCTGTTCTGTACTCCCGCGCGAGAAACGCCCGAAGCTTTAAATAGTAATCCTTTTTAAACTCTGCGCCTAATATTTCATCCCAGTCGTTTCCAATATTTACCATAAAAATACCTCCTAACGTAGTGATTAGCGATTAGCGAATAGTGAATAGGCCACCCCCTCAGTCGGCTACGCCGACAGCTCCCCTCCTTCGGAAGGGGAGCCTTCCAAATTTGCCTCCCCTGCGATAGTGGGGGAGGGGGACCGCGTCAGCGGTGGAAGGGG
>CANQLT010000171.1 GCA_947624775.1 uncultured Monoglobus sp.
AACTCTATGCCCTGACCTATCCTGATCGGGCCCGAGCCCAGCACCATGACCTTGCGCTTGCCTGAGGGCACCGCCTCGTTTTCCTCGTCGTAGGTCGAGTAGTAGTAGGGCGATACCGCCTCGAATTCTCCCGCGCAGGTGTCGACCATTTTGTACACCGGGCGAATCCCCAATTCCTCGCGCTTTTCGCGCACCTCGTCTCCGGTGCAGCCGATTATCTGGGCTATGCCCTCGTCGGCGAATCCGATTTTTTTGTATTTTCTCAGAATTTCCGGCATCAAAGTGTCGAGGGTGTAGTCTTTAAGCTCCTCCTCCATGCGCACGATGTTGCTGATTTTTTTCACGAACCACGGGTCCATGCCCGTGATCTCGCAGATCTTTTCCATTCGGTAGTCGCGGCGGATCATCTCGGCCAGGTCGAACATTCTCTCGTCGTCGGGCACGACTACTCTGTGCTTGAGCCCCGCCATGTTGTGGTGCTCGGAAAACTCGCGCATCAGCGTGAACTGCTTGATTTCGAGGGAGCGTATGCCCTTTAAAAGCGCCGACTCAAAGCTGTTGCCGATCGCCATGACCTCGCCGGTCGCCATCATTTTGGTGCCCAGCTGGCGCTTGGCGCCAAAGAATTTGTCAAAGGGCCACTTGGGTATCTTTACCACGCAGTAGTCGAGGGCCGGCTCGAAACAGGCGTATGTCTTGCCCGTGACCGCGTTTTTGATCTCGTCAAGGTTATAGCCCAGCGCGATCTTCGCTCCGATCTTGGCGATCGGGTAGCCCGTCGCCTTTGACGCCAGTGCGGACGAGCGGCTCACGCGGGGATTGATCTCGATGACCGCATACTCAAAGCTGTTGGGGTTCAGCGCGAACTGCACGTTGCAGCCGCCCTTTATCTCGATCGAGTTGATTATGTCGATCGCCGCCTTGCGCAGCATTTGGTACTCCTTGTCCGCCAAGGTCTGGGCGGGCGCGACGACGATGCTGTCGCCGGTGTGCACGCCGACCGGATCGACGTTTTCCATCGAGCAGACAGTTATGCAGTTGCCCGCGCCGTCGCGGATGACCTCGAACTCGATCTCCTTCCAGCCGCGTATGCAGCGCTCTATCAGGATCTGGCCCACGCGGGACAGCTGTATTCCATGAGCGGCGATCTCCTCAAGCTCGCGCCGGTTCTCGGCTATTCCGCCTCCGGTTCCGCCCAGGGTGTAGGCCGGGCGCACGATGACCGGATATCCGATCTTTTCGGCAAAGCCGCAGGCGTCCTCGACCGTGTTGACTATCTCGCCCTGTATCATGGGCTGGTTGGTGCGCTCCATCAGGCGCTTGAAGCTGTCGCGGTCCTCTCCCTCTTTGATCGACTCGATCGAGGTGCCGATGACCTTCACGCCGTACTTGTCGAGTATTCCTTTGTCGTAAAGCTCGCAGGCGATATTGAGGCCCGTTTGGCCGCCCATTCCGGCGATCAGGCTGTCGGGACGCTCTTTCGCGATGACCTTTTCAAGGTACTCGGCCGTCAGCGGCTCGATATATGTCTGGTCGGCCGTGTCCTTGTCGGTCATGATCGTGGCGGGGTTGCTGTTCACCAGCACCACGTCGATGCCCTCCTCCTTTATCGCGCGGCACGCCTGAGTGCCCGAATAGTCAAACTCGGCGGCCTGTCCGATAACTATGGGGCCCGAACCGATAACCAGAACTTTTTTTATGCTGTTGTCCTTAGGCATTCTCGCCGCCTCCTTTCACAAGAGTCAAAAAGTCGTCGAATATAAATCCGGTGTCCAGCGGGCCGGGCGAAGCCTCGGGGTGGAACTGCACGCTGCGTATCGGCAGCTCTTTGTGCTTTATTCCCTCGCAGGTGCCGTCGTTGACGTTGACATAAAGCTCTTCGACGCCCGCGGGATAGTCGGACAAAATGTAGTTATGGTTCTGCGATGATATATAGACCCGTCCGGTCTCGAGGTTCTTGACCGGGTGGTTTCCGCCGTGGTGCCCGAACTTCAGTTTTTTTGTGGAGCAGCCCAGCGCCATGCCGATTATCTGGTGCCCCATACAGATACCGCAGAGCGGCGCTTTGCCGACAAGCTCCTTCACGGTCTCAACCGTCTCGGGCACGTCCTTGGGGTCGCCGGGGCCGTTTGAGATAAACACCAGATCGGGCTTTGACTTTAAGATCTCCTTGGGCTTCGCGTTATACGGGAACACCGTGATCTCGCAGCCGCGGCTCTTTAGGTCGCGCAGGATGCCCGCCTTGCAGCCCATGTCGATAAACGCTATCTTTGTGCCCTCGCCCTTTATTTTGTAGGACTTTTTGCAGGACACGCGGCTTATCACATCGCTGTTGTCGAGAGAGTCAAGCTTCTTTTTCACCGCGCCCTCGCTCAGCTCCTTGGTCGTTATAATTCCCCTCATGCAGCCGCTCTCGCGTATAATGCGGGTCAGGGCGCGGGTGTCGATCCCCTGAAGACCGACGATCTTGTTCTGGCGCAGAAATCCGTCAAGATCCATCTCGGTCCTGAAATTGCTGGGATAGTCGCACATCTCGCGCACCACAAATGCGCTCAGCGCGGGCGCGTCTGCCTCCATATCCTCAAAATTCACGCCGTAGTTCCCGATAAGCGGATATGTCATAACCACTATCTGGCCGCAAAACGACGGGTCGGTCAACGTCTCCTGGTAGCCCGTCATGTTGGTGGTGAACACCACCTCGCCCACCGTGTCATGAATATACCCGAACGCCGTTCCGCAAAACTCGGCTCCGTTCTCAAGTATAAGCCTCGCGGGCTTGCTTGTCTGCATACAATCACCTCAAATATGTTAAAATAAAAGGACAATTGAGAATAATGACCTCAATGTCCTTAATAATTATCTTGTTTTTGAAAATAGGTTACCCCTGAAAATGAAAAACAGGAATTGATCAAACGGCGTATAGTACAAAATCGCAATTCAATCACTTCCTCTTTCAAGCATTTTTATTATTTTACCACTGCGGAATATGTATGTCAAGAGGAAATTTAAAAAAATTTCGGATTTTGTGTATTGCTCCCATTTTGCCTCGCCTGCGCAAGTGGGGGGGAGGGGGATCGCTTGTGGTGGTAGAGGTCACCCCCTCAGTCGGCTCCGCCGACAGCTCCCCCGAGGGGGCGCCTATTTTTTGCCTCGCCCCTTGGGGATAATCAGCAAGCTTGCTTGCGGGTTCAAAGCGACCTTTGAAAATCGCTTGCGATTTTCA
>CANQLT010000172.1 GCA_947624775.1 uncultured Monoglobus sp.
AAAATATTTCAAAAAAAGAACCAAGTCCTTTTTCTGAACTTGGTTCTTTGCTCTCTTTCTTAACTTAATGACATTGGCGAAGTAGGGGCTTTTATATTATCTGAATTATTTGATCTCGGCGTGGAGCTCTTGCAGGGATTTCACGCCGCCGGTCGCGTCCTTGATGGTTTTCAATCCCGCGATCGCGGCCTTGGCCTCGGCCATTGTGGTGACGTATGAAATCCTGCCCTTTATCACGCCTTTTCTGATATAGCTGTCATCGGTCGCGCCTTTCTTGTCGGTGGGTGTGTTGATAACTATATTGACTTCGCCGTTGGTTATTATATCTAGAACGTTGGGACGTCCCTCGCCCAGCTTGGCGACGATCTCGACGTCAATGCCGTTATCGCGCAGCATTTTTCCGGTGCCCTCGGTCGCCACTATGTCAAAGCCGCAGTCCTTAAAGCCCTGCGCCACTTCCACAAGCTCGTCCTTATCGCGGTCGTTGACGCTGATAAGCATCTTGCCGCTTGTGGGGAACTTGATCTGTGTGGCCTCCTGCGCTTTGAGGAACGCCTCGCCGAATGTGGGCGCCATGCCGAGAACTTCTCCGGTCGAGCGCATCTCGGGCCCGAGCACGGGGTCAACCTCCTGGAACATATTGAACGGGAACACCGCCTCTTTAACGCCGTAGTGAGGTATCTTTTTTTCTTTAAGCTCTGGAACGGGCGACTTTCTGCCCGTCAGAGGCGCGGTTATGATGTCCGTTGCGAGCGGTACCATGCGTATGTTGCACACCTTTGAAACCAGAGGCACGGTTCTTGACGCTCTCGGGTTGGCCTCCAGAACGTATACCACGTCGTCCTCGATGGCGTACTGCATATTCATCAGGCCGCGCACGTTCATCTCGCGCGCGATTTTCGCCGTGTATTCTTTAATTGTCTTGACATGCTTTTCGGGTATGTTCATAGACGGCAGTATGCACGCCGAGTCTCCCGAGTGGATTCCCGCCAGCTCGATGTGCTCCATAACTGCGGGCACGAACACGTTCTCGCCGTCGCTGATGGCGTCCGCCTCGCACTCCATGGCGTGGTTCAGGAACCTGTCGATAAGTATAGGTCTGTCGGGCGTCACGCCGACCGCCGCCGCCATATAGATACGCAGGCTTTCCTCATCGTGCACGACCTCCATGCCGCGTCCGCCCAGAACGTATGAGGGGCGAACCATAACGGGATATCCGATCTCCTCGGCGATCGCGATCGCCTCGTCCACGTTGACCGCCATTCCCGACTGGGGCATCGGTATGCCCAGCTTGTCCATCATCGCGCGGAACAGGTCTCTGTCCTCGGCAAGGTCTATGGTTTCGGGCGTTGTGCCCAGGATATTCACGCCGTTTTTCTTGAGCTCAGCCGCTAAGTTGAGAGGCGTCTGTCCGCCGAACTGAGCGATAACGCCCACAGGCTTTTCCTTCTCGTGTATGCTCAGCACGTCCTCAAGGGTCAGGGGCTCAAAGTACAGCTTGTCCGAGGTGTCATAGTCGGTCGAGACCGTCTCGGGGTTACAGTTGACTATGATCGTCTCAAAGCCCAGTTTTTTGAGCGCTATGGCCGCGTGAACGCAGCAGTAGTCAAACTCGATGCCCTGTCCTATTCTGTTGGGGCCGCCGCCCAGGATCATGATCTTCGGCTTGTCGGTGTTGACCTTGCTCTCGTCCTTCATATTGTATGAGGAATAGTAGTATGCGGAATCCTGCGTACCGCTCACGTGCACGCCTTCCCATGCCTCGGTAATGCCCGCAGCGATCCTGGCGTTTCTGATGTCCTCCTCGGGCACGTCCAAAAGCTCGCACAAATATCTGTCCGAGAATCCGTCCTGCTTGGCCGTTTTGAGAGCCTCGGTCGGAGGAACGCTGCCCTTATACTGTTTGAGGCTTTCCTCTTCCTCGACAAGCTCTTTCATCTGCTCGATGAAATAGTGCTTGATCTTTGTGATTTGGTATATCTCCTCGACCTCCGCGCCCTTGCGCAGCGCCTCATACATAATGAACTGGCGCTCGCTGGTGGGCGTTTTGAGCATTTTTAAAAGCTGTTCCTTGGTCTTTTTGCCGAAGTCCTTTGCGCCGCCGAGACCGTATCTTCCTATCTCAAGGCTGCGTATCGCCTTTTGAAACGCCTCTTTGTATGTCTTGCCTATGCTCATGACCTCGCCCACGGCGCGCATCTGAGTGCCGAGCTTGTCCTCGGCGCCCTTGAATTTTTCAAACGCCCAGCGCGCGAACTTGATAACAACATAGTCGCCGTCGGGATAGTATTTGTCAAGCGTGCCGTATTTTCCGCAGGGAATGTCGCTGAGATTAAGGCCCGACGCCAGCATGGCCGATACCAGCGCGATCGGGAAACCCGTCGCCTTTGACGCCAAAGCCGATGAGCGCGACGTTCTGGGGTTGATCTCTATAACTATGATCCTGCCGTCCTCGGGATTTCTGGCGAACTGAACGTTGGTGCCGCCGATGACCTGAATGGCCTCAACTATCTTGTATGCCTGCCTTTGAAGCTCGGCCTGAACGTCCTCGGGTATGGTCAGCATGGGCGCCGAGCAGAACGAGTCGCCCGTGTGAACTCCCATCGGGTCGATATTTTCGATAAAGCACACGGTTATCATGTTGCCCGCCGCGTCACGCACGACCTCGAGTTCCAGCTCTTCCCAGCCGAGGACCGATTCCTCAACCAGAACCTGTCCCACAAGACTGGCCTGCAGACCTCTTGCGCACACGACTTTAAGCTCCTCGGTGTTGTAAACCAGGCCGCCGCCCGCGCCGCCCATAGTGTAGGCGGGTCTTAATACAACGGGATAGCCCAGCTCGTCGGCGATCTTCAGCGCCTCGTCGACCGAATAGGCGACCTCGCTGCGCGCCATCTCTATGCCAAGGGAATTCATTGTGTTTTTAAACTCGATCCTGTCCTCGCCGCGGTCGATCGCGTCGACTTGAACGCCGATAACCTTAACACCATACTTGTCGAGCACGCCCGCCTTCGCCAGTTCCGAGCAGAGATTGAGGCCCGACTGTCCACCTAAGTTGGGCAACAGCGCGTCGGGGCGCTCTTTTTCTATGATCTGCGTGAGCCGCTCCAGGTTGAGGGGCTCGATATAGGTAACGTCGGCGGTTTCGGGGTCGGTCATGATAGTGGCCGGGTTTGAGTTAA
>CANQLT010000173.1 GCA_947624775.1 uncultured Monoglobus sp.
CTTTTATTATACAACTTTCGCCTAATCACTATTCCCTAATCACTAATCCCCAAGGGGCGAGGCAGAATGAGACGCCCAATCAAATAAATATATTGACTGTTTTGCAAAAATGAGATATAATAAGTATATCAAAATATAGGAAGTGGTTGCCGTGCCCAACAACAAAAAGATACTAAAGCGCAATGTCAAAGACAGCGTGTTTACCAGTTTGTTTCAGGACACAAAATATATAGTGGAGCTCTATAAAGCCCTCCACCCCGAGGCCGACTATGTGACCGAGGATATGATAGAGATAGTCACTCTCAAGAACATACTCACAGACAGTCTGTATAACGATCTGGGCTTTATGATGGACAAAAGGCTGATAGTTCTTGTCGAAGCGCAGTCCACCTGGACGGTGAACATAATAATCAGAGGTCTTATGTATCTTGTGCAGACATATCAGGACTATATCGAAAAAGAGGAACTGAACATCTACAGCTCAAAAAAGCTGGAGATACCTAAGCCGGAGCTTTATGTAATCTACACGGGCGACAAAAAGGTAGAGGAAAAAGAGATAAGCCTGAGCGAGGAATATTTTGGCGGAGACACAACGGCTTTGGACGTCAGGGTAAAAGTAATCACCGAAAGCCGCGAGGGCGATATAATCAACCAATATGTGATGTTCACGCATATCTTAAATGACCGGGTAAAGGAATACGGCAGGACGAAAAAGGCGATAGACGAAACGATAAAAATATGCAAAGACAGAAATATCCTGAAAGAATACCTGTCAAACCACGAAAGCGAGGTGCATGATATAATGTTTTCACTGTATGACGATGAGCAAATACAAAAAGCCATGATGAGAGACGCCCGCAAAGAAGGCCTAATGGAAGGCATAAAAGAAGGCGAAACACGGGGCCGAATGGAAGGCATAAAAGAAGGCGAAATGCGAGGCATAGACGCGATGATAGCGAACATGCGCAAAGCAGGAATAAGCGACGAAATGATACAAAATGTCGCAAATATGACCCAGCGGCCGACTTCCTAATCGCTATTCGCTAATTACTAATCACTACGTTGGCTCGCCCCTTGGGGAGAGCTGTCAGCGCAGCTGACTGAGAGGGGTCAACGTAGAGACTAGGAAATAGGTACTAGGAATATTTCACAGTGATTTTTTAATCCTAGTTCCTAGTTCCTAGTCCCTAATCCCTAGTACCTACGTTAAAAGTTCCCCCTTGACAAAAGGGGGAACGAATGCTATAATAATATTAACGGCACCGCATTTGCGGTACAGCCTGAAACAAAGTTATTTTATGTAACCGTCCTGGCGAGGGCGGTTACATTGCTTTCATCGTGAATAACACGAGAAACATGATAGTTAAAAATATAATTCTTAATATATGTTTCATCAGCAATTCACCTCCGAGATTCACATAAGCATTCACCTATGTGGGAGGCTGTACCGCTCTACTTTACCGCTTTTTTATTTAGCATAGCAATTATACCACAATTCAATAATTTTTTCAAATTAAGAATCTGTTACAAAAATCACTAATCCCCACGTTGGCTGAGAGGATAACCCCTACCACCGCAAGCGGTCCCCCTCCCCCACTATCGCAGGGGAGGCAAACATCATGCTCCCTTTCCTTCAGGAGGGGATAATCAGCAAGCTTGCTTGCGGGTTCAAAGCGACCTTTGAAAATCGCCTGCGATTTTCACCAAGCGCTTCATTAATGCTGTCTGCGGCCGGAGCCGCGTTAGCGGGTTCGTGGCACTATCGTATTCCGGTTGCACATATAAACGAGGCCACAAATCACCAACATAAGCGGATATGGGGCCAAGCCCGACTGAGGGGGTTAAAAATATATTGACTGTTTCGCAAAAATGAGATATAATAAGTATATCAAAAACATAGGAAGTGGTTGCCGTGACTGACAACAAAAAGATAGTAAAGCGCAATGTCAAAGACAGCGTGTTTACCAGTTTGTTTCAGGATACAAAGTATATAGTGGAGCTCTACAAAGCTCTCCATCCCGAGGCAGACTATGTGACCGAGGATATGATAGAGATCGTCACCCTCAAAAATATACTCACCGACAGCCTGTATAACGATTTGGGCTTTATGATGGACAAAAGGCTGATAGTCCTTGTAGAGGCGCAGTCCACCTGGACGGTGAATATAATAATCCGCGGCCTTATGTACCTTGTGCAGACATATCAGGACTATATCGAAAAAGAGGAGCTTAACATCTACAGCTCAAGGAAACTCGAAATACCGAAACCCGAGCTTTACGTCATCTACACAGGCGATAAAAAGGTAGAGGAAAAAGAGATAAGCCTGAGCGAGGAATATTTCGGCGGAGACAAGACGGCATTGGACGTCAGAGTCAAAGTAATCACCGAAAGCCGCGAGGGCGACATAATCAACCAATACGTAATGTTCACGCATATCTTAAACGATCGGGTAAAGGAATACGGCAGAACGAAAAAGGCGATAGACGAAACAATAAAAATCTGCAAAGACAGAAATATCCTAAAAGAATATCTGTCAATCCACGAAAGCGAGGTGCATGATATAATGTTTTCACTGTACGATGACGAGCAAATACAAAAAGCCATGATGAGAGACGCCCGCAAAGAAGGCCGAATGGAAGGCATAAAAGAAGGCGAAATGCGCGGCGAAATGCGCGGCCGTATGGAAGGCATAAAAGAAGGCGAAATGCGAGGCATAGACGCGATGATAGCGAATTTAAGGAATATGGGCGTGAGTGAAGAAGTATTGCGAAACGCGGCGAATATGTCGCAGTCGCAGCGTTCCTAATCGCTATTCGCTAATTACTAATCACTATGTTGGGGTGCATGATATAATGTTTTCACTGTATGACGACGAGCAGATACAAAAGGCAATGATGAGAGACGCCCGCAAAGAAGGCCTAATGGAAGGCCGAATGGAAGGCCGAATGGAAGGCCGAATGGAAGGCATAAAAGAAGGCGAAATGCGAGGCATAGACGCGATGATAGCAAATTTAAGGAATATGGGCGTGAGTGAAGAAGTATTGCGAAACGCGGCGAATATGTCGCAGTCACAGCATTCCTAATCGCTATTCTCTATTCACTACGTTAAAATTCCCCTTTGCCACTTGACAAAGGGGAAAATAAATGCTATAATAAACTTAACAAAAAGGCACCGCA
>CANQLT010000174.1 GCA_947624775.1 uncultured Monoglobus sp.
GGCGATGGTGACCTGCACCAACGAGGGCGAGCTCAGATACAAGGTGGACGGCGATTGGAATTACGCGGCGGTCAGCACGGGCATAATCGAGATCATGCCCGATCACGTGACGCTGCTTGCCGACACGGTGGAGCGCCCCGAGGAGATCGACGTAAAGCGCGCGCAGGCCGCCGAGGACAGAGCGAAAGAGGCTCTGCGCCAGAAACAGAGCATAAAGGAATATTACCAGACCCAGGCCGCGCTCAACCGCGCGATCTCCAGATTAAAGGTCTCGGGACACAATACACAGCGCAGGGACTGATAAACAGTCCCCGCGTTTTTTATTATTTTAAATTTTCTTTGAATATTTTCCGGCTCATCGAAGGATATCGCGTCTTATTGCCGCGCGTTTCAGCATAAGATATAATATGAAAAAGCCGATAATAGCCGCGATCTGCGCCGCGGTACTGCTTACGCCGATTTTGGCGGATAAACCCGAGCCACCGAGCGCGAATAATATTGTTGAATACGCCCGCGAAAACTGTCTGGGCAAGCCGTATTCCGCGGAGAACCGTCTCGGCCCCGAGTCCTACGACTGTTCGGGACTGATCTGGCGCGCCTGCTCCGCCTCGGGTTACGAAATGTCGCCCGGCTGCACCGACAGCCAGCTGAAGTGCGGCGATCCGATAGAATTTTCCAATCTTATGCCCGGAGATCTGATATTTTTTGATTATGAAAACGACGGCGTGACCGACCACGGCGCCATATACTCGGGAAATAACAACATTATCCACGCGACCCGCTCCGGCGTCCGCGAAACCTCCCTCGACTCCCCCACCGGCGTATACAAAAACCAAACCTTCCGCACCGCCGCCACCGCGGCCCGCCGCATTGAAAAATGACTTGACACCATATATGGTGTCATGATATAATATATTCGAGGTGATATAATGAGCCAATGGGAAAAGCTGATCGACAAAATATTATCCGGCAGCCCCAACCTGCGATTTGACGATTTGGAAAAAGCTTTACTTAAATTCGGATATAATAAATATCAGCCAAAAGGCGGAAGCAGCCACTATATTTTCAGGAAAAAGGGAGTTCCGCCAATAACCATACCGAAACACAGCGCGCTTAAAAAGGCATATATCGAAACGGTAAGAGACATCGTTCAAAAATATATGGATACGGAGGAATAGATAATGAAAGACTTGAATTATTATATGAATTTAAATTATAAAATCGAGATCACGCCCGATAGGGATGAGGGCGGATATGTTTTATCGTGTCCCGAACTTGACGGATGCGTGACCTGCGCGGATGATCTGCGGGAAGGCCTCGCGCTGCTTGAGGACGCGAAAAAGTGCTGGTTCGAGGCATGTATTGAATCGGGCGCGGAAATTCCCGAGCCGCTTAATATTGACGATTACAGCGGGCAGTTCAAACTGCGTATCCCAAAATCTCTGCACCGTGAGCTGGCGCAAAAATCAAAGCAGGAAGGCATAAGCATGAATCAATACTGCGTGTATCTTCTGAGCCGCGGCACATCCAAACAATAAACCGCTTATATTAAGCTCGCAAAATCCGAGAGGCGTTTTTTCGACGCCTCTCGGATTTTATTTATTTTATCTCTTTGACCGAGATGACCTCGGTGTCGGCTGGGATTAGCTTTTGCTCCATAACGCTTACCAACGCGCCAACGGTGTCGAGAGACGTCATCAGCGTGATCGAGCACTCCGAGGCGCAGCGCCTAATCTTGAATCCGTCGCTGCCCTTGTCGTTGCCCTTTTTGGGCACGTCGATGATAAGGTCGCACACGCCGCTGCGTATCACGTCAAGCACGTTGGGCACGCCCTCGCCTATCTTTTTGGCAGGTCTGACTTTAATTCCGTTTTCCTTCAAGAACTCGGCCGTGCCGCCTGTCGCGATAAATCGGCAGCCCATAGCGTCGAACCGCTTTGCCAGCGGCAGGAAGTTGGGCTTGTCCAGATCGCGTATCGTCGCGAGGATCGTGCTGCCCTCGCGGGGGATAGTCGTCGCGGCGGCCACGAAACCCTTGTATATCGCTTCCTCAAAGGTCCTGCCCACGCCCAGCACTTCACCGGTCGAGCGCATTTCGGGGCCGAGGCTGACCTCAACCATTGGCAATTTTTCCGTAGAAAATACAGGAACCTTGACCGCCACCATTGAAGCCTCGGGGCTTATGCCGCTGCCATAGCCCATGCTTTTGAGGCTCTCGCCCAGCATGACCCTTGTGGCCAAGTCTATAACCGGCACGCCCGTAACCTTTGTGATATACGGCACGGTGCGGCTCGAACGGGGGTTGACCTCGATTATATACAGCTCGCCGCGGAACTCGATAAACTGAATATTTATCATTCCGATGACCTTCATCTCTACGGCGATCCTGCGGGTCACGTCCATGATTTTTTCTTTTATATCCTCGGGCACGTTCTGGGGCGGATAGATCGAAACGCTGTCGCCCGAGTGGATGCCCGCGCGCTCCAGATGCTCCATGATTCCGGGGATAAACACGTCGGCGCCGTCGCAGATGGCGTCCACCTCAAGCTCGCGTCCGCCCAAGTATCTGTCGATAAGCACGGGATTGTCTTGGTCTTTCCTGAACGCGTCCTCAAGGTACTGCACCAGCTCTTTTTCGTTGTGGGTGATCTCCATGCCCTGACCGCCCAGCACGTATGAGGGCCGCACCAGCAGCGGATATCCCAGCTCCCCGGCCTCGCGTATGCCCTCCTCGAGTGTCCACACGCCTCTGCCCTTGGGGCGCTTGATATGAAGCTTTTCAAGCACAGCGTCGAACTTCTCGCGGTCCTCGGCCTCGTCTATGTATTTGGGCTTGGTGCCTAGGATCGGCACGTTCATGCGGTCGAGGAAGTTTGCCAGCTTGATGGCGGTCTGTCCGCCGAACTGAAGTATCACGCCCTCGGGCTTTTCAAGCTCGATTATGCTGTACACGTCCTCCTCGGTCAGGGGCTCGAAATACAGTCTGTCCGAGGTGTCGAAGTCGGTGCTGACCGTCTCGGGGTTGTTGTTTATAATTATCGTCTCGATGCCCATTTTTTTGAGCGCCTGAATACTGTGGACGCTGCAATAGTCGAACTCTATGCCCTGTCCTATCCTTATAGGGCCCGAACCCAGCACCATGACCTTG
>CANQLT010000175.1 GCA_947624775.1 uncultured Monoglobus sp.
GGGCGGCAGTGTCCATTATCGTGCCCGGGGTTATCACGCGGATAACCTCGCGGCGGACTATGCCCTTGGCCACGGCGGGATCCTCCGCCTGCTCGCACACCGCCACGTTATAACCGGCGGCCACGAGCTTTACTATATAACTATCCACAGAATGGAAAGGCACGCCGCACATGGGCGCCTTTTCCTCAAGGCCGCAGGCGCGGCCCGTCAGAGCGATGTCAAGAACCTTGGACGCGGTCAGCGCGTCCTCAAAAAACATCTCGTAGAAATCCCCCAGGCGATACATGAGTATGCTGTCGGGGTAATTGTCCTTGACCTCAAAATACTGACGCATCATCGGCGTCAGATTGTTTTTGTCTATTATCATCAGTGGCATCCGCCGCAGGTCGCGCAGCTTCCGCTGCAGCCCTC
This sequence comes from uncultured Monoglobus sp., assembly GCA_947624775.1. Taxonomy (GTDB): domain Bacteria; phylum Bacillota; class Clostridia; order Monoglobales; family Monoglobaceae; genus Monoglobus. Next base: position 412 of record CANQLT010000175.1, read on the forward strand.
CTGCTCTCCCGCGATAAAGTGCTTGAGTATTCCGTCCATGCGGCCCAGCAGCATTTCGTAATCTCTCGCCGCCTCCAGATATTCCTTGATTATCGGATTCACCGTCAGCTTTTCAAACTCGCGCTGGAGATAGTCGTTTACCTCCTGCGCCTCCTCCTTTGTGGGGGTCTTGTTTGAATACTCAGCCATTTTTTCCTCTCTGATTCTGTTGTAGTTATCGATCAGGCCCTTTGCCTCGTCGTCCTCCAAAAGAGCGCGGCTGGTCTCGTCGGAGCGTTTTTTCGTCTCGCTGTTTCTTATGAGCTCGCCCAGCTCCCTCGCCTTTTCGAAAATTTCCTCGTTTTGCATATATTTATCTCCTTTGATTGATTATCTTTAAATTATCTCACCTGTGAGCGACCACGTCTGAGCGCCCGTTATCCTGACATTAACAAGCTCACCCGTCAGCGCGTCCTTCTCGCAGTCTCCCATGTTCGGGCAGCCGATATTCACGATCTTTCCGCCCTCGGTCCTGCCTGTTACTGTCTCGGGGTTGGTTTTGCTGCGCCCCTCAATGAGCACGATCTGCTCGGTGTCTATATATTTCAGGTTCTTTTGCTTTGAAATCTCGTTCTGCACCTTGAGCATCTCGTCAAAATTCCTGTGCTTTTCCTCGTCGGTCAGGCAGTCGGGCATCTCCGCCGCGGGCGTGCCGACGCGCCTTGAATATATAAACGAGAATATCATGTCGTACTCCGCCTCGCGCAGCACGCTGAGCGTCTCGGCAAAATCCTCGTTCGTCTCGCCGGGGAACCCGCAAATTATATCGGTCGTCAGCACTATGTCGGGCATTGCCGCCCGAATTTTGCGCAGCTTTTCCATATACTCCGCTCGGGTATATTTTCGGTTCATTGCCTTTAGCACCCTGTCGGAGCCCGACTGTATCGGAAGATGCAGCTGCTTGCAGATCTTGGGCTCCTCCGCCATCGTTTTTATCAGCTCGTCCGATATGTCCTTGGGGTGGCTGGTCATAAAGCGTATGCGCTCAATGCCGTCGATTTTGCATACCTCCCGCAGCAGTCCCGCGAACGTGAGGCCGCCGCTCAGGTCGTTTCCGTAGGAATTGACGTTCTGGCCCAGCAGCATAATTTCGCGGTAGCCCTGCCTCGCGACGCTCTCGCACTCGGCAAGTATATTTTCGGCCGAGCGGCTGCGCTCCCTGCCGCGGACGTATGGCACCACGCAATATGTGCAAAAGTTGTTGCAGCCGTACATGATTGGCACTTTAGCAAGAGGCGGAACATCCCGCTCAAGCGGCACGTTTTCGACGATCTCGCCCCTCTCGCCCTCTATGTCAACGATCCTGCCTCCCTCCAAGGCCTCGCAGAGTATCTGCGGAAATCTGTAGAGCGCGTGGGTGCCGAACACCATATCCACATGCTTGTATTTTTTCCTGATAGTCTCGGCGATATGCTTCTGCTGTATCATGCAGCCGCAAACACCTATGAGCATATCGGGGTTCCTGCGCTTGTTGTGTTTAAGCGCGCCGAGGTTTCCAAACACCTTAAGCTCGGCGTTCTCGCGCACGGCGCAGGTATTGAATATCACAAGGTCCGCGCCCTCCGCGGAATCTACAAGTCTGTAGCCCATGTCACGCAGCATTCCCGAGAGCTTTTCGGAATCGCTGACGTTCTGCTGGCAGCCGTAGGTCTCAACAAACGCCGCGGGCGGAACCTCCCTCATACGGTTAAGCTCCAGGACCCGCGCCATAAAATCTCTCTGCCGCGCGGGAGCCGAAGCTCCCGACGCGGCGGAACTATTCAAATTATTCATGCTATACCGTCTCTCCGGATTTATATTTTTCCAGAATTCTGTTGATCTTCTTCATCGGCGTGAGCAACTCGCTGATCGAGCAGTCGCCGTTAAGCTGTCTGATGATAAGGCCGATAAACTTCGACATATCGACCTCGTGGTACCACTCGCAGTCCTTGAGCTCGGGGCGTCTGTAGACTGTGTTTGTGGTGAACACCGCGTCGATCAGACCCTCGGCGTACGCCTTGTTGAACTTCTCGACTCCCTCTGTGAAAAGGCCGAAGGACGAGAACACAATAACCCGTTTCGCGTGGCGCTTTTTGAGTTCCTTGGCAACGTCCAGCAGCGACTCGCCCGAGGCGATCATATCGTCAACCACGATAACGTTTTTGTCGTTTATGTCTTTTCCCAAAAACTGATGGGCCACGATCGGGTTCTTGCCGTTTACCACTCTTGAGTAGTCGCGGCGCTTGTAGAACATAACAAGGTCCATGCTCAGTACCGACGAATAGTACATACATCTGCCCATCGCTCCCTCGTCGGGCGACACGATAAGCGTTTCGTCGGGCTTTAGGATAATATCCGAGTTGTATTTAAGGCACGCCTTTATCATCTGATACGTGGGGCGGACGTTCTCGAAGCTCTTTAGCGGTATCGCGTTCTGAACTCTCGAATCGTGAGCGTCGAACGTGATAAAGTTATCCACTCCCATATTCGTCAGCTCCTGAAGCATCATCGCCGCGTCCAGAGACTCGCGGGCGATCCTTCTGTGCTGTCTGCCCTCGTACATCATCGGCATGATAACCGTTATGCGCTTAGCCTTGCCGCCCAGAGCCGAGATTATTCTCTTCAAGTCCTGATAGTGGTCGTCGGGGCTCATGGGGTGGTCGGCGCCGTACATCTTGTAGGTCA
>CANQLT010000176.1 GCA_947624775.1 uncultured Monoglobus sp.
TCCTATAACGGAACCGACTAACGCTCCCACAACAGAGCCGACAAATGCTCCTATAACAGAACCTACGATCGCGCCTACAACGGAACCGACGACCGAGCCCACAGCCGCGCCGACTCACACATCAAGGCCGAGCTACGGCGGAGGAGGAACGATAGGAAATTCCGGATTCTCGACCGGAGGCGCGTCCGCCACGGCAACGGAAGCTCCCGATGTTTCGGGAACCGCAAGCCCAGAACAGCCGACATCCGTGCCGACATTGGCGCCCGCTATCGGCAGCGGCCTGCCGTTCACCGACGTGAATCCGAATGACTGGTACTATCAGGCGGTTTCGGAGATATACAGCCTGGGACTTATGTTAGGCGAGAGCGACACAATGTTTGCGCCGAACGACACATTGACCCGCGGAATGTTCGTCTGCATACTGAACAGACTGGACGGCGCGAATTCCGCAGCGGAGCCTATATACTTCGACGTTGGCCTAAACGAGTACTATGCCTCGGCCGTAACGTGGGGAACCAAGACAGGAGTGATCGAGGGCTACGGAGACGGAACCTTCGGCCCTAATGACGCGGTGACCCGCGAGCAAACAGCGGCAATACTCTGGAGATACTCAAAACAGCTGGGAGAGGATGTAAGCGCGAGCGCGGACATCTCGACATTCGCCGACAGCGGCAATGTTTCGGAATACGCGCAGGCGGCCATGGCCTGGGCCTGCGGCAAGGAGATAATAAGCGGATACGAGGACAACACCATAAGACCCACATCCGACATAACCCGCGCCGAAACCGCAGTGATGCTCATAAGATACAAAAACCCAGAGAGATAAAACAACCAAAAGAACCAATGCCGACCCCTCGGCATTGGTTCTTTTTTCTAATCACTATTTTCTAATCACTAATCCCTACGTTCCCACCTCCGACGGCGATTTCATCGCCGCCACCTCCTCCCGGGAGGAGGCAAAAAATAGGCGCCCCCTCGGGGGAGCTGTCGGGCAAAGCCCGACTGAGGGGGGGAACTATTCGCTAATCGCTAATCACTACGTTGACTGAGAGGGGTTCCTAGTACCTAGTCCCTAATCCCTAGTCCCTACGTTGGTATTAAGCAACACTATCGCGGCGAAGATCAATATGATGCCGGCCGCGTTTTTTATTGTCAGGGATTCGTGAAAAATAAGGATGCCCGCTACCGCGGCGACCATAGGTTCAGCGAACGCCAGTACCGACGCCTTGCCCGCGTCGATAGTGGCGAGACCGCCTGTGTACAGAACAAACGGCAAAAACGTTGAAAACACGCCCAGACCCAGTGCGGCGGGCGCGCCTCCGCCCGCGATAACCGAGGCGATATGCGGCAGGCCCGAAAAAGGCAACAGTCCCAGCGAGGCTACGGCGAAGGTATAAAATATGATAGTAAACTGCGAATATTTGCGAAGCGCGGCCTTGCCGAATATGCTGTATAGAGCATAGCCGAGACCGGAGCCTATTCCGGTCATAAGCGCGAAAGCACCGATTTGACCGCCGGTGAACCCGCTTGCCAACGCGCAGCCTGCGAAAGCGGGGACCAGAGCGATTATCTTTTGTGCCGTGATCTTCTCCCCGAAAAACACGGCGGACATCAGCATGACAAAGCATGGCGCGGTGTAGAGCAGCACCGAGGCTGCGGCCAGGGTCGTGCGCTCAATCGTCAGAAAATAACAAACGTTAAAAAACACTATGCTCAAAAGGCCGCTGCCCAAAAACATCCAAAAGTCGCGGATGCGCACTTTGAGCAGCGAGCGGTCTTTTATCAAAAGAAACAGCCCCATCAGCGCGGCTGTGATCAGACTTCTGGTAAACGTTATCTGTATCGGGTTCAGTCCGCGCGCGTCAAGCGGCCGCGAAAACACGCCGATAAGACCCCAGCCTGTCGCGGCCGCCAGGATCATCGCGACGGATAAAGCCTTTTTGTCTTTCATGCCCGTGCCTCCATTCGTTTAATTTACAATTATTATAAAATGTACGCGTAAAATTATATCACCGCAAGATAAATATGTCAAGAAAGGACGGAGCCGGCAAAGCGGAAGCGGCTCCGTCCTTATTTATGTAAAAACTCACCAAAAGTTTTTACATTATACATTATAGCAGGTTTTTCAAAAAATCTGTCGCGCGTCAGGCGACATTTTAACAAAATAGTTGAAACCGCGTATTATATATCGGGTGATTATTATGAAAAAACGGCTGAGGAGATTTAGGTGGAGGTTCGGAGGCAAAAGAGGACATACTATACATAAAAGCCGACCGCCCCGGGATCTGAAGAAGATAGGGCGGCGGCTCAAAATATTTGCTTTTGTTTTGCTCGCGCTGGGTGCGCTGTGCTTTTTGTGGGCGAATATCGAGAAGCGGCTGTATCCGCTGCTGACCGATATGGCGCTGTCGAATTTAAACAGCATTGTGCTGCGCGAGTGCAGCGACGCGGCGGCCGAAGCTGTGGCAAAAGGCGGCGCCGATTACGACGACTTCATAAACAAAACTGCGGACAGCGGCGGCAACATAAAAAGCATATCGGTCAACTACGCGGGATTGAATCAATTTAAGTCAAGCCTCGCCAAAGATGTGCAGAGCAGGATAGACAACATCAACAGCGTGGATGTGTATGTGCCCATAATGTCAATGTTTTCGGACTCGTTTTATTCTGCCCTCGGGTTCCCGGTAAAAATCAAAGTTATGACCGACGAAAACATACAGATTGATTTTGAGGACAAATTCGAGTCGGCGGGCATAAACCAGACGCGGCACTTTATCTGTGTTAAGATCACTGCCGAGATGGGCGTCAATCTGCCTGTCCGCAAAAGCGGAGACGATATAGTGACCGAGATCCCGATAGCCGAAACCATAATCTCGGGCGAGACGCCGACGGCGATATTCGGCGACCAAATTTCCAAAAAATAAAATTTACGTGCGCGGCGCACTTTCTAACACGTCAATCTAATTTTGAAATAAAATTGTAACCCAAACAATCCAAAAACATGATATACTTAATAAGGGTGACA
>CANQLT010000177.1 GCA_947624775.1 uncultured Monoglobus sp.
CCGACGCTGACACCTGTGGTGACCGAGGCGCCCACACCGACGCCCACACCGTATATACCGTCTCAGCCTACGCCCACACCGATAGTAACGGAGGCACCGACGCCTACACCGGTAGTAACCGAGGCGCCGACATCCACACCTATTGTGACCGAGGCGCCCGCGCCCACCGAGACGCCGACGCCTACGCCGGCTCCGCCGAGACGCACACCCACACCGTCACTGCCGTTTATATCCGGTACACCTTCATTCGGAACAAATCCGACTCCGGCTCCCACCGCGGTGACAACACCCGCGCCGACGCCCGAGGCAACGACAGCACCCACCGAGACGCCCGCGCCGACCGAAACACCGGCGCCCAGTGATGAGCCCATGCCTCCAATACCGCCCAGTGATTTCGGAACGCCTGAAGATGACGGAGGAGGCGACACTCCGGAAATACCGAGCGAGGAGATCGCGCAGGCGAGCAGCACCGAGGAAAATGTCGAGACGTTTGAAAACGCGTCCGCGTCCGGCAGCGGCACAGATTCGATGCACCAGTACCGCACAGGCCCGGAGCAGGGAGAAACGCCGAAAACAGGTGATGAGGACAGACCCGGACTTTGGATCATGCTCGCCATGAGCCTTGCTCTTGGAGCGGCCTGGGCATTCAAGAAGTCAAACGACAAAAGTGAAGATCAGCGTTCATAGACAGGAGGATGCAAATTATGAAAAATAAAATATTAAAATGTATCGCGGTTCTGTGCGCGCTGGCATGTGCGGTTTCGATCGCGCAGATCATCAGAATAGAGCATCAGTACAAGGTTGGAGAAAAAGCATATAACGACTTGGCACTGAATCTGGTAACGCTGTCGGCGGCCGATGATTTCACGGCCCCCGGCGACGGCTCCGGCGCTCCGATAGATGTGAACTTTGAGCTCTTAAAGCAGATGAACGCCGAGGCGGTAGGCTGGCTCTACAGCCCCGGCACCGCGATAAACTATCCGGTCGTTCAAAGCGATGACAACTCATATTATCTGAAACACCTTTATAATGACCAGAAGAACTCGTCGGGCGCCATATTTATGGATGCGCTGAATAATCCCGACATGACCGACGCCAATACCGTGATATACGGTCACAATATGAAAAACGGCTCGATGTTCGCCTCTCTTCAGAACTATTCGGACCCCGCGTATCTGCGCGAGCATCCGGTGATATACTACATGACGGCGAATAAGGATTACAGGATCGACGTTTTCGCGGCGTATCCTGAGGTTTCGGCAGCTGAGGCCTACACGATCAATTTTGATTCGGAGCCAACATATGCGGGATTTTTGCAGAGGCTTTGGGCAAAGTCCGAGGTTGCGGCAGATGTGCCTATGACGACCAACGACAATATCGCCACCTTGGTGACCTGCACCGGCTACAACGACGACAGATATGTGATCCAGGGCAAGATAACGCCGATAAACTAAACTTAAAAGCGGAGCCGAACATACGAGCGTTAAAATAACATTGAAACGGCGAAACGCGAACCGAACAAGACAGCGTAATATAAAAACACCGCGCCCGATTTGGGTGCGGTGTTTCTCAGCTATTCGCTTGATATGTCAGCCTAAATCATGTCTGCTATTTTGTATACCATTTTTTCGGTCTCGGCCCAGCCAATGCACGGGTCTGTAATCGACTTGCCGTAGACCATGTCGCCGCCGATGGGCTGGCAGCCGTCCTCAAGGTAGCTCTCGACCATAAAACCCTTGATCATTTTTTTGAGCAGCGGCTCGTAGGTCATGCTGTGCAGCACCTCCGAGGCGATCCGCGGCTGCTGTTTATGCTTTTTCGCCGAGTTGTTGTGGTTTGTGTCTATGATAATAGCGGGGTTTTCAAATCCCCTGCTGTCGTATTCCTCGGCTATGCGCAGCAGATCCTCATAGTGGTAATTCGGCACGTTTCGGCCAAGCTCGTCTATGCCGCCGCGCAGGACCGCGTGGGCGTAGGGATTGCCCTTTGTAGCGACTTCGTGGGTGCGGTAGATAAAGTCGTGGCCGTGCTGTGCCGCGTATATCGCGTTGAGCATAACCCCGATGTCGCCGCCGGTGCCGTTTTTCATTCCCACCGGCAGGTCAACGCCGCTTGAGACCAGACGGTGCTGCTGGTCCTCGACCGAGCGGGCGCCGATCGCAACATAGCCCAATATGTCGTCAAGATAGGGATGGTTGCCCGGATACAGCATTTCGTCCGCCGCGATCATGCCCGATTCGCGCATGGCGCGGATGTGCATATGTCGTATGGCCTTTATGCCCTGAAACGCGTCGGGCGCCTCGCCCGGGTCGGGCTGGTGCATCATGCCCTTGTAGCCCTCTCCGGTGGTTCTGGGCTTGTTGGTGTAGATGCGCGGCACGAACAATATCTTGTCGCTGACCTTTTCCTGAAGCTCCGCCAGACGGGATATGTACTCGCAAACCGAGTTCTCGTTGTCCGCCGAGCAGGGGCCGATTATAAGCAGCAGACGGTCGTCTCTGCCGGCCAGCACGTCCTCGATCTCCTTGAGCTTTTTCTCGCGCATCTTCGCGCAGCCTTCGGGTACCGGCAGTATCTCTTTCAGGTGCTCGGCCGACGGTATCTCTTTTTTGAATATAAATGCCATAAAAAATTCTCCGTTCAAAAATTATTCGGGCGGAAAACCGCCAAAGTCGATTATAGCACAAATGTTATATTAATGCAAGAAGTATTTGCTGTTTTCGCCTCGCCCCTTGGGGAGGCATAACGGGCGGATAATATTCGCCCGCGGGACGCCGGGGTCGTCGTTCCCTACGACCATAGTGTGTAAAGCGCCGTAGGGGCGGACGACCTCGGCCGCCCGCTTGCCTCCCCTACCGTAAGGTGGGGGAGGGGGACCGCGTCAGCGGTGGTAGGGGCCTCCC
>CANQLT010000178.1 GCA_947624775.1 uncultured Monoglobus sp.
ACAATCTCACTGAATTTCTGCACTTTTTCCTTGCTTTGATCAATGTTACAACTTTGTTAATAAATTAGATTGACGTGCACTTTCTATTGACATAAATCGAAAAATATATTATAATAATCAATTGTGAATAAATCCGAATTTACGAGGTGAAATATACCTATGGAGCAAACGGGTTATGTGGTTTCCGCGGGAGCGGAGGGCATAAAAGTCAGGGTCGACCGCGAGTCGGCGTGCGGCGGCAACTGCGTCAGCTGCAAGGGCTGCCCCTCGAGCGCTGTCATAGTCGACGCTGTGGACGGCGAGGGCTTGGGCCTCAGAAAGGGCGACGTTGTGACGCTGTACGAGGACACCAAAAAAGTTCTGCGGTACGCCGCGATAGGCTACGGCCTGATGGCGGTGCTGCTGGTCGTCGGCGCGGTGCTTGGCTTTATACTGACGCGGCGCGATTTTATGGCGCTTATCGGCGCGGCGGCGGCGCTTTTGATAGGCTTTTTGATAGTAAAGCTGTTTTTCAGAAATGTGCAGTCGGCCTTCACGGTGACAGAGATAAAGAGCCGCGCGGACAGCGGTGAACACGGAGAAACAACATGAGCATGCTTGACGGACTTAAAAGAATAACGATAGTGACGGGACACTTCGGCAGCGGCAAGACCGAGTTTGCGCTGAACTATGCCTTAAAGCTCCGCGAGGCGGGCAAAGACGTGCTGATGATCGACTTTGATATAGTGAATCCCTACTACCGCACAAAGGACGCGGAGGAGTATTTAAAAAGCCGTGGCATCGAGGTCATAGCGCCCGGCTTTGCCAACTCGAATATCGAGACGCCCACGCTGCCGCCCGAGATAATGCGCGCTTTTGACGACAAATCAAAGTATATTATTTTCGACGCGGGCGGAGATGATGACGGCGCGGTGCCGCTTGGAGTATACCGCGAACATTTTGCGCGCGAGGACTACGACATGTTTTTCGTGCTCAATGAGCGCCGCATGCTGACGCAGGACATCGGCGGAGCCTTTGAGATATTCTCGGATATTCTCGGCGCGTCTCGCCTTGAGTTCACGGGCATAGTCAACAACACGCATTTGATGGGATATACCGACGAGGGCGTTATCCTGCGCGGCGAGAAACTGGCAGAGGAATTTTCAAAAAAAGTCGGGCTGCCGCTTGTATGCACCTGCGTGAGCCGTGGCACTCTTGAAAAAATCGGAGAGCCCCCGAAGTTAAACAGTGAAGTATTCCCGATAGATCTGTTTGTGGGTCCGGGATTCAGCAAATAAAAACCAAATCTAAACGGAAAGAAGGAGAATAAATGGCAAAGGTTACGATAAACAAGGAGCGGTGCAAGGGCTGCGGACTGTGCACGTCGGTCTGTCCCAAGAAAATAATTGTGACGGACACCGAGACCCTTAACGACAAGGGCTACCGCCCCGCCAAAATAACCGAGCCGGACAAGTGTATAGGCTGCGCGTTCTGCGCCACCATATGTCCGGATTGTGTTATAACGATAGAGAAGTAGAGTATATAAGGCTTTGAAAGGAGCAAGCAAAAAATGGCAAAAGTATTGATGAAAGGCAACGAGGCCTTGGCGGAGGCGGCAATGCGCTGCGGATGCAGATTTTTCTTCGGCTATCCGATAACTCCCCAGACCGAGCTTGCCGCCTATATGGCAAAAAAGATGCAGAAAAACGGCGGGACCTTCCTCCAGGCTGAGAGCGAGGTCGCTGCGATAAACATGGTATACGGCGCCGCGGGAGCGGGAGCGAGAGTTATGACCTCGTCCTCAAGCCCCGGAATCAGCCTCAAGCAGGAGGGTATCTCATACATAGCGGGCGCCGATCTGCCCTGCCTCGTGGTAAACATTGTGCGCGGAGGCCCCGGCCTCGGCGGTATCCAGCCGGCGCAGTCTGACTATTTCCAGGCCACCAAGGGCGGCGGCCACGGCGACTATCACCTGCTGGTGTTCGCGCCCTCGTCGGTGCAGGAGCTGGCCGATATGACATCCCGCGCGTTTGATAAGGCGGACGAGTACAGAATGCCCGCGATGATAATGGGCGACGGCATGCTGGGCCAGATGATGGAGCCCGTCGAGTTCAAAGACCCGATCGACCCCGCGACTCTTCCCGAAAAACCCTGGGCGACTACGGGCACGGGCATGAAGCGCAAAAAGAACATAATCAACTCCCTCTACCTCACGCCCGAGGAGCTTGAGAATTTGTGCATAGAGCGCGAGAAGAGATACGACAAAATAAGGGCGACCGAGGCTCTATACGAGGAGATCCAGACCGAGGATGCCGACGTTATAATCGCGGCCTACGGCACTATTGCCAGAGTGGCGATGTCGGCGGTCGAGGCGGCGAGAGCCAAGGGCATAAAGGCGGGACTGATACGCCCGATAACCCTGTGGCCGTTCCCCGAAAAGGTATTCGCGAAGCGCGCTGAAACGGCCAAGTGCTTCCTCAGCGTTGAGATGAGCATGGGCCAGATGGTAGAGGACGTGCGCCTCTCGGTAAACGGCAAAAAGCCCGTTTACTTCTACGGCAGGACCGGCGGCATGGTGCCCGAGCAGGACGCCATCGTCGCGGAAATCGAAAAATGTCTTAAAAACTCGTAGTCGGGGATGAATTATTAAGCCTGCAAATAAAAAGTCAATAGGAAAATGAAAAAAATATAAAAAAGATTTATGCAGAAAGAAAGACACCGAAA
>CANQLT010000179.1 GCA_947624775.1 uncultured Monoglobus sp.
CCCGGTCCTACCTCCGGCACAGATGTAACTCCCGGTCCTACCTCCGGTACAGAAGGTACACCCGGTCCTACTTCCGGTACAGAAGGTACACCCGGTCCTACTTCCGGCACAGTTGCTACTCCCGGTCCTTCCTCCGAAGCTGCCGAGTACACCGTTACCCTTATCGGCGGCGGCGACATCAAAGTAGCCGACGCTCCCGCAACCGAAACAGAAAAACCCGCAGAGCCCACACAGGCTCCCGCGACTGAGGCTTCAAAAGCTCCCGAAGCTGAGGCTTCAACAGAGCCCGAGCCCGAGGCTACTCCGGCTCCCATTACAGAAAAATACACATTTGTATCCGATAACTTCTCGGCTCTTGCTGTAGACGACGGCGCCGGTCATAATGCTATACCCGCAGGTACTCTGCTTGACGGCAACAAGATCTATTCTCCCGACGGCAACAGATACCAGACCAACAAGGGTAAGTCCACGATCGACGGTGTTGAATATAACAACTGCCTCAGAGTAAAGCAGGCTCAGGAAACTATCGCTATTAATCTGGCCGTTGATTCCACAGTAACTGTTTACTCCGATACAAACGCTTCGAGACCCTTCGCTCTCGGTAAGACAAAGGGCGCCACGGATATTGCTCCTACTTCAACTTCAAATCCGACAGATAAATCAACTGTTTCGGTATTTGAAAATGTTCCCGCCGGTATTTACTACGTTACCGCCGGTGGCGATATGTGGGTAGCAGGTATCGTTGTAGAGCCCGCTATAGCGGCTGCTGCTGCGGATGCTACATGGGATATTACTGCCGCTGACATCAGCTCGTCTATCGCCGGCGTTCATGATCCTGAAGCCAAGACTATCGGTGATCTGACCGTTGATCCTCTGCCTCAGTTCGCTGAGAAGAAGGCTAATAACGCGGACGGCGTTGAGACTACCTATATCACTACAGAAGCAACTTGGGGTACTGACAATAAGGTCGGCACTGCTGACCAAAATCCGCGCTACTACGGCGCTGTTGACGATAACGGCCAGAGCGTTGCAGGCGCTGGCGTTGACCATCCTCCCGTAGTTGGTACTGCTCTTAAGATCACGGTTGCAAAGGCCGGTACTCTTGCGGTTACCATGACAGTTAACGGCGGTAAGGAAGCTGTTCTCCTTGCTGCGAAGGACGGATCGGCTCCCGATCTGCTCGTTGACGATGCCAATAAGAAACCCGCTGAAAAGGCTGACTACACATATACTGTTGAAGCTCAGCCCGGCGTTGAATACTATCCCTTCGTTAGTGGTTCAAAGGGTACCTTTAAGAAGGTTGAGTTCACCGCTTCGACTGAGCCCGCTCCCGAGACAACAGAGGTTCCCGGTGCTACCGAGACAACTGCTCCCGTTACCACTCCGGCTCCCGAGGTAACTCAGGCTCCCGAGAATATCAAGACTGCGAAGGCCAAGGCAGGACAGGTTATTACTATCGTTCCTGTTGCCGGCAAGACCGTTAAGACAGTTACATCCGAGCAGGTAGAAGTTTCTAAGGATAACCTCAGCTTCACGATGCCCGCCAATGACGTAACGATCAATATCACCTACGAGGACGGCGGAGTTGAGCCCGGCCCCGGCGAGTCAACACAGCCCGGCCCCGTTGAATCAACACAGCCCGGCCCCGTTGAGACAACTCAGCCCGGCCCCGACGAGACAACACAGCCCGGCCCCGATGAGACAACACAGCCCGGCCCCGATGAGACAACTCAGCCCGGCCCCGTTGAATCAACACAGCCCGGCCCCGTTGAATCAACACAGCCCGGCCCCGTTGAATCGACACAGCCCACAGCTGAGCCTGTTGTAGTTGATAATGTTACATTGGAAGACATGTTCGGTGCTATTACAGAGGAAACCACATTTGATGCTGCAAACGCCAATGGCAACCCGACCTTATTCGAGAGCAAGCAGGGCAAAGTTACCGCTCACGTTGCCTCGGAAGGCACAGGTGACGGATTTGTGGTTGACCCCGAGACCAAGACTATCACGATTCTTGACACAGCAACCGGTCAGAACAACCTGATATTCCATCCCACAGAGGATATCAATTCGGGCAAGGTTGAGTTTACCGTAAAACTCAAGTATGATTCTCTCGGCGGCGACTTTGGTTTTGTCAGACTTGGCAATAATCTCCGCTCGCTTATGAGACATTCGGATAAGTTCGAGGTAACATATCCCACAAGCGCGGACGCCAGTGCTAAGAACAGCGATAAAGCCAATCCGGTATTCGTTTCCGGCACAGAGTACACGCTCAACGCCGTTTTGGATTATGACAACGGCACGATTACTTACACGGTAAGCAACGGAACTACCGTAAACAAAACCGTGACCCAGACATATGCAGACCTGGCGAAGGATTATCCCATCACCGCGAAGGACGGCATATATCTCCTGCAAACACCCGGCGGCGGCAACGCCGACAGCGGCAAGGTTCAGGTAACGGTTACCGATTTCTCGGTAGTAGTAACACCTTCAGAGGTTGAGCCCGGCCCCGGCACATCGACTGAGCCCGCTCCCGTTGAGTCAACAGAGCCCGCTCCCGATACATCGACAGAGCCCGCTCCCGTTGAATCGACCGAACCCGCTCCCGTTGAATCGACAGAGCCCGCTCCCGTTGAATCGACCGAACCCGCTCCCGTTGAATCGACAGAGCCCGCTCCCGTTGAATCGACAGAGC
>CANQLT010000180.1 GCA_947624775.1 uncultured Monoglobus sp.
CTCCCGTTGAATCGACCGAACCCGCTCCCGTTGAATCGACAGAGCCCGCTCCCGTTGAATCGACAGAGCCCGAGGAGACGCCTCTGCCCGTTGTAAACGGTCCGTTTAACGCGGAGAAAGCGTTTGGCAATTCGGATTATATCAAGAACGGCACGATCCTCATCAACGATGACAGCGTTCTGATCCAAACCGACCTCGGCGATTCTAAGAACGGCGGCTATGAGTTTAATCAGCCCACTTTGACAAATGCTACGTCAAAGAAGTCAATGCAGGTAAGAGTTGCTGCTGAACCCGACGCGACCAATCCTCACGGCACGGTTAACAATGACAGCGCGGCTCTGGTTGTAACACCCAAGAAAGACGGCACTCTGACTCTGTACTACAGAAGACAGAAAGGCAGCAACGGCTATAACGCCGCAGACAACAAGGACGTATATGTTTCATTGGCTGGCTCTAAAGATAAAATAGCAGGCGACCTTACTATGGCAAGCACGGATGGCGATTACAATTTTGGTAAGCAGACATTCAAGCTTGAAGCCGGCAAAGAGTATGTTGTTTGGGCGAAAGGCACAACGCTCCAGCTCTGCATGGCCGAATATACAGCTGATGAAATCGAGCCCGCTCCCGACGAGTCAACAGAACCCGGCCCCGGCACATCGGCAGAACCCGCCGCTTCGGATGAGCCCACAACTTCGAGCGAACCCGAGGCGTCAGGAGGACCCGAGGCTTCGGAAGAGCCCGAGGCTGTAGAAACTGTTGCACCCGATGATATCGTAGGCGGCAAAGCTATAACTTATGCAGATGATACTATTACTAAGAATGGATCTGTAGGTAACTGGGATGTAGGTTTAGATGAGCCTACCGAAGCTTATGATGAGAGACTTCAATCCATCTTTGGTTCTGATTTCTCAGCTATTGCGACCAAGAAATATGGAAATATGAGAACGGATAACGATTATGTTACAACAGAAATTTCCATTCCCGAGGATGGAAAATATGAGTTTGACGCACTCGGAACAGGCTCTCAGAACAACGTTCAGTTCTCGCTTACTTATATTGGTGTTTTGGGTGCTTCTGATGGGCTCAAAAACAGTTTTGTAGGCACTCCTACACAAAGTGCATTGCTCGGTAAAGATACTAAAGGCGCCGGCGGTACTAATAATAACGTGTATAACTACTCATGTGTAACCGACGGTTATATCAAAGCCGGCAAATATACATTCAAGTATTCGCCTAATAATGGTATGGCTCCCGACCTTATCGCTCTCGCGGTAATCAAGATCGAAGATTATGTACCCGAGGCATCGGCAGAACCCGAAACATCGGCTAATCCCGAGACATCTCCGGCTCCCGAAACATCTGCAGAGCCTGACACATCGGCAGAACCTGACACATCGGCAGCGCCCGAAGAGTCATCAGAGCCCTCAGAGGCTCCCAGTGCGGCACCTTCGATAGCACCCGTTGAGTATCTGCTCCCTCAGGATCAGACATTAACAACGTACGATCAGAGTTATCAGCTTTATGATGATCAGTACATTACCGCAGAGCTTGGTACAACTATAGCTGATCCAGAAGCATCGGCTGATCCAGAAGCATCGAGTGAGCCTGCTAAGATTACTGCTGATCAGAGCAAAAACGGAAGTGTTTGGGATGACGCTGACCTCAGCTTGGGAAGAAAAACATTTACTCATGTGACATCCGGTACCAAAAGTGAGCAAAAATTAACAGGTATACACTTGAAAGCTAAGCATACAAGCGGTACTTCTTGGGAGGCAACAGCTGCTGGATCAACATACATTAAGTTTACGCCCAAACGCAGCGGCAAGCTTTCGGCACTTGTACTTCTTATAAAGAACAATAAGGAGATAATTATTGCCAAAGAAGACGGTACACAGGTTGTAGCAAAGGGAAATACAATTAGCACTAGTAACCATCAGCTGGCATTTATGGATGCAACACTTGAAAAAGGTCAAAAATATATTTTGTATACCAATGCTACCGGTGATGCAAGGTTCTACGGTTTCAAATTTGCACCAGATAATGAGTAATTCTTAACTCAAAAAGAGGAATCCTTCGGGATTCCTCTTTTGCTATGGCCCAACATTTGCCCACACCACGGGCGGCCGAGGTCGTCCGCCCCTACGACATTTCAAACACCACGGCCGTAGGGGACGACGACCCCGGCGTCCCGTAAGGGCGGATATCATCCGCCCGCTTGCCTCCTCCCGGGAGGAGGTGTCAGGCTCAGCCTGACGGAGGTGGGTCAGGCTCGCTCCTTGGGGAGAGCTGTCACCGAAGGTGACTGAGAGGGGTTTCCCTAACCGACTGATCTTGCAACGCAAAAAGAGGAATCCTTCGGGATTCCTCTTTTGCTATACCCAACATCTACCACCGCCACCCTGTAGGGGCGGATATCATCCGCCCGTTTCCCTCACCCCCGGCAGGAGGTGGATTTCCGCGAAAGCGGAAAGACGAAGGTGGGAATGTAGGGAATAGCGATTTTTGTAACAGATTCTTAATTTGAAAATATTGTTGAAGTATGGTATTATATATATGGATGCTTGATAAATTTAATATCGGGTAAAGTAGAGCGGTTACAGCCTTCCCTATCTTTTTAAAGAAGGGAGGTGAC
>CANQLT010000181.1 GCA_947624775.1 uncultured Monoglobus sp.
AAATATTTCAAAAAAAGAACCAAGTCCTTTTTCTGAACTTGGTTCTTTGCTCTCTTTCTTAACTTAATGACATTGGGATAGCCTCCCGCTTTTTATTTTATCAAAAAAATCTCTGGCCCCATAAAAATTGATATTAACTGGCACTTTTTGAGCCTGAAAATATAATGTAAAATATAAGCATAAAAATATAAATTCGGTGATTTAGCGGAGCGTATGATTGACAAGTTCCCACCTCCGTCTGCGGCAAGCCGCACATGTCCGCTCATATTAATGATTTGTGGCCTCGTTTATTCGAAAAATCGGAATACGTTGTTGCCACGAACCCGCTTCGCGGCTCCGGCCGCATCCACATCCTCCCGGGAGGAGGCAAAACGGGCGGATAATATCCGCCCCTACGGATTTGATGAATTTCGTGCGTATTACGGCTCATGGGGCGGCAATCTGCCGCCCGTCAGGCTCGCCCCTTGGGGATAATCAGCAAGCTTGCTTGCGGGTTCAAAGCTATCTTTCAAAATTGCTTGCAATTTTGACCAAGAGCTTCCTTAATGCTGTCAGCGAAGCTGACTGAGAGGGGTATCCTAATCACTATTTGCTAATTACTAATCACTACGTTCTCTAATCACTACGTTAGGAGGAACTTTTATGTTAAAAAGATTGTTGGCCTCTGCTCTGTCGGCGGCTATGGTTCTGACGGCGGCTCCCGCGGTTTTTGCCGAGACCGAAAGCGTTGACTATGCCGCGGCTGAAACAGCGGCAGTAAACTTCGATCCCGAGACCACCATGTGGACCGATACTACCATCGACGAAGTGCTCGCGCGCGACGGCGTTTATGAAAACGCCGCGAAGATCGACCCCAATGCC
Source organism: uncultured Monoglobus sp. (assembly GCA_947624775.1). Lineage (GTDB taxonomy): Bacteria > Bacillota > Clostridia > Monoglobales > Monoglobaceae > Monoglobus. Next base: position 862 of record CANQLT010000181.1, read on the forward strand.
GACAAAAAATCAAACGCGAAGGACAGAGACGGAAACGATATTCAAAAGCCGTACGAGGCGAAAGGCACTTTTTTCACCGGCTGGGCATATTCCGAATATCTCTGGACCCACTTCTATCCAATCGGCAACGGCCGCATGGCGGCAATGGTAGCCGGAGGAATCGACAAGGACGTTATACAAATAAACGAGGACACCTGCTGGGATGGCTCGCCCTATGGAGAGCTGGTCGATGAAAACGGTAACAAGGTTACGACCGTTGACGGAACGACAAACGCCAAGACAATAACCACCCAAAATCAAACCGGCGGCAGCAATGACGGCGGCTGGAGATATTTCCGCGGCGCGAACGCTGACGGCACACCCGCCGAGATAGGCTCGGCCGACGCGATCGTGGGCGATGATGCTTTCAGAGCCCGGTTCCCCGGCTACGCGAACAAGAGCATTTCAAATATGGCGCTCGGCATAAACAACGCCAAGGAGCAGTCGGCCGTTCAGGACAGATGGAATCTCCACAGCATGGTCGAGGCGAAATTCCTGGGCACCCCTACGGGTCAGAGAGCGTATAAGTCTTTCGCCGAGGTATATCTTGATTTCGGCCAGAGCTACAAGGACGCGGAGAACTACACCAAAAGCCTTGATATGAAAACCGGTATTGTGACGGTTGAGTATGATCTGGGAGGCAAGCACTATAAGCGCGAGAGCTTTGCGAGCTATCCCGATCAGACGGTGGCGACCCATGTTGAAACCGACGGCGAGCTCAATATGAGCGCCGAACTGCACACATACCATAATGATGTTGCAAAGTATACAAAGATAAGTGACAAAGAGGTTAAACTGACCGCGAGTGTCAGAAACGGAAATTCTAACAACGGACAGCCCTCACGACTGAACGCTATAACCTTTGAGGCGAGAATGATACTTGAGGGAGACGGAGCGTTTTCGGTAAGCGAGGATAACAAGACTGTCTCGGTAAACGGCGGCAAAAGCGCCACGGTTTATGTTGTGGGCGCAACGAATTATGTTGATTATCTGAATCTTGACAACTCCAAGCCCGGCCGTGACTGTGACAGATATTCCGCGAATGTTCAAAAGAGAAATTATGAGCAGATAAAAGAGCGTCATCTCGCCGATTTTACGGAGCAGTACTCAAAATCAAGTCTGACAATAGACAATAAAGAGGGCTACGAGTACACTGACACTCCCACCGAGAAGAGAGTGCGCAAGGACATAAACGGCGAGTCCGGTTATCTGACGGGCTCCGGCAAGGATTCGTCCACCGCAAACTCCGCAGGAGTGAAAACCACGTACGCTGACGGCGATTACAAGCTGGCAATACTTGAGTTCAATTACGGCAAATATCTGCTGCTTTCGGGCGCTCGCGACGGACGCGCCGCAAGCGGTGATGATATCGAGATACAGGAGAGCCAGCCCCTTAATCTGACAGGAAAGTGGAACGCCGCCATGACCGCGGGCTGGAACGGAAAATACACGATAAACATCAATACCGAGATGAACTACTGGGCGGCTCAGCCTCTTAATATAGGCGAGAGCGAAAAAACTCTCATTGACACGTTCAAGGATCTGGCTCAGAGCGGAAGTATTACCGCCGATTATCAGTACGGAATAGGAAACTGCGAGACATATCAGCCCAGCGACCCGTGGGTAATGCACCACAACTTTGACCTGTGGCGCGGTACTCAGCCGATAGACAACGCCACGGCGGGTCTGTGGCCCACAGGCGGAGCATGGCT
>CANQLT010000182.1 GCA_947624775.1 uncultured Monoglobus sp.
GCCTCTACGTTGCCCAACTTGGTTTTCGTTTGACGGAGAATTTCAAAGCTCCGTATTTCGCTTCTTCCATACGTGATTTCTGGAGAAGATGGCACATCTCTTTAAGCACATGGTTTCGTGATTATGTGTATATTCCGCTCGGAGGAAATCGTTGCTCGAAATTACGAAAGGGTTTTAATTTAATGGTGACATTTCTTGTCAGCGGAATTTGGCATGGCGCGGCATGGACATATGTTGTATGGGGAGGTCTGCACGGTTTATATCAGGTGATTGGAGATATTACAGCTTCTTTTCGACAGAATTTTTATAAAAAATTTTCATTCAAAACAGATTGCTTCAGCTTTAGATTGGGACAACGTCTGTTCACATTTTTGCTTGTGGCTTTCGCATGGATTTTTTTCCGTTCAGCCACTATACATGATGCATTTGGATATATCGGCAGAATGTTGACCCAATTTGATTTTTGGAACTTGACAAATGATTCCATATATAAATTAGGATTAAACACTTTACAAATGAATATCCTTTTTGTGGCAATTTTAATTATATTCGCCGTGGATTATATCAAATATAAGACAGATGAAAGTATTGATATACTTGTCGGAAAGCAAAATTGGGGTTTTCAGATGCTTATATTCATTTTTCTATTCTTGGCAATATTAGTATTCGGAATGTATGGAAAAGAATATAACGCACGGGAGTTTATATATTTTCAGTTTTAGAAAAGGAGTGAAACTGCTATGAAGGATTGGATAAAAAATAATGCCGCGCGGCTCAGTAAAGTGATCATATCAGTTATAGTATTTTTAACGGCTTTTAATGCGGTTTATTCGGTTCTTTCATTCAAAAATGATGACGGCGTTACACAAATGAAATACTTATATCGACAAAAAAAGAATTCTGTTGACGTGTTGCTTATGGGTACCAGTCATACATTTGTAAATATCAATACCCAAGAGTTGTATGATTCATACGGAATAGCATCATATATTCTTGCCGGAAGCAACCAGCTATATTGGAATACATACTACTGTTTGTTGGAGGCCATTAAAACACAAAAGCCGAAATTGGTCGTGCTTGACATATTTTCTTCCACATATGAAACTAACTACAGTGACAATGCCCAAATAATTACCGGTACATTCGGTATGCGTGATCCGATAACGAGGTATAAAGCGCTTAAGGTTTCCTGTCAGGAGAATTCTTTTTCCGATTATTTATTTGATTATAGGATTTGGCATTCCAGATATACCGAGCTTGAGTCTAAAGACTTTGGACAATATTATGACACCCCGGAATGGAGATATTATAAGGGATTCAGGGTCAATACCAACAGAGCTCATGACGCTAAAAGAGGAAATACCCACAACATAACATCCACAAAACCGCTGCCCCCCAAAATTGAAGAGTATTTGCGGAAAATCATGGAGCTTTGCCGTAAAAAAGATATTCCGATTCTGTTGGTTAAGGCGCCGGCCACAGATTTTTCATCTAAAGATGATTTCTGGAAAAAGTATAATAGAACACGGGAAATAGCAGATGAATATAACGTGGAGTTAATCAATTTTAACGGTGACGAATGGTATTCTAAAATGGGATTGGATTTTTCTCAAGATTATGCGGATATATACGGACATTTGAATTACTACGGAAGCGTTAAATATACAGATAAGCTTGCCGAGGAAATATTAGAAAGATTTGATCTTCCGGATCGGCGGGGTCAAAGTGAATACAAGTCATGGGAAATGCAAGGCAAATACATCCGTGGTCAAATAGATGACGACAAACTTAAAAATGAATCCGATATTTCGGAGTATTTTGGAAAGCTTGAGCGTGAGGGATATACGGTTGCTCTTATGACGGTGAATAATTCTGATAAGATTTTAAAAGATTGCAGCGATACATTAGATAAATGGAAAACGGACCCCAATAATATATCGGATAACAGTCTATATATTTTTAAGAACGGAAACTTGGATTATGTTGCCAATGATTTATGTTGGGAAAAAAGTGTTAAACTGAAAAACAATACCTTTGAGTTCAGGCAATCCGCAAACAATAAGATTGCGCACAGCTTGCGGTATAATGGCGCGGAACAAATAAAAGAAGAATCGGGATGTTATTTAGTTGTATATGATAATTTTACGGAAAAGTTAGTTGAAATCACTCATTGGGACATGAAGGGAGATAAAACGGCAATACAAAATGATGATAAATAATATTACAACTTACTTAAAAATGATGCTGTTCTAAATATAACGGTTTTATAAATTATAAGATACCGCAAGGCCATCAAAGCGTCTCTGCGTATGTCGTGGTGGAAAAGTTTTTGAGCTTGTGTTATTAAAATAAATATTCGGGCGGCGATAAGCACCGCATAGCTGTTTTTGAATGACTATGCGGTGCGCGCATCGCTCAGCAGTTAATTCAGCTTACCGATTACTTCGGTGTACTGCTCGTCTGTCAGGCGGTTCAGCGCGTACATTACGTCGGCTTTTTCGGCAAGGCCGAAAGTCTTACCCGCTTCTATCAGTTTAAGAAACAGAATATAGCTCATCTATGCTCACCCCGC